>NZ_JBIAJH010000104.1:0-7043 GCF_042871845.1 Streptomyces sp. NPDC005533 | reverse complement strand
TTGGCGAAGCCCTCGGCGGCCTTGGCCTGCGCGGAGTGGTCCAGAAGGACCGGGGTGACCATGCGGATTCCGTCCTGCAGTGCCTTGGTGATCAGGTCGGCCGGCGGGTATCCGGAATCGAGGTAGTGCTCGTCCGGCCTGACACCGTGTCCGGCGAGCTTGTGCTGGATCGGCGCAGTCGCCCACATCGGTGATCAGATTCGGCTGCACCCTTGCCCTTGCTTCGGCTTCGGCTTCGGGGAGTGTGCCGCACGTTTCGGTGAGGTGGACCTTGTAGCCAAGCCAGAACAGGTCCTCTCCCTTGGCAGCCCAGCGTGCGTCGGTGTCGTAGGGGGAGGCCAGGCGGAGTTGACCGGGCGGGACGCCGTCGTCGGCGTCCCGCTTCCTGATCACCTGCCGTCCCCGGGCATCGGACCAGATGATGTAGGTCTGCACGAGGACCTGCCGCAGCAGGCCCACTGAACCGCCCCGGGTTTTTTGGAGGCTCTGATCCCTGGAAGGGTTGGAGTCATGCCAGCACCAAGGAAGTACCCCGCCGAGCTGCGGGAACGGGCCGTGAGGCTTGTGTTTGAGATACGTCAGGAGACCGGGCAGAAGGTCGGCTCGATCTCCCGGGTCGCCGACCAGCTCGGTGTGCACCGTGAGGCCCTGCGGGAGTGGGTCAAGCGGGCGGAGATCGACGCCGGGCAGCGTCCGGGCACCTCGACCTCGGACGCTGCCCGGATCGCCGAGCTGGAGCGGAAGGTCAAAGAGCTGGAGCGCTCCAACGCGATCCTGCGCGCGGCCTCGGTTTTCTTCGCGCGGGAGCTCGACCCGAAACTGCCCAGATGAGCGCGTTCATCGACGCGCACCGGGAAACGTACGGGGTCGAGCTGATCTGCAAGGAACTTGCGATTGCCCCGTCCACCTATTACGCCGCCGCCGCGAGGAAGGACCGGCCCGCGGCCCGGGATCGGCGGGACGAGAAGCTGAAGAAGGAGATCATCCGCGTGTATGAGGACAACTTCCGGGTCTACGGTGCACGGAAGATCACCGGGCAGTTACGGCGGGAGGGCATCCGCGTGGCGCGCTGCACCGTCGAGCGCCTGATGCGTGTGCTTGGTCTGACCGGCGCGGTCCGCGGCAAGAAGCGCCGCACCACCGTGACCGATCCGGCCCCCGCCAGGCCGAAGGACCTGGTGAACAGGGACTTCACCGCCACGGCACCGAACCAGCTGTGGGTCACCGACTTCACCTACGTGGCCCCCTGGGCGGGCACCGTCTACGTCGCCTTCGTCGTCGACGTCTTCTCCCGCAAGATCGTCGGCTGGCGCGCGGCGGACCACATGCGCACCAGCCTGGTCCTGGACGCGCTGGAGATGGCGATCTGGTCCCGCGACCGCGAAGGACTCGGTGACCTGGACGGACTGGTGCATCACAGCGACGCCGGCAGTCAGTACCTGGCGATTCGCTACACCCAGCGCCTGTCCGAAGCCGGGGCCGCTCCGAGTGTCGGGACTGTCGGCGACGCACTCGACAATGCGCTCATGGAGTCCACGATCGGCCTGTTCAAGACCGAGACGATCAAGCCCGGTGGTCCGTGGCGGACACTTGACGATGTCGAGCTGGCCACGCTGACCTGGGTCGACTGGTACAACAACCGGCGCCTGCACAGCTCGATCGGCGATCTCCCGCCCACCGAATATGAGACCGTCCACTACCGTTCACCCCAGACCGCCACCGCGGCCTGAGAACCAGACAACCCCGCCTCCAACAAACCCAGGGTGGTTCACACGGCCTCGATCTCGCGGATCCACACCGGGGTGTCGGCGGCCCAGGCCGCAGTGCATAAAGCGAGGGCGTCCTGGCCGAAGACCAGGACAAGACGGTCACGCTTCGTCTTCGAGGACGGCATCCGCCAGCCATCCACGCGGGGCCCGTACCGCTCGGCGAACTCCGCCACATCGATTCTCCCCGCCAGCCACGACGGCGCCGCGGTCGCGAGAGCCTCCAGGGCAGCCCGCACGCTCTCACCGGCCAGCTCAAGCCGGTTCAAGTCCCGCACCGCGCTGAGCACATAGGTGGAATCAGTGCGCTGCCTGCCCCCGGCTCCCACCAGGCCTGCGTCCTTGCAGTACTCAAGGAGCCGGTCGAAGACCACCCGTTCCATACCGTTGTCCGCGAGCCGGGCCCGGAACCTGGACAGCACACTCGCATCGAAACCGGTGTCCTTCAGCTCCATCCCGAGGGCGTATTTCCAGTCGATCGCCCGCACCGCCATCCCAGCAGCCTGTCTATCGGTGAGGCCCTCGCAGTACTGCAGCACCGTGACCAGTGACAACACCCCCGGCGACAGCCCCGGAGCACCCCGAACCCCGAACGCCCCCGCGAACGGCTCATCAGCGAAAACCCCTGCGAGCCGATCCCGGGCCCGTATCGCCAGGCTCCCCTTCGGGAACGCCGCCCGCGCAACCGCCACCGTCTGTTCCGGGATCTCCGGCAGCCCCACCGGCCGCATCGACACCCGCCCCACCTCCACGGCCGCACGGCACGAAAGCGACCAGAGACGATCATCGCGGACCCGGCCCCACCCCCGCAGCAAATTGAGCAGCAGAGTCGCCATGGTCTTCAAACTCGTCGAGTCCGCCCAGGCCCGCTGGCACGCAATCACCCGAGCCGACCTCGTCGCCCTCGTCCGCACAGGCGCCCGCTTCCACAACGGCCACCTCACCGACCACCCCGAGACCACCGCAGCCTGAACAACCCCACCGATCCACAACTCTTGACTATTGCTCTGCCCCCTCGCCCTCAACCAGTCGCGAATGCGGACAGCAGAGTGTCTGCCCGGATCTCCAGTTCGGCCATCTCGATTCCGCTCACGGTCACGGAAACCTCGTCACCGCCCACCGAGCGAGCAAGCCAGACATCAACCTGATGAAGGTCGCCGACCAGGGGATACGCGTACCAGCGTTCAGCTCGCTCGTCATCGGTCCCCGCCAGCGCCAGCGCCACCGTCTTCCAGTCGGTGACGTCGAAGTCATAGCCGACGTAGTGCGACAGCAACTCCATGAAGGACCGCAGGTTGCGCTCCCAGATCCATCCACCGACTTCTGTCACGGTTCCGCCCTCCCGAACGAGAAGGACAGCATGTCACGAGCCGGTTCGTGATCAGCCTGTCGCGGCAGAGGTCGGGAACGCGAACGAGAGACACGGGTGCAGATCACTCTGACTTGCCGAACTTTCCGCTGAACGGTCAGGGTCGGATCCGCCAGCCGGTGGTCTGCCTTGGACGCTGTCCCGACCCTTTCCATCTGCATGGCCTGCGAGTGGGGTGGCGGCAGAGTTTGAGAGGGCGTGGCCAACGGGGGTCTTGACCCCTGATTCTGGACACGCGAGACACTGGATCCTGTGGGTCTGAGGGTGGTTATCTCGTGGTCATGAAGAACTATCCGCCGGAGTTCAAGGCGGACGCGGTTGCGCTGTACGAGTCGCGGCCGGGGGCGACGATCAGGCAGATCGCCGCCGGTCTGGGGGTCAACCCGAAGAACCCTGCGGAACTGGATCAGGTACTACAGCCGTGAGTCGTGTTCGCGGTCTCTTCGGTTGCGGGTTGTGTGATGGCATGGCAGGGCCCGGGTTTGGTGGGTGTGCCGCCAGAGCGATTGGGCTGTGACCAGGGCGGCAGTGATCGGCGGTGGAGGCCAGGCGAGGCGGGTGAGGAGTCGGCGGATCTCTTCGGCGCTGTAGCGGGTCAGCTGCGCAACGCGTCGGCTGGGTGCCCCTTTTCGGGGTGGCCGCTCTGGTCGGGTTCCGGGGCGGCCAGCGCCGGGGTGGTGGTGTCGTCGGTGCGGGTGGCGGTGGTGGTCAGGAAGGCGAGGACGGCCATGGAGAGGGTGATGTGGCGCATCCAGGCGTCCCAGGTACGGACCTCGTAGTGGTCCAGTCCGCAGTCGGATTTCGCGGTTTCGAAGCAGTCCTCGATGGACCAGCGCAGGCCCATCACGCGGACGATCTCGCTGATGGGGGTGCCGGCCTTGGCGTGGACGGCGAAGTAGGCCAGCTGGGAGGGGGCGCCGATGGAGCGGCGGACCGGCAGCAGGTGGACCAAACCACGGCGGGGGCCGCCGTCGGCGCCGCCGGGCCAGGTGACCTCCACCAGCGCGCAGTCGTGGCGGCGCTGTCCTTTGGTTCCCCGTGCCGCAGGAGCGGCGCTCGAAGATCAGCGGGACGGCCCTGGCCAGGGCGTGGACCGGAGCGAGCGGATACCGGGGGTGGTCACGGTCTCGTCCACGGGGACGGCCATCACATACGGGATGCGGCGGCGCTCCAGGGCGGCGCGCAGTCCGCGGTCCTGGCCGTAGGCGCTGTCGGCGGCGACCCAGCCGAACGGCACGCCGGCTCGCCGGCAGCGTTCGATCATCCGCCGGCCCAGTTCCGGCTTGGTCACCACCTCCTGCGCTCTCGGACGGGGGACCTTTGCTTCCCGGCACCGCCCGGCACCGCCCCGCATCGCCCGGCATGCCGGTCCAGGCAGCCGGAACGTAGGGTTCCCGGTCGATCAGTGCCCGGCCGGTATCGACGGCGTACGCGCAGAACACCATGACCTGGCAGTTCTCGATCTGCCCGGTGATCCCGGCGTACTGCCGTGCCACCCCCGCCGACTTGGTCCCCTTCTTTAAGAAGGCCGTCTCGTCCAGCACCAGCACCCCGTCGGGCCGGCCCAGATGGCTGATGACGAACGAGCGGACGGCATCACGGAGTTGGTCGGCAACCCACGTTGAGCGAGCCAGGAACCACTGGACGCGATCCGGCGTCGCGTGCCCGATGTGCTCGGCGATCTGCCAGCCGTTCTTCCGCTCGACCGGCGCGATCAGCGCCTTCAGATACGCCAGCGCCGTCCGCTGCCGATCCCTCCGCCCGAACACCCCGGCCAGCCCCGCGAAGAACTCCTCGAACCAGCCCGTCCAGACCTGCACCGCCTGCTCCCTATCCACGAGCAGACCAACGCGCCACACCCCCAACAGACACGACTCACGGCTGTAGTAGAGGGCGGCCGGCGTGAGTCGGCCCCGGGGGCACCGTTCCCAGGTTCCCGCGGAGCCGGCGAAGCCGATCGAGGGGGAGAACGCCGCTCTGTGCAAGAAGATCCGCGAGCTCGAGGAGGAACGCGAGATCCTGCGGAAGGCGGCGAAGTATTTCGCCGGGGAGACGCGCTGGTGAACCGCTTCCGGTTCGTCGCCGACCACCAGCGCCGCCACGGCGTGAAGCGGCTCTGCTCGATCCTGGAGATCTCTCTCCAGCTTCTACTACTGGCGTTCGACGGCCGGTGACCGGGCCGCCCGGCAGGCGGCCGATGCCCCACTCGCGGCTCGGATACCGATCGTGCACCTGGAGTCGGACGGTACTTACGGCGTTCCCAGGGTTACCGCAGAGCTCCGTGACGAGGGCGAACGCGTCAATCACAAGCGCGTCGCCCGCATCATGCGGAGCATCAATCTCGCCGTAGTGCGTCTTTGTCGCAGGCATGGCACCACCACGCCGGACCCGGCCGCGGCGAAGGCGCCGGACCTGCTCGGGCGTGACGTCACCGCGACCGAGGTGAACACGAAGTACGTCGGTGACATCACCTACCTGCCCCTCGACGGCGGGAAGTTCTGCTACCTCGCGACCGTCATCGACCTCGCCTCACGCCGCCTGGCAGGCTGGACGATCACCGACCACATGCGTGTCGAACTCGTCACCGATGCCCTCGCCGCTGCCCAACGCACCCGCGGCAGCCTGACCGGAGCGATCATGCACACCGACGGAGCCCAGTACACAAGCCGGGCATTCGCCGAAACCTGCAGGTCAGCAGGGGTGAGGCAGAGCATGGGCGCGATCGGATCCAGCGCGGACAACGCGCTCGCCGAGTCCTTCAACGCCACCTTCAAAAGACGCTCCAAGGCCGCAAGAGCTGGCCCACCGAGCGTGAGGCCCGCCTCGACGCATTCCCATGGCTGCACCGCTACAACACCCGACGCCGCCACTCCCACCTCGGACAACGCAGCCCCATCGCCTACGCAACCACCACCACAACAACAACTACGCTGGCCAAAGCCACATAACCCGTGTCCAGGAATCAGGGTCAAGGCCGACGGGTTCCAGCGGTTGCTGAACTCCAGCGTGTGGGACGTGGATGCACTGCGTGATGACGTCCGGGAGTATGTCGCTGGCAAGCTCGGGCCCAGTGGTGTGCTGATCATCGTCGACACCGGTTTCATCAAGAAGGGCACCGTCTCGGCCGGGGTGGGCCGGCTGCACACCGGCACCTCGGGAAAGACCGACAACTGTCAGATCGGGGTGTTCGCTGCTCACGCCACCAGCCGTGGAGAGGCTGTGGTGGACCGGGAGTCTGTCCAGGGCGTGGACAGCCGACCGGGAACACTGCCGGGCCGCCAAGATTCCCGACGAGCGGGACTTCGCGACCAAGGGCGACCTCGCGAAGGTCATCGTGACTCGCTGCCTGGCCGCGGGTTGGCCGGCCTCGTGGGTGACGGCGGAGGAGGCCTACGGCCAGGAATGGAAGTTCCGGCGCCTGCTCGAGAACTCGGCGTCGGCCATGTGGTGGGCAGTACCGACGTCACAGCAGGTCAAGAACCCGCCGACCTCGTTCACAAGATCTCGCACTGAACTGGCCCCCGGCACCAACGCCAGCAGGCCAATGCACAACCAGCCATTACCTAAGAAGAACCGGTTCAGGACACGATCCGCTGCCGGAGTACCGAGAGCGTCCGCCAGTAGGTCATCGCGGCCAGCAGAACCGGCCTGGACGGGGAGGGGTGCTGCTGGGCCGGTCTGCAAGCCGGTGGCAGGGTGGAGCCGGACAGGGGCGGGCCGGTGAGGGTCATGTCCCCGGGATGTCCCCGAGTGACAGGGATCTACAGACCTTTCACCGGTGACCTGCGGTTATCGGCAGCCTTAAGGGCAGTGCTTCCAGGCGAAGTGGTAGAGCGTGTTGATACTTGCATCGGTCGAGTCCATTGATATGAAGCTCGACTTATTTGGGTCAGAATTTCCGGCGCTAA
>NZ_JBIAJH010000103.1:3814-7240 GCF_042871845.1 Streptomyces sp. NPDC005533 | reverse complement strand
GTCCAGAACCCCCACCATCACCCTCGCCGCGTGACCATCCCAAACAGCCCCATACCCGGCACCACATCCTTGACGAAGGACATAGAGACACCCCCACGAGCACCTGGACAAACGCCGGGCTGAAGACCCCGCCATCCCCGTGCAGCACATCTTCGAAACGGTTCAAGACCCTCGGCTTCACCGGCTGCCCCAGCCTCCTGCACAAGTACATCCAAGACCGAGCGGACGCCGTCCGCAGCCACATTTCCCCGCGCAGCCTCGCCCGGTTGATCCCGACCAGGCCAGAGAACCGGAAGGCCGGACATCGCGATCTCCTGGACATGCTCACCGCTGCCTGCCCCGAGACGAACCATCTGACCACCTCCGTCCTGACTTTCGCCGTTCCTGAAACCTCAGCCTGAGTACGCCGACGCGCTCGATCACAGGCTCTCCCAGGTCCGTACCGCCGACCCGCCGCACCTCTCCGCTTTCACCCGCGGCCTCCTCAAGCGGGATGCGACCGCTGTGATCGCCGCGAGCACACTTCCGCCCAGCAACGGCCCGCCAGGTACACAGACGAACCGGCCTTACCCTGCTCCGCCACCGAATCGCCCTCGGATAGCACCACCCTCCGTTACCACCGCATGTGAGACAGATCCGTCCTATCTTCCTGGTGGGAGGGAACTGGCCATCCGTATGCTCGGTGAAGCAGCCCAGGGGGCGCGGGCATCGCTGTCATAGCCACGCCGAGTGCATGGCTTGAGAAACACGGCCACCCGGAGTTGGTGATCGTCTGCTGCATGATCACAACCGGCCGATGGCCTACCTCACCGGCCGGGCCGTTCACCACGCTTTTAGAACTTGCCGGGGCGAGAGGAAGACCGCGCCAAGGACGCCTTCGTCATGTTCGTCATCGCCGGCCAGGCCCGCATGCGCCGCGACCTGGCCAGCTGCAGCGGGGCGACGAGACAGCTGTCGACCGGCGCAGCCTCGCCCGCGGCGCCGGCCTGGTGGCCGACCGTACCCGGCCAGGGTTTCAGCAGGGCGAAGGCGCGTTCGCCGGGTGCCCGTAGCCGTGCATGGTCGCGGTTGTACTGCTGGTAGAGCGGTGGCTGGTCGTGGTGGTTGTAGTAGGGGGTGCGGATGGTGGCGTCGGCTCCTTGGTGGGCGCGGTCGTTTTAGTACCAGGATCTGTCGGGTCAGGCAGGCCGGGAGGATGCCGTGTGCCCGGGCCGCGGTCAGGTCGTGGGTTCGGCCCGGAAGGACCATCGAAAACCACAGAGGTGTGCCATCGGGGCGGGCGATGGCCCGCACGTTCATCGCGTGCTGCTTGTGTTTCTGCGAGTAGTACGGCTCGTCCGGGGCGATCCGGTCGGTGGGGATCAGCGTCCCGTCAACGATGATGAAGTCGCCTTCAGTATTGGATCTGGCGGAGACTATGTCGCAGTCTGCGAATGAGGTGGTCGGGGTCGGTGAAGACGGTGTTGGCCTGCTGGTCCGACGGAGTGCCGGCCAGATGCCTTCCACCGGGTTGAGGTCGGGTGCGTAGGGCGGCAAGTGATGGGCAGTGACAGCCCTATGCGTCGATGAAGGCCCGCATCCGGCGGTCTTTGTGGACGTTCAAATTGTCCCCGATGAGGACGACGGGTCCGTCGAGCGGCTAGTGGGCGCCGATGAGGAGGTCGCGGTACTCGGTGCAGGCGAAGCTTTTGCGGCCGCCGCTCTTGTGGTCTGTGTGCCGTTTGGGCCGGTAGATCAGGCGGGAGCGTTCGCCGGATTTGTAGCAGCACAGGGCGGCTTTGGAGAACCGGCGCTGGGAACGGCCTCTCACCCGGATGACCGGGGTGGATCCGCGCCTGCCACAGGTGCGGGAGGTCGGCGGCGTCATCGAGTATCCGGCTTCGTCCTCGAAGGCGAGCCAGGCCCTGAGCGCCGCCGCGGTGGTTCCAGGTGTGGCCACACCTCCTTACCCAGCCGGCCACCGCTGTCTCGTCACGTCGACGGCACGGTGGGCCGGGACTTGATGGCTGCAGCCGCGGCGCCGCAGCATGGGAGATGCCCGACAACGTCATCGGCTTGTGGAACCGACGGCCGATTAGCGTCTTGATCCTGGCCAGCGTCCACCGCTGATCAGGCCAGCCGTGAGCGAGCGGTCCTTTGGCCAGCTATAGGCTAGCGCCGCCTCGCGTGGCGCCGACCGACCGCCGTCTGAAGGGATCATGCCCCGCGCTCGGAAGTCGGACAGGACAGGCCCTCTTGCGCAGTTGCACCGAGGAAGAATGTTCCCCTGTCTGCGGGAGGACACCACTCCAGATGTGCGGCTGGCGCCGGGTCTGGCCAGCGGTGTTCCCGTAGTTCCTTCTGTTCCCCCTATTTGGGGAAAGATCCCTGCCCTACCTGCTTTCATCTTCTTTCGTGCTTGAGGTGCCAGGTCTGGGCGGAGGGTTTCCGTAACCATTGCAGACTCCGCGCCGCTCCAGAGAGGGTCGTAATCATCACCTCGGACGGCACGATCCGCCTGGGTGCCTCCGTATGATTGGGTGCAGCAGGCTCGTAGCTTCAGTGTGATGGCACTGAGAACAAAGTAGAGCTCACCGGGGCAACGGAGCCCTGTAAAAGCAGCCGCAGGTTACTGAGCGTTTACAATCAGCCGCTTGGGTGATCTACGTTCGCGACACGCTCTCACTCCAAGGAACACTAGCCGCACAGTTGAAGAGTACCTCTGTCAGGTTCTAGCAACGTCGTGATACCCGCTAAGCAGCCTATGCGGCGCGGTCATCTGATGTTCCGTCAGGAAGGTACTCTAGTGGGTCGTAGGTCGATTCGAAGTGCACGCCTCAGAACGGCCACAATGGTATCGGTGGGTACTCTTGCTGCGGCGCTCAACATCCTCCCGAGCACCACAGCCGTCGCCGATGCGATTTACAGGTCTGAGCCCAGTAACACTCGCGTCGTACCAGGTCCTAACGGGGCGATGAGTGACGACGCTCATAGGTCGACGCCACGTGGTGGGGATAAGGACCAGTACAAGCCCGGCCCGCGGGGCCCGCAAGGTAAGCCCGGCCCGGAGGGTCCGCAGGGTCCGCAGGGTTACCAGGGTGCTGCTGGTGGCCAGGGTGCGACTGGTGCTCAGGGTGCTCAGGGTTACCAGGGTGCTGCCGGCGCTGAAGGTGCGACTGGTGCTCAGGGTGCTCAGGGTTACCAGGGTGCTGCTGGTGGCCAGGGTGCGACTGGTGCTCAGGGTTACCAGGGTGCTCAGGGTTACCAGGGGGCTGCCGGCGCTGAGGGTGCCACTGGTGCCACTGGTGCTGGTGGTGCGACGGGCGCTACCGGTGCGACGGGCGCTACCGGTGCGACGGGCGCTACCGGTGCGACGGGCGCTACCGGTGCGACGGGCGCTACTGGAGCTACCGGTGCGACTGGTGCTGACGGCGCTGCTGGTGCTAC
>NZ_JBIAJH010000103.1:0-3718 GCF_042871845.1 Streptomyces sp. NPDC005533 | reverse complement strand
CTGCTGGTGCTACCGGTGCCACGGGTGCGACTGGTGCTGACGGCGCTGCTGGTGCTACCGGTGCCACGGGTGCGACTGGTGCTGACGGCGCTGCTGGTGCTACCGGTGCCACGGGTGCGACTGGTGCTGACGGCGCTGCTGGCGCCACGGGTGCCACCGGCGCGACGGGCGCGACTGGTGCTACCGGTGCTACGGGGCCGGCTGGTGCTGACGGCGCGACGGGTGCTACCGGTGCGACGGGCGCGACGGGTGCTACCGGTGCGACGGGCGCGACTGGTGCTACCGGTGCTACGGGCCCGACAGGTTCGTTCGGAACGATCACTAGCGTCTTGGGTCCCACTACGCCCGCTGTTGATGGTAGTGGTATCGGTGCTCAGACTTCTGTTGCAGTATGCCCTGCCGGGACGGTCCCCATTAGTGGCGGCTGGGTCATTCCGACTGGTGGCACCGGAGGGTATGACATCGCATATAACTACTCCACGGGCACTGGGTGGTCCGTAACCATTGGTGGTGGGTCTACGGGCTCGACCGTGGCGGCTATTGCCTACTGCGCCACCGGATGATGACTCTCTCGGCTCTTTATGCTGGGCCTGTCGTCTGAAGCCAGCCAGCACATAACTGGGGCTGGATCGCGGCAACGCGATCCAGCCCTCGTGAGCTATGGGGTCGAAAATATCGGGAGGCCAAGGGCCGTGTGAACGATTGTTGGGCTCGAGCGGCCGCCCACGCTGGGGATGAGCCCGCCAGCAGGCCTGAAAGGCGTTGAATTATCAAATCGCCGACCCGGCAGCATTTAGCTCGCTGACCTCACCTTGTAGGTGGTGTGTCACGCTCTGATCGGTAGATGATCATCCAGTGGGGCAGGCGCCAACACTGGGCAGCTTGCTGTTCGGTCAAGGCTGTTGGTTAGATCACGGGTGTACGATCAACCGGCCACTACACGACGAAAACGCAAGACTGCTGCAGGTATTCCCGAATCTCCCCTAACTCGCACCCGTTAACTTGAGATGCGTACATTCGGGTGGTTCGTGCGGCCAAGTCTTCGCGAAGAATGACGAGACCCCGCTCGCCTCGTAACTTTGGCTCTAATGGCTGTAATTCTGGCATGCCGTGCCAGAGCCACCTACCGCCGCCACCTGGATATTCAGTCTGACCTCATGGAATGTGATGACGTGGAACGTAGGCAATTGTGGACAGGGGTCGGCGCGGCCGTTGTGCTTGCCGCTGGAGTGGCTACTTGGGCGGTCATGTCTGAGGCGGCGACCAGCTCCGACGTCAAGACCACGCTGAGTGCACACGCGTTGCTCCAGGCAGGGCTCGTGCAGGCGAACGAAAAGGACCTAGACGGTGCGGAAGACACCTTCACTCGTGTTCTGACGATAGAACCGGACAACAAACTCGCCTGGTACAACCTAGGGGTTGTTTCCCAACAGTCCGGCAGGCCAGCCGATGCTCTCAAAGCCTACGATGCAGTGCTGAAGATCGACCCGAAGTTCACGTCAGCCATCTTCAACCAGGCCATGCTACTCAAGACCACCAACCCCGACAGGGCGATCACGCTACTGAAGCGGGCCATCTCCCTGAACCCGAAGGCCGCCAAGGCCTACTTCCAGCTCGGTGAGGCGCTGGCAAAAAGGGGCAACGGAACCGGGGCGCGGGACGCTTACCGCCACGCAATCTTGATCGACCAGTCCCTGTTCTCTCAAGTACCAAAGCCATTCAGGGACGCCGACATGTCAGTTCTTCACCCAGCGAGCCCAAGTAGGTAACCAGATGACGTCGACTGCTACACCGAGGTTCTCTGTCTTCACCCCCAGCCACCGGCCGCGCTTCCTGGACGAGTGTCTGGCTACCCTGCAGGCTCAATCCTGCTCGGACTGGGAGTGGATCGTCCTGCTCAACAGCGGTGCCCGCTGGCGTCCAGAGCGGCCCGATGACCGGGTCCGAGTGGAAATCGCGGACGAAGTTCGCGGCGTCGGCGCGGCGAAGCGTAGGGCATGCGAACTTGCCCGCGGTGAGATCCTCGTGGAACTCGACCACGACGACCTGTTGGCGAGAGACTGCCTGGCTGAACTCGGGAAGGCGTTCGACGAGCACCCCGACGCAGTGTTCGTCTACAGCAACACCGCCCAGATCTCCGAAGACGGCAGCCGGGACGACACACGCTTCAACGAAACGCACGGCTGGCAGTACGAAGACGTGGAGGTCGACGGGTGCCGGCTGCTGGCCGCTAAGTCGATGGTGCCGACCCCACACAACGTCTCCTATATCTGGTACGCGCCCAATCATGTGCGCTCGTTCCGCAAAGACGTCTACGAGCAGGTGGGAGGTTACGATGCCACCCGCACGGTCCTGGACGACCAAGACCTGATGTGCCGGATGTTCCAAGCTGGGGAATTCCACCACATTGAGCGCTGCCTCTACCTCCAGCGTCTTCACCCGGCAAACACCCAGCGCGATGCGGAGATCAACGCGCACATCCAGCGGGAAACAGTTGCATTGTATGACAAATACATCGAGGCCAACGCCCTCGCCTGGACCCATCGCCGCGGACTGCTGGCCCTCGACCTTGGTGCCGCGCACCGCAAGCCACCTGGTTACCTCGGCGTAGACCAGTATCCAGGGGAGGGTGTTGACATCGTGGCGACGCTGCCCGACAAGCTCGACCTGCCGGACAATTCTGTCGGTGTGATGCGGGCGGTGGACTTCCTAGAGCACGTGCCTGAGAAGGTGCCGCTGATCAACGAGTTGCACCGGCTGCTGGCTCCCGGCGGAATGCTGCTGACCATGACGCCGAGCTCCGACGGACGGGGTGCTTACCAAGACCCTACCCACGTCGCTTTCTACAACGAGAACTCTTTCTGGTACTACACTAACAACCAGTATCGGACGTTCGTCCCGGACATCACGGCACGGTTTCAAAGTTCGCGGTTGGTGACCTACTACCCGACCGACTGGCACTCCAAGAACAATATCTCGTATGTGGTGGCGAACCTCATCGCTATGAAGGATGGGGCGGTCCGCTGCGGTGGACCGCTCCTCGTTTGAATTCGCCGCGAACGAGACGAAGGCCCCGAGGGACGCTGCCCTTAGCGTCATGGTTTGCGTATGTGGCCACCGATGCGTCCAGCGCCCTCGGGGCAGGAGCCATGGCGGTGCGGTGGGTGAGGCGGTCCCGGGGGTGGCGGGAATGCTCATCTCTCAGCCCCAGGGCGCAGCCGATGTCGGTATGCGCAGGGTGATCTCGGCGTGTGGGTGATGGCAAAACCCACCTCGAAGGGTAATCCGAAAACATCGGTCTGCCGGGCTTCGACGCCCTCAATCGGGGCCGTTGCTATAAGACTGCCGTTGCGATCTTTCTGGTTTCGCAACCAGGCTGAGAGCCAGCTTTCCGATCCGTCGCAGGGATCTTGCTGTGGTTTGATAGTGAGGATGTGCACTCCCGGGGGCGACGTCGGGCTCCGAGAGCGTTCCGGGTCCCCCCAGCGCACGGTCGGCCACCACACACTGGGACCGCCCGCGTTGCCTCCACCGCAGCGGTGAGATCGAGGTGGGCGATCGTGCCGCCGCTTGAACCATCTGTAGGGGCCTACATCGGCGCAGAACATCGGAGGCATGGCGCGCTAAGGGTTGTCCCGTAAATGATCTTCGGGGTGGCTCGGACGTCGTGGCCGTGAGTGGGCCGCTCGTTTATCCGGCGGGGGCGAGGTTGTGCATC
>NZ_JBIAJH010000102.1:0-7267 GCF_042871845.1 Streptomyces sp. NPDC005533 | reverse complement strand
CACCCGCTACGAGAAAACCGCCACCTCCTACGAAGCGGCGGTCACCCTCGCATCAATCCTGCTCTGGGCAAGATCAGTTTGAAGACGGACCCTAGATCAGCCGAGGCGCACGAACCCCAGACCACAAAGGTTCTGGTGCAGGGTGAAGAGAACACAGATACCGTCAGCCTCAATCTGACCCAGTCTCGCTGCCCGCGCGTACGGAGTCGAGCGAAATTCGAGCTGTTCCGCCTTGTTTGATTCGAGGCCCCTGGCCCACATGTGGCTGAGAGAGCCCGAAGGGCTGTCAAGCTGACGACCTGCGCATGTGGTCTGAACTCCCCCAGCATCAGGTGGCTAGCTCAATTCTGCTCTTGAACCAATGCCTATGCCCAGAAGTATCAGGTGTCAGGCGCCGGCTGCCCTGTTCCCGGCTACGAAGGGAATTCACCATCTCGTCGGCCGTCTTGCAGCTAGGTACTCCTATCGCCGCAAGCGGTCCCGGCTGTACTTCCGCCCTATACCCACGTGCTCCGCCTGGAACTTCGCGACTGCCCGAAGCCCAGAACAGGATCGGTCGGTCCGTTTAAGACCGGTAAGGGCCGCAACAGATCGGCTGAAACGCGCGTATGTTGCCTGCCGGAGCATCTCTAGCGAGTATGGTAACCGCCATGACTGCTCCTTATGACCCATCCAACAGGGAAAAGGTAGTCGCCAAGCTGCCTTTGATCCTCCGTCAGGAACTCAAGATTCGCGCTGCGCAGCTCAGCGTGGACATCCAGGACGCTGTAACCGCTGGTATCCACGCCTGGCGCAGCAACCCGGACGCGGCCACCCCTGTGGAGACCACTGGTGGCTCATCCTTCGCGACCTACCTCCCGACAGGCCTCTACGACGAGTTCAAGAAGGACTGCAGGGCACGGCCAGTCGCGTACAACCAGGGCTTGGCTCAGTCGATCCGTCTCTGGCTTGACACGCATACGATGCCGACCCTCGTACGCCCGGACCACGTTCGCCGCCTCGTCGTGTGTAATCAGAAGGGCGGTGTGGGCAAGAGCGCGGTGAGCAACGGTCTTGCGCAGGCGTTGGCCGAGGCCGGTGCTCGCGTCTGCGTCATTGACTTCGACCCACAAGGCCACCTGACGAAACATCTGGGACACGTGCCACTGGGTATCAAGGAACCGAGTCTTGCCAAACACATGCTTGGCGAAGTGGACGGTAACGTTCGGGACCTTCTCATCCCAATTGAGTACGGACCGTTCGCAGGCCGGCTCTTCCTCCTGCCTGCCTGCAAGGACGCGTTCCTCCTCGACGCCAAACTGGCCACCACCAGGAATGTCCGTGTAAAGGAAACAGCACTGGAGAAGGCAGTCGAGGAACTCGAGAAAGACTTCGACTACATCGTGATTGACTGTCCGCCGAGCCTCGGCTACACGATGGACACGGCGCTGTACTACGCCCGCACGCGGGACGGCGAGGAACCTAAGGCCTCGGGGCTCATCGTCATCGTCCAAGCAGAGGACACCTCCGCCGACGCCTACGACCTGCTGCTCGAGCAGATCGAAGACATGGAGGACGACCTTGAAGTCGCAGTCACACAGCTGGGCTTCGTGGTGAACCTGTATGACGCCCGCAAGGGATTCATCGCCACCTCCTCCCTGAGTCAGTGGCAAGAGTTCGGCGATCCCTCGGTCCTCGTAGTCATCCCCGACCTAAAGGAGCAGCGCGAAGCGGTACGCCTTAAGCGCCCACTCCTTGAGTACGCGCCGGACTGCGAGCAGGCCATTGCGATGCGCGACCTGAAGAAAGCACTGACGAAGTGAGTAAGAAGGACCTCCTGGGCAGCGGCGCCTCCTTTTCCAGCGCCCGACGGCCTAGCGAACGCAGCGAACGGGGACGGGCCAAGGCACTGGCCCAAGGCGACATCCCTGCTTACGAGCTCGTCAAGCATCGTCTTGAGGAGGTCTCCCCCACACCCCTCAACCCGCGCCGGAACTTCGGCTCCGATGAGGAACTCACGCGGTTTGGTGAGGAACTGCGTCAAGCACAGCTCGCGGCGTGCGTCACGGTCTCCCGCGGCGCCTACCTGGCTTTGTGGCCCGAGCACGAGTCAGCTATCGGAACGGCCGCATTCATCCTCATCAACGGCGAACGCCGCTACCGAAGTGCCCGTCACGTGGGCCTCGAAAGCCTGGACTTCGTAGTCCGGGACGATCTCGCGAGAACTCGCGAGGACTTCGTCGACTACCTCCTCGCGGAAAACCTCGATCGTGAGGACTTCGACGTCATAGAGCGAGCCAGGGGTGTGGCGCAGCTCGTGGCGATCTGTGCAGAGGAGAAGGAGTTCGGATCGAAGTCGCGTGCTGCCGAGCGTCTGGGGAAGTCGCCGTCCTGGGTGACGCACCAGCTGGCCCTGTTGGAACTTCCGAGCGAGATTCAGGCCTTGCTCAGTTCCGGAGACATGCCAGAGCGTGATGGCCGGCTCCTAGCCCGTTCACTCAAGGATGATCCTTCTCTGGGTAGCGAGGGTCTCCTTGCGCTCCTCAGGTCTTCCAAAGAGCAGGAGGCACGGGACAAGGAAGAGCATCTTGCGATCCGGCGAGCAGCAGCGCAGCCTGTACTCCTCCCCGCTCCCTCCCCTGGCCTGGCCCATGTGCAGCCGCCCACCCCCGCAGCAGAACCTTTGACCGCGGTAAAAGGCACCTTTGCCCGGTCGACATCACCGGACAAGCCACCCGCGCGCAACGCGGCTACACGAGATGCGCTCGAACCGCCTTCGCAGACCGTGACACAGCTCATGGAGGGGGACCAACCTCACGCTGCCGTTGGCTTGCATACTTCCCTGGCCTCAACATCCCTTCACGCGGCCGAGCGAGCAGAGGCTCCAGGTGATGCAAGCATCCATGACTTGCCTGTTGACGCCGGGAAGGTTCCACACGTGCCGTGGCATGACGGCTATGCAGTAGCCGATCTGATTTTCGAGAAGATGGATAGAAGCCAGCGGACTGTGCTCCTGGAGAAGCTCCTCGAAGCTCAATCCGAGGACTAGGCCCTTTGCTTCGGATCACCTCGCCGACCATATGAAGATGGCAGCGAGGTGGAGTCCGGCGGGGTGAATGGCGACGGTCGTGATGCCTTTATGGATGTCAACCCGCGAGGGCTTGGTGCAGGCGCATGGTGTGGCTCGGATGATGATCCGGTAGAGCTGTCGGGCGACGTAGCGTTTCAGGCCGCGGATGGCTTCGCGTCGGGTTTTCCTTCGGCGGTGCGTTGTGCGAAATAGCGTCGGCTGCGAAGGGCCTCCCACCGCAGTCTGGCCAGGACGATGGTGTAGAGCGCGGAGTTTGCCTGTCGGCCGGCGCCACGGTTGTTCTGCGCTGAGTCCTGCCCGAGGACACCTCGACTGGGCTCACACCGCAAAGTGAGGCGAATGAGGCCTCGCTGCGAAGCCGGCTACTGCCTTCGAACCGTAGCGCTGGTGCCGTCGCCGGTTTGGCAGGGTGGTCACCACTGTGACGGTGCCTGTCGCGAAGGCCCCTGTCGAGACACACCCGCTGGTCTGGCGACAGCGTGCGCCGTCCCAGACGTGGCCGACAGATGGAGATGCAGAAGGTATAAGTCAGTTGTAGCGCGAGTCAGACCACTACCGGGAGGGCAGTGCCACCCTCACAGTCGTAGGGGATGGCCAGGCCACGCCACTGCGTAACTCGACGTGTGTTCCGCTGCTTGGAGGTCTCGCAGCCGAAGGCGGATGGGCGGCCGCCGCAGCGGCCGAGCCTCTTGCGGTTGGCTGTCTGGCCCGCAGGCTGCGGGATGACTGCCCGGACCCCGCGCCCGTGCAGATGACGGTGGATCGCCCGTGACACTTACGCCTTGTCCGCCAGGACTGCGTCCGGCGTGATCCTGGGGCGGCCAGTCCGGCGCGTCACGCGTAATCGGGTTATGACCTACTCGAATACGGGTGCGTCGTCCGTCTGCCAGGTGTGATGACAAATGCGGGCGGACGGCCGTGTCCGTCCGCGGTGAGGTGGATTTTGGTGGTCAGGCCGCCGCGGAGCCTCCGAGGGCCTGGTCGGCGGGCTCGCCGGCCGGGGCCCCGTCTGGCGAGGGCCCCGGCGGCGGGCTGGCGAGCGCAGACGGTCGTGGAGTCGGCCGCGGCGGCCCAGTCAAGGTCGCCTCCGGCGCCGGCCTGGGGCAGGGCGGTCAATACCTTCGCCCAGGTGCCGTCGGCGGCCCACTTCCGCAGCCGGTTGTGGGCGCCCTTCCACCAACCGAAGTGCTCTGGCAGGTCCGTCCACAGCGTGCCCGTGCGTGCGGTGCCTGAACGCGATCGCACCGATCACCTGCCGGTGATCCCGTCATCGGCCACCCCGCCAGGGTGCCCGTCTGGCAGCACCGGCTCGACCCGTGCCCACTGGGCATCAGTCAACGACACACATTAACGCCCGATCCAATGAACTGAAGGAACTCCCTAGGCAGGCACCCCTCGCCTTGCCTGACCTTTGACCGCGGTCAAAGGTCGCCGTTATCGCTGATGGTGGGGGAAGGAGCGGTGGAAACGTGAAGGGGGCTCTCACCAGCGCTGCTGGTGAGAGCCCCCTTCAGGCGCGGCAAGATGCCAGGCAGGATTTCTGGGCGGGTGATGTCTCGCCAAGCTCGCCCCTTCCCGACAAGCAAGGGGCTGGGATCCTGAGTTGCAGGCCCCAGTCAGGACCAGCGAACGGCATTTTCTGTCGGCAGTCACATGAACGAGGCCGGTCTGTCGCCGGTGCGAGCAGCCGCCCTTGGCTGCTTTTATTCAAGGCTTGTGCCGTCGTCGGACGCGTTGCGGCCCTACCGGTTCCAGGCCGCTTACGTGGTCCCGGCCGCCTGGCCCTTCCAAACAGCGGCCTTTTGCCGGGCCCTCTCCGCTTCGGCGGCGGCTTTCTCTAAGGTATGAAAGGCATCGAGACTGAGGCGCAGCCCATCCGCTCCGTCGTGGACACCGACCGTGGTGGAAGCCACGCTGGCCCGCGACGAGTCCACGCTGTCCGGCGGCACCGCCTCCGGGGACAGGCCCCTCAGTATTGCTTCGAAGACACCTGCATCACGCCACTGCCGGAAGCGATTGTGAACGGTCGACCAGGCACCGAACTCCTGAGGCATCTCTCGCCACCGCTCGCCCGTGCTGAACCTCCACAAAACACCCTCGAACTGCTTTCGGAGCCGCTCAGGGTACGGGCCGTACCTGCCAATCGGCAGGTACGGAGCGACGTACTTCCACTCCTCATCCGTCAATCGCACACGCGTCATGCCATACGAACTACCGGACTTGTCCACGATCTGAGGCCAAAACCCGTACATTCCTCACGACTCAATACGTGCCGTAGACGCTATAACGCCGAGGCGGCAGTGGCTCGGAGTGGGGACCGCGATGAGGTGGCCGTTGCCATGCTCGCTGGTTTCACTCCCTGTCGGACTCGAGTGGACGAGGTGTCTACGGTTCGGAGTTCCGGCTCGGCGCGCTCTCGCATACCGAAGCCTGGCGCAGGGCCTGCCCGGCGAACGCCATACCTGTCGCTGGCGCGAAGCGGTAGCCCCCGGTAGCTGTTTCTCAGGCGACAAGCAGCCAAAATCGCTCGACCGCTAACTCGTCCCTTCAGTGGGCTAGGACTCGCTGGTGGCCTGGGACGTATCGATCACAGGTGTTTTCAGTACTCGACGGGCCTGGAGCATGACGAAGACCTCCGGAGTGGCGGGCACTGTCCACGAACTCACCGCGCAGAGGTCTTTGAGTCCCACCACAATTTTGGCTGATCACCTTGCACAGGAGCCCCTGCTCGTAGAACGTGTCCGTACCCCGACTGTCCGGTCACTCGTGTCACGGTCGGGAAGGGCATATCGTGCCCTACTACCAACCAGGTGCGCTCGTGATGTGTGCTGAAGACGAGGCAAACTGGGACGACCACTCCAGTTGGCCCGCCACGTCCCCGGCGCTTCCCAGTCGACACACGGGTCCACCAACTTCGCCACTGTGCACTCGGACCCCACATGGATCGTCCAGCCTAGCTGCCCCGGCTGACGGTGCACCACATCCCTGCCCAGACCGCGCACGCCCAAGCGTCGGCGTCCATGCCTGAGGCAGGACATCAGGCGCCTCTCGCCGTTGAGGCCCCGCAAGGACCCCGCACGCCTTGCCGACCTTTGATCGCGGTCAAAGGTCTACGGTTTCGACAGTGCGCCCGCTGCTGGAGGAGGCCTTCGGCGTCCCCGCAACTGGCCGCGCAGGACGCCGCCCGCAACCCCCACCGCACCGCCGCCTCTCTAACCATCGGCCTGAGCCTGGTCACCGCTATGTCGGTTATAGGCTTCACCGTCGGCCAGGCCATCGGCAAGGTCACCACCCCGAACCTTAAGGCCGACTACTAAGGGTGTTGCAGAAGGCTCGGTTCCGGACATTTCTCCTGTATAGGTGGGGTGTTGCGGACTGAGCCGGTGTGGGTGGAAATGTTTACGAGCTTGCGAATGGACCGGTTCGTGAAGGTGGTGCGGGAGCGGGGCGGCGACGGTCCCGGCGGCGGTCGCCCGTGGTGCCTTCCGCTGGCGGAGCGGGCGCTGCTGGTGGCGGTCTACTACCGCACCAACCTCACGATGCGGCAGCTCGCCCCGCTCTTCGGGATCTCCCCGGCCACTGGTTGTGGATTGTGGACGGCACCTTGATCCCGGTCCGCGATCGCAAGGTTGCCGCCCTCGTCCCGCAACTACCGGTTCTCGGCGAACGTGCAGGTCATCATCGATTCCGACACCCGCCTGGTTGTCGCTTCGGCCCGGCCGGCGCCCGGCAACAAGGCCGATGCCCACGTCTGGCGGGCCTCGGACTTGCCGGCCGCAGCGGCCGGGACGACGGTGATCGCGGACGGCGCCTACCTGGGCACTGGGCTGATCGTCCCGCACCGCAGACGGGCCGAATGGCCCCTCCTGCGCGGGCAGGGAGGAGGACAACGCCGAACACCGACGGGTCCGTGCCCGCATCGAGCACACCTTCGCCCGCATGAAGAACTGGAAGATCCTCCGCGACTGCCGACAGAAGGGCGACGGCCTCCACCATGCCGTCCAGGCCGTCGCCACCATGCACAACCTCGCCCTGGCACGGTGAAACAGCAGGACAGCAGCCACACAGGCCTGCCCGAAACAAACCTTCTGCAACACCCTTTACGAGCTCGTGCATGGTTGGCGATGCGGTGCTGGATCTTGATCCCTGATCATGTTCATGTGGTGGGGACAGCGACTCGTGCAGCGATCATCAGCG
>NZ_JBIAJH010000101.1:0-7586 GCF_042871845.1 Streptomyces sp. NPDC005533 | reverse complement strand
CAGGCGCCCGCTTCCACAACGGCCACCTCACCGACCACCCCGAGACCACCGCAGCCTGAACAACCCCACCGATCCACAACTCTTGACTATTGCTCCGCGTCTCTTGGTGATCTTGCGGAGCTGGTAGTTCAGGGACTCGATGGCATTCGTGGTGTAGATCACGCGGCGTATCTCGCGGTCGAAGGCGAGGAAGGGGATGAACTCCTCCCAGCCCCGCTCCCAGCTGGCGATCAGTCCGGGATAGTTTCTGCCGTACTCGGAGCGCAGTTCGTCGAGGGCGGACAGCGCCTCGGATTCGGTGGCGGCGGTGTAGATCGGCTTCAGTACGGCGGCGACCTTCTTGCGGTCGGCGTGGGAGACGTATTTCATCGACGACCGGATCAGGTGAAGCCGTCAAGAAACAACGCGTTGCTTCGCGGGGATGAGCTCGTTGATGTGGTATGTGCATATCCGAGGAGGTCCGTTGCCAGTTGGCACGGCGGTTCGATGTTCTGCTGCCGCATTTGAACGAGCGTCAACGGCGTCTGGCGCTGGCGACCGAGGCCCGGCTGCTCGGTCATGGAGGCGTCAGTGTGGTTGCGCGGATAGCCGACGTCAGCGAGACGACCGTCCGCAAGGGCGTGTTCGAACTCGAGGCCGGGGTCGATCCGCTGCCCGAGGGCCGTGTCCGGCGTCCTGGTGGCGGGCGGATGCGGGCCGAGGTGATCGACCCTGAGTTGGTTCCGGCGCTGATGGCGCTGGTCGAACCGGACGAGCGCGGTGATCCGATGTCGCCGCTGCGCTGGACGATGAAGTCGCTGCGGCACCTGGCCGACCAGTTGTCCCGGCAGGGGCACCGGGTGACCGCGCCCACGGTGGGCCGGCTGCTCAAGGAGCACCGGTTCAGTCTGCAGGGCACCGCCAAGACCCTGGAAGGCGGTCAGCACCCGGACCGGGACGCGCAGTTCCGCTATATCAACGAGCAGGTCAAGGAATACCAGGCCGCAGGCGAGCCGGTGATCAGCGTGGACGCGAAGAAGAAGGAACAGATCGGGCAGCTGCCGATACCCGGACAGGAGTGGCGGCCGGCCGGGCAGCCTGTCGAGGTCGAGGACCGCAGCTTCTTCGCCGGCCCGCACGTGGAGTCCGTCATCCCGTACGGGATCTACGACATGGCGGCGAACACCGGCTGGGTGAACGTCGGCACCGACCACAACACCGCCACTTTCGCCGCCGCCTCGATCCGACGCTGGTGGCAGGCACGAGGCCGGCACGACTACCCCCAGGCGTCCCGTCTGCTGATCACCGCGGACGCCGGAGGCTCCAACAGCTACCGCTACCGGGTATGGAAGGCCGAGCTGGCCGCATTCGCCGCAGACACCGGCCTGACCGTTACGGTCTGTCACTTTCCGCCGGGGACGTCGAAATGGAACAAGATCGAACACCGGCTGTTCTCCCACATCACCATGAACTGGCGCGGACGCCCCCTGACCAGCCACGAAGTCGTTCTCAACACGATCGCCGCGACCACGACCCGCAGCGGGCTGCGTGTCGAGGCCGCTCTCGACGAGGACTCCTACCCGACAGGCATCGCCGTCAGCCGTGAGGAGTTCCGGACCCTGCCGATAACCGCCCACGACCTGCACGGCCGGTGGAACTACAGCATCGCCCCGACCGGCACCGCCGCTCCCGCACCGCGCGCCGGCCAACCGGCCAAGGCCCGCGCCGGGACCCTGAAAATGCTCGCCGACCCACGCCTGACCGGCATGAACCCAGACGAACTCGATTCGCTGCGAGCCGAGTTGGCTCCAGCGCAGGCGGCAGCTGCCGAACAGCACCGCTACGTGCTCCGCAAAGGCCGGCGCGTCGCCACCACCGGCCGCAGCCGATCCCTGCTCTCAGATGCGGACGAAGTCCTTCTCACCGTCATCTACCTGCGGCAGGTCTGCGCACAGAAGGTACTGGGTGACCTGCTCGGGATGAATCCGGTCACCATCGGCCACGGGATCAAGGCCACCCGGAAGCTGCTGGACGAACGGAAGATCAGCATCACACCCACCGTCGTGCGCTACTTCACCCGCGCCGAGGACCTCCGTGCCTGGATCACCGGCAACGGCCCGGCCGGGCACGCTCCCGCGACACCGACCCACCAGGCGTTGACGGACCCGACCCTGACCGGCATGTCCCGCCAGGCCCTGCATGTCCTGCTCGAAGAGCTGATCGTGCCCTACGCCGCCGCGATCGAAGAACGCCGTCACCGCCGGCGCGGCGGCAGCCGACGCCCGGGCACCCGCGGCGGCGTGTTCCGACAGAAGATCACCGACGCCGACCGGATCCTCGCCACGATCCTCTACCGCCGTCGCGTCTGCGGCCTCGACGCACTCGCCGAGCTGTTCGGCGTCTGCAAGAACACCCTGTGGAACGCGATCCGCGACGTCCTGCCAGTCCTCGACGACCGTCGCATCAACATCGCCCCCGCCGGACATCGCCACCCCACCGCAGCCGACCTTCTCACCTCGGCCACCACCGATAACCACCAGGTTGTTTCTTGACGGCTTCATCTGATCCGAATCGTCGATGAAATACGTCTCCCACGCCGACCGCAAGAAGGTCGCCGCCGCACTGAAGCCGATCTACACCGCCGCCACCGAATCCGAGGCGCTGTCCGCCCTCGACGAGCTGCGCTCCGAGTACGGCAGAAACTATCCCGGACTGATCGCGAGCTGGGAGCGGGCCTGGGAGGAGTTCATCCCCTTCCTCGCCTTCGACCGCGAGATACGCCGGGTCATCTACACGACCAACGCCATCGAGTCCCTGAACTACCAGCTCCGCAAGATCACCAAGACCCGCGGGCACTTCCCCTCCGACGACGCCGCGATCAAGCTCCTCTACCTCGGCATCCGCCGCATCGAGGGCCGCCACATCGACGGCGACGGCCCCATCCCCACCGGCCGCGTCCGCGGCACCGGCACCCTCGGCTGGAAACGCGCCATGAACCACTTCATGCTCGCCTTCCCCCACCGCCTCCCCCTCTAGCCCCAGCAAGATCACCGAAAGTAACCACCCCGACAGGCCCGAACCCTCGCGCAGACAGGCGTCGACGAGGTGGCCGCCGAGGAAGCCTGTGGCCCCGGTGATCAGGATGTTCACAGGGTCCGCCACCAGGTCGCGCCGTAGAGCATGGTGAGCGCGACGGCGGCCACCCGCCCGCGTCCGGCGGTCCGGGCCCGGGGCAGCGCGAGGGGAATCTGCGCGGCGTGCATGCCGATGCTGAGGAAGGCGTCGATCCACCACAGCCAGCGCAGGACAGGTACGTCGGGTGCTCCGGCGGTGGCGGCCAGGACCGCGCCGCCGAGGAGGTAGGCCCAGCCGGCGAGCGGTATCAGCTTCGGGGCGCCGGCGCGGGACCACGGGGGTGCCGGGGGTGCGAAGCGGCGTGCGGCCCACCGGCCGAGTTCCTCGCGGCCGATCTTGGCATTGTGCCGGATGTCCACGGGGAACCCCGTGTGGCGCAGGAACGACACGGAACTGAGCGCCGGGGCTTGCTCGGCGGCCGAGGCGCGCAGTTCGGTGACGAGGTCGCGCCAGGCGTCCGTCTCCAGGGGCCTCTCGGTCTCCACGCAGATGACGGGCTCCTGCTCACCGGCCGGGCCGGTGCCGACGAGTGCGCTGCGGCGGACCAGCGGATGTGCGTTGAAGACGCCCTCGCAGAGCACGGTGTACAGGTCCTGCCCGGGGGTGCGCACGCGCTGCGCCGCCCGCCCGCAGAACCACAGCCGACCGCTGCCGTCGAGGTAGCCGAGGTCGCCGGTGCGGTGCCAGACGCGGGGCGCGGAGGTGGCCCCGCCGGACGGGTGGAGACCCTCGCGGGCCGGGTCCTCGTACGGCTTCTCGGGCACCTTGTGGAGGGCGTCGGCCTGCGGGGCGGCGTGGTAGCGGGGGCTGACGGAGTCCCCGGCCACGAGGATCTCCCCGACGCGTCCCTCCTCCAGGTCCGCCTCCAGGTCCGTGTCCCTCCAGGGGGTCAGGGCCGGCATCGGGCCGTCGGTGACGGGCGCGATCCGCAGGAAGGTGCCGGGTACGGGCCGGCCGACGCAGGTTCCGGCGCCGAGCGCGGCCCGGTCGGCGGTTTCGGCGAGGATCTCCCCGGACTCGATCGAGGTGATCGGGAGGACCTCGGTGGCCCCGTAGGTGACGTGGATCCGGGCCTTCTCGTCCAGGACGTCCCGCAGCGCGGCGACGACGGTGGGCGGCACGGGCGCCCCGCCGGACACCACGCAATGCAGGTCGGGCAAGGGGTGCGGGTGGGTCGCGAGATGGCCTGCGAGGCGGCGCAGCAGGGCGGGCGAGGCGAACATCGTGCTGACGGAGAAACGTTCCAGCGCATCGACGAGGAGGCTGGAATCGGCGTGCGCGACCTTCGCCGGCGCCAGCGGGGCGAGGACGACCGTGGAACCGTAGACCAGGTCGAGCATGCCGTAGAAGGGCATGGTGACCAGGGAGACGTCGTCCCGGGTGCGCCCGTGCGTGTCCTCGATCTGGCGGGCGATCGAGAGCGCCATGCGGTGGGTGTACTCGACTCCCTTGGCGGGGCCGGTGCTTCCCGTGGTGAAGCCGATCATCAGCAGGTCGTCCCCGCCGACGGTGGGGGGCGCGGTGCGCGGCCCTGGGGCGGACCGCAGGCGCGCCAGGGTGTGGCCGCCCCACAGCCGGTGGCGGCCCAGCGTGACCGGGATCCGTACGGCCTTGAAGGCACGACGCCCCAGGACGCGCACCAGGTGGGCGAGCGGCGAGCCTATGAAGGCCTCGGCGCTTACGGCCCGGTAGCAGTGGAGCATGCGGCGCAGCCCCATGCCGGGATCGACGACGACGGGGACGGCGCCGATCCGGAAGAGGGCGAAGACCAGGGCGAACAGCTCGGCTCCGGGCGGGGCCATCAGCACCGTCCTGGTTCCCCGGCCGATGCCAGCGTGGGTCAGTCCGTGGGCGAGTCGCTCGACCTCCTGCTGCAACTCCCCGTAGTTCAGGGTGCGGTAGCGGGGGCGGCCGTCGGGGTCGCGTCCGCCGTCGGGGTGGATGACGGCTGGCTTGTGTGGGAAGGCGCGGGCGTTGCCTTCCAGACGGGTGGCGAGGCCCGCAGCTGAGGCAGTCGCCGGCGTCCAGGGGTTCGTGCCTCTACGGCTCGTGATGGTCACCGGATCACCGGCTTTCGGGGCGGTAGCTCGCGCAGGCCGCGCTGGGACCGGCGCCGGCGGTGACGAACAGCAGTTGGTCACAGCCGTCGGGCAGCCCGGTCGCCATGGCGTGGAGGTAGCCGAGGACGGGGGCCGCGGTGTGCGGTTCGCCCGCCTCGCCGGGGGGAAGCGCGTCCGCCTCGGTGCCCGGACCGATCACCAGGGTGCGGTCGAGGTCGAGCCCGTACGCGGCGGCGTAGTCCGCGACGGCGGTGGCGGCGAGTTCGGCGCGCCGGCGGTCGTGGTCCGGGGAACGGCGCACGGTGATCAGGGTCCGGCCCTCGGCGCCCATGCCGGCGGTGTCCAGGTAGCCCTCCGTGTCGCTGGGGCCGTCGGCCGTGTAGTGCCGCACGGGGCCGAATCCGGTGTCGGGGTCGGCGCTGCGCTCCAGCAGGAGGGCGCCGGCCAGGTCGGCGTACGGGTAGTCGGGGTCGCGGCGGGCATCGCCGCCGGGGTGCACGTCGGCGGCGGTGACCAGGAGGCGTTCGGTGCTGCCGGTGTCGAGGAGCGACTGACCGACCTGGACCGCGTTGAGCACGCCGCAGGCGCCGTTCATGAGGTCGAAGGAGAAGCCGGCCGCGGGATCCACGAGGTAGTCCAGGCTGATGCCGACCTCCTTCTGCACCAGGGCCGCGAGAGCCGGTTCGAAGGTGTTGGACTCCCGGTAGACGCTCACATTGACGAGGACGCCGACGGCCGAGGGGGACAGACCGGTCTGGCTGAGGCAGTCACGGGCGGCTCGGCCGGCGAGCTCCACGGAGGAGGCCGCGCGGGTGCCGGAGCCGGGCGTGGCGGTGGCGGTGCCCGCGGCCGTGATGATCATTCCCATGGTTCAGACCCCCATGTTGGTGACGGTGGCCGACAGGGCTCCGGTGACCAAGCCGGAGGCGGCGGGGACCAGCAGGAAGGTGGAACCGCGTCGGGCGGTGCCCGCGGCGAGGTGTTCGCGCAACGTCAGGAAGTGTGAGGTGGTGGCGGTGTTCCCGTACTTCTCGACGACGGCGAGCGAGGTGGGCATCGGCGTGCCGAACTCCGCTTCGCCCGTCTGGTTCACGTAGTCGATGAACCGGGCGCCGACCTGGTGCTGAATGATGTAGTCAAATTCCTCACCCGCGAAATCCCGGCCGTTCTTGGACAGCAGATCACCGTGGAACCGGGGCCAGAGGGCGAGCCGGTCCTTGTTGTGCATCTTCTTGTTGTCCGTGTAGAGCGCAATTCCCTCGGTGCGATCGCTCGGCATTCCCATGCACAGATGCGAGTACTCTGAACAGGTCATCAGGTCGATGTAGTGGATCCTGTCGGACCCGTCGGCGGACCGGTCCATGATGACGGCGGCGGCGGAGTCGCCGACGGAGAGAGCGGCGAACTGCGCGTCGTAGGAGTCGCCGATCTCGCGGGCCGCCGTCTGGGCGACGCGGGTCGCCTGCTCACCGCTGACGACCATGCCGCTGCGGACCGCGTCGGAACGGATCATCCGGTCGAGCACGTACACGCCGGTCATCATGCCGGCGCAGGCGTTGGAGACGTCGAAGTGCAGGGCGGAGCGGGCGCCCATCTCCCGAGCCAGGGAGCCGGCGAAGGAGGGCTCGAAGTAGAAGCGGTCGGCGTCCTTGAAGCGGGTGATCGACGCCGATATGACGATGTCCAGTTCGGCGGCCTCGTACCGGGACGCCGCGAGGCAGTCGCGCGCGGCGCGCAGGGCCAACCCGAACGAGTCCTCACCGCTCTCGGGACGCGGGTCGTAGACCCGCCTCTCTACGACACCGGTGATCTTCTCGACGTCCACGTCCCGCAGATTCGGGGTTCGACCAGTCAACTCCCGGGTGGTCAGCGTGGTCGCCGGTATATGTGAGCCGATGGATTCCATACGGCTGTGCAAGGTGTTCGTGCTCAAGTATTACTCCGTGATGGGCGCACGCGGGCAGCACATGTCGCTCCGGCGGAAGGCGCAGTGTTTCGCTGTTGACAGATAGTGAAGTTACCGTAGCGTACACATTTGTCAGTTCTGTTACTCGGCCGCCCGGAGCGGACCGACGGGGTGACTGTCGGCCACCGGCGGGCCCGCCGTGCGCGCGCTTCCCGGGCCGCGCCGCCCCTCGACCCGCGCCCCCGGTAAGCCCGTTGAACGCGCCACCACTCTCGGACACACCTTCGAAACCTGTCCGGAATCACTCGGTCCGCCTGACCACCCCCACCCGGCCGGCCGCCTCGCTCCGCGCGCGGTGAGAATCTCAAAGCCATGATGGTGACCCGCCTCGTGAAAGCAGTGAGCTTTTTTAGCGGTGAGTCTCCAGGGTGAGGATGGCTCTGCTGATTGACGTGAGTCTGTTCGGGCTGAGGCGAGCTTTACGGAGGACACGCCAGGTCTTGAGG
>NZ_JBIAJH010000100.1:0-7815 GCF_042871845.1 Streptomyces sp. NPDC005533 | reverse complement strand
GACTGCTGCCCGAAAGGAGCCAGCCTCCACCACGCCGTCCAGGCCGTCGCAATCATGCACAACCTCACCATGGCTAGGTGAAACAGCAGGTCAGGGGTTCGCTGTCGGGCAGCGGCTTGTCGAACACCTTTTCCCCGCCCGGTTCACGGCGGTGGCGTAATGACCACCCTTGCCGAGATCCAGGCCCAAGTAGACATCGACGGCAGTCTCGTCCGTCATGCCAATCCTCTCCCCTTAGTTGCGCTCTCGCCGGCCTGACCTGCGGCATCAGCGTGCCGGCATCCACGTTACGAAGAGACTGCCAGAAGGCGCTCATGCCTCTATCAGGGGTCTGCCAATGCCTCCGGTACCGGAGACACCACCCTTTCGATCATCATGACTGGGAGCTCAAGTCATACCGGAGCCGAAGGCCGGGAGTCCCATTACGAGACCACGAAGACGATAACGGGGCCGCAGAAACGACCCCACCTGCAGCATCGCCGCTCCCACCATGGCAGAGATCCGACGGCTCATGGAACATCTCACAGCCCACCACCGAACCCGCCGACCTCGCTCACAAGATCACGCACTGAACTGGCCCCACTGACGCCAACGCCACCAGGCCAATGCACAATGCAGCCACTACCTGAGAAGAACCAGCTCAGGACACGATCTGCTGCCGGAGTACTAGCGCATTGCAACGACCGCTGAAGCGCGAGCAGGTGGGGGCGGGGGCGTCCTACGCCGTGGTGAAGGCTGGCCAGGTGCCAGGGCATTGACGGTCGCTCTCGGGCACCTGAGCGTGCGCAAACCAGCCTGCCTGGGTTCTCCAGACGATCTCACTGCGGCGGGGGGTAAAGTCGACGGGCTTGCCCATTGGCCATGTGTCGGGCACGCCCCAGGCGCGGACCCAGGCGTTGAGCTCGGGCCAACCCTTGCAAGGGGTATCGATGAGGCGGCCATACACCTTGCCCCAAACCCGGCAGAAGGGGAAGAATAGCGCTTCGATCTGGATGACGACAGCTCCGGCCCGGTTGGCGCGGGCGCCGCTTGCCTGAGTGCCGAGGTCCTTGGAGCGGGACGTGGCCGGGTGGAACTGAGTACGTCTTCCGGTGAAAGGATCCCAGAGGATGTGTGGGGCCACAGCCTTGGCGGCGTTGTTGCGTACGAAGAAAGCAACAACGCCATCGTAAGGCTCGAGGCCGACAGGATCGTTCTCGGTGGTGTTGTGGTCCCAGGTGATATGGGCGATGGCCTTAGCAGGCCCTCCGCCGGTGGGTAGGGGGTGACCGATGTCGAGCCGTACCGCGTCTGGCATCCAGAGTTGGGACATGGGCGCTCCTGGGTAACGAGAAGGCCGTAACGTGCGCAGGCGCGGTGCGTGTTTCGCTGACCCTTTGATCGTTTAGAGAGACATCAGCCAAGCCAGACATCGGTCTGGTTGACGACGCCCCGGCAGATTCCGATGGTGCTGGTCGTGCATACATCGTGGGGATAGGGGGGAGACAAAGGGAAGCTTCTACTTTCTGCCACCGTCGAGGCCTTCGGGCTGACCGATTGCCCATTCGGCACATCGGCTCCTATCAGCGGTTTCCACCCAAGAGGATCCATGGGGGAGAATATGACGGCAGGGCACACTGGGCTGCCGCGTGCCTCAATCAGCAGCCCGAAGCAGGGAGTACTGGCTGACCCCGGGTTGCTGAGTTGGTCTTCATTGCTTCCTCATGCTGTTGGCAAGCGGCTGCCATGACCAGGGGTGCGACTTCGTAACACCGTCGGTCACGGATCAGGGCCCAGATGACGTTGACACGTCGGCGGGCGAGGGCGAGCACGGCCTGGACGTGTTGGTTTCCCTCGGGACTTTTGTGGTCGTAGAACTTCCGCGAGTTCGGTTCGTAGCGGACGCTGACGAGTACGGAGGTAGAAGTCGGGCTGGAGTCTTCGGTGGTAGGTGACTGGCTGGTGGAGGCTGCCGCTGACCTTGCCCGACTCGCGGGGTGCTCCGGCGAAAAGCCGCGAGAGCGTCCGCGAGGCCGAAGTCGTCCAGGCCCCCCCGACGACGGCGCGGAACTCGGAGCCGAGGATCACGCCGATGCCCGGGACGCTCTGGACTATGTCGGAGAGGTCGTGCTCGCGAAACCGCTCCTTGATGAGCTTGTCCAATCTCGGAGATCCGCTCCTCGAGCGCCATCACCTCCTCGGCCAGGGTGTGAACCGGCTTCGGGAGGTCTTCTCCCCAGGGACGCAAGTGCGCGCTGGCGTTCAGCAGTCTCCCCAGCCGTCTCTGCCAGGGACCCCGCGGTCGGACGTTGCGGTTGGCCATCCATGTGGTCAGCAGGGTGATGCCGGCCTGGCGGATCGCAGCCGGGGTCTAGTAGCCCGTCAGCAGCTTGAAAGGGCCGGTGTTGGTCACGTCCAGGGCCGGTTCCAGGGCGGCGAACATGCTCAGCAGGGGGCGGTTCACCGAGCGGGTGCGGTCCTCGCCCATGTCGGTGCGGCGCCCGGTCAGCAGCCGCAGTTCGATGACGACTCGTCATTGGGGCGGATGGGCCGCAAGTCGCGGCGGCATCCTGGCTTGGTCGGCGATCACGTACGCGTCGCGGGCGTCGGTCTTGCCCTTGCCGCGGTAGCCGTCGGACGCCCGGTTCACCAGGCGGCCGGAGATGTATAGGACCTCTTGGTCGTGCCCGATCCGCAGGGCCAGCAGCAGCGCGGACTCACCGCTCGTCATGTCGATGGCCCAGGCCATCTGAACCGTCTGCGAGGGCGAGAACGTCCCCGATCAGCTAGACCACGACGCAGGCGGGCAGTTTACGCAGGCGGCGCTGCCCGCTGCCGGTCTCGGCAAGGACGGCGTCGACCATCACGAACGGCACGATCCGGGTCAGTGCCCCTATAGGTCCAGGCGCGAACACGTCCTCAGCTACTACGACTTCACGGGTGATGACACACTGGCCTGACAGCGGAGCCTCCGGTGCTGTGAACGGCTTGTCTTGATGGACCCGTCAGTTAAGCCGGGGCTCCGCTTCCTGCGTCAGGCCATCACACGGAATACGCTCCCACCAGCACAAACACCCTTAACTTCATGGCCGCTAAAGCCGACGGCGCCACCTCCGACCCCCCACAGCGCCAAGCTGTCCCTGGGCAGCCTCCGCCTGGATGTCCGGCACCGCCGTTGCCCCAGCCGAAGGCACCCCGCTCTCAGCTTCCGCCGCCGTCTACGGTTTCGTCCAACTCACGCCCGCCGTGGAGTTCGCCTACGACGGCAGCGCACGCCTGCACGATTTTAGGCATATTCGGCGACTGGAAAGCCCAGTGGTACCTCAAAGGTCGCGTGGCCGGCGGCGCCAAGCACCGCATCCCGTTCGCCGGGCTGCACGCCGACCCTGTTATCCATGTCGTTACCTGCCCGTCGTCGTCAATCTCGACATGACCTGCTACATCCGGATAGAAGCGGGCGGCAGCATCACCCTGGACGTAGAAGAGAACGTCAGCGGCGACTTCCACGCCGCTGCTGACCACACGAAGGGCATAGGCTGGACCCCGGCCAGTACGTGGGATGTCAAAAGCTCGCCGATCAAAGCATTCGTTACATCTGCGAGCGCCACGAAGGCAACGTTGGGCACCGAGGCATCCGCCGGGCTTTACGGTATGGTCGGGCTCCTCGCGCCTTCGGCCCGTACCTGCGCGGCGGGGCCGCCGCCACGGCTGCCGCGGCCACAGATAGCACCACGTTGATTGTGGGGACCTGGGGCCTCTTCTATTGCGGCTTCGATCTGAACGGCTATCTCCAGCTGCAGCTCTCCATCTTCGGGACCCTCTCGTGGAGCGCCACATTCCGCTAGGCGGACTCAACCGCGAATGGCACTCGCGAACAGCCGTGCAGGCGCCTCCGTGTCCCCATATGCGTCCCCGGTCTCAATCTTCGGCCAGCCTGGCGCATAACCTGCTCGCCGAACCAGCCGCGGCCGGAGCACCCATTTACCGATGCGCTTGGTTATCAGCCATCTGGAGGGCTGAAGGGACAGTCTCCGGCAGATGCGGCCAGATTGTGGTGGCATCGGTGAGATGAAGGATACTTTCGGATGCGACGAGTTGGCCCTTCGTTCCGGCACGGGTGGCGGGGGTCGGATGGCTGCCCGCCATGCCGTAGCGTCCCGCGCGATCGGCGGCGAGGATCTGCGGCTTCTGCTCGACATGCTCGGGTTGTGGCCCGATGCCGATCCGCCAGATGGCGACACGCGCTGACTCGCGAGGCCGTGCTCGGGAGGCGAATCCCCCTCTCATGCCTCGCGAAATTTTGATCTTGCTCCTCCCTGCAGGACCATTTCGATGGGATGGCCAGACCGCCATTTGCGGCACTGATGGGCCTGCGGAGGCCGAAGCCTCAGTACAGCCGATGGGAGTTGTCCATGAAATGGTCGGTGCGCCCGACCGACTGCGGATCGTGGCGGCGGCCACCGGTACGCCGCCTTATCCCTATGACGGCTGGTCTCTGGCTGATCGCCGATCACCTGGTGGACACGGGCATCTCCGCCTCCCAGATCGGACGGGTCCTGGCCGCGCTCCAGGTCAAGCCGCACCGGGTCCGTGGCTGGCTGACCCGGCCAGCCGACCCAACTTCTTCAGCAAAGCAGCCGAGCTGGGTGCCCTTCACCGCAAGCGTCCGCCGGACTCGGTGGTGATGTCGGTTGACGAGAAGTCCTCGATGACGCCCCGCTCCCGCAGGCATCCAGACCGGCCGCCTGCCCTAGGGCGGGGGCGCCGACGGGGGTTCGAGTACGTCCGGCACGGGAACTGTCCCGGTCACCGCCGTGGGGGGATGTGCACCGGGCAGGCCGTCGTGGACGAACTGCCACGCAACGACTCCGCGTACTTCATCAGGTTCCTGGCCCGGCTGGAGAGATGCATCCCGGGCGGGCTGACGATCCATCTGGTCCTGGACAAGGGCTCCACGCACCTGGCGCCGTCCTGCGTCAGGGGGACTTCTCCTCGTGCAAGGACCTGCTGGAGAAGGCCACCGACTTCACCGTCACCCACAACGAGATCGCTTGCCCGTTCCGTTGGAACTACGAGGGCCGGCCCTGCCCAGACTGAACACGAGAGCGCCGCCGTGAAGAAACCGCCGTGCCCGCTGACTCCGTTGCAGATCAAGGTCACCCTGGCCGAGATCCGCCGCCGGTCTGGCGACGGCTGCAGGTCCCGGCCGACCTCACCCTCGACCGCCTGCACCTGGTGATCCAAGCCGCGATGGGCTGGAAAACCTACCACATGCACGCCTTCCAGACCCCGGCCAGGCGACTACCGGCGGCGCGACAACGAACTCGGCCACCGCGACGAGCGCAAGGTCCCGCTCTACGCGGTCGCTCCCGCCGTCGGCGACAAGATCACCTACACCTACACCTACGGCGACGACTGGGTGCACCTCATCGAAACCGAGAAGGTCCTCCCCAAGGAGCCGGGCATCGCCTATCCGCGCTGTGACAGGCAGCAGGGCTTGGCCGCCCAAGGCCCGCGGCGGCCCCTGGGGCTACACGAACTCGATGCGATCGCCGATCCCAAGGACGAACACCACGAAGAACTCCTCGAATCGATCGATGGCCCCTTCGACCTCGACCACCTCGACATCGCGGACATCAACAAAGTCCTGACCGCCCAGTAGCCATCGGCGGGAACTTCCGCGGGGCGGCATTAGCGGCCAGCCAAACGCGCGGCGACCTGCGCACGCATCTCGGCCATGGAGAACGACGGGTCGGCCTTACGGCGGGTCCACTCCTTGTGGGCGACTACACGGCCGGAAGACCATCCGTGCGCGCGGGATATCGCTGCGCAGACCCGCTCGACTGCATCGAGTTGCGCTGCTGGGTACGGGTCATGGCCGTCGCCGAGGTTCTCGATCTCGAAACCGTAGAAACGGGCATTACCGTCCACCGTGTCTCGCCCGGTCCGGACGGGGATGGGGGCATTGCGGCGCAAGGCGTCAAGGAGGGCTGCGGAGCCGCTTCCGGCGTGGTTGGTGCGGCCGTAGCCGATGAGGTGGACCCTCCCATCCTTGGCGATCAGGCCGATGCATAGGGGGCCGTGCAGATTCGGTAGGCCGGTGCGGCAGACGCGGAGGCTGTTAGTACCTGCTGTATGATGCAACATCACACCATCGACGGGGCCCCAGGGGCCTTGGTGGTTGCGGTTGTGGGTCCTCCAGCCGTCGTGTTCGCGGATGCGGACGCCCTCGGAGAGCAGCGCAAGCAGGAAGACCTGAGCGGTCAAAGGAATGGCCGCGCGGCCTCCTTCGCCCCCCATGGTTCCGGCCAGCCACGGGTTCAGAGTGCGTCCCGGCGGCAAGTATTGCCCCGCGGCAGCCGAAGTGGCAGGAGCTGCGGCGGACGCGGCTGCCGCGATGGCGGCGGTGATGACGGCGCGCCTGGAGGGGTGTGATTCGTGCACGTGAGCTCCTTCCAGCGTACGAAGGCGGGCTGCTCGGTGGGCGAGCGGACACAGCGTGGGTCGCCGTAGCCCCTTGGCGTCACCGCATCGGATGCCAGTGTGTTCACTACAGGCCTAAGCAGGAGCCGAGGGGTAAGCTAGCTACGGAGCACGGCTTTCGGTGCTCCATTCAGTCGGTATTCAGCTGAGCCAGCGCAGCTGTCCGTCGGCCGAAGGTCTCCGGGGCAGTTTCCGAGAACCTGGGATACGGATCTCGCAAGTGGCGCCGGAGCCGGCAAAGAATCATCCAAGTCCGACCACCCGTCACCTGAGCTAGCGTGAGGCGTGGTTCGGACCAGCTAACGCAACTACAGGCTCCTTCTTGCGCAGTGAGGACCTGCGGGCCGCACGGCCCTATCGAAGCCCGAAGGCATGACGTTGGGCCCTCCACAAGCCCCTTACCAGCAGCGATCCGGTAAACGGGCGGGGGCGGCCGGACCCGGAACTCGTCAGCCCTGCCAAGCTTCCGGGAACATGTTGACCGAGATGCCCCGCTCGCCCACGGTGTTTGGCGCCAGCCGCGGCTACTGCGAACGCAATGTGCAGTCTGCAGGCCACGGCCGGGTCGGCTGCTCCTGCTGCTGCAGGAAAGAACGATCGGCTGCATCACCGGCTCCGTTTCGGTGTGGGCGACCTCTACACGTGAAGACAGGCCAGCAGCCAGAACGTGACGAAGAAACTAGAAGATCTCGCCGACCGTGCCGACCGTCTATGCCACGGTGCAAGGCCGGGGTTGGCGGACTGGAACTCTTATCTGCCGAAAGCACGCGACGGCGACCTGATCGCGTCGGATGGCGAGGCTGACGAGATGGGTTCGCGACAAGGGCAAGCCAGCGAACCGGCCCCGTCACCGGGCCTCTGACCGTGTCACCTGCCCGCGCAGTGGTGACAGCGGACGAGGCTAGGGCCTGTGTGATGTCGTGTTCATTCGCGGGTCTTGAGTAGGTCGTCGATCCAGATCATTGCGGCGCGGAGGTGGAGTCCGGCGAGGTGGCCGTCCGGGGCTTGATCAGGTGTTCGGCCGTGTTCCGTTCCTTGCAGACGTTGGCGTCGTGGCTGACGGGTCGGCCGCCCTGTGCGCCCTTCTTCTCGCGGTTTGGCGGCCTGATGCCGCTCTTCCGGGATGGCTGCCTAGATACCGCGTTTGCGCAGGTAGGAGCGGTTGCCGCGGGATGAGTAGGCCTTGTCCCGCGGCGACTGCGCCGGGCGTCGTGCCGGGCCGGCCGACGGGCGGACTCTCACCCTCGCGAGCACAGGGATGCCCTGAGGGCCTTGTCGGTGTTCGTGGAGATCGTCTGCCGGGAAGACCTCCGCCATAGGCCTCCGCGAGGTAGGCCTGGGACCTCGCCGGTC
>NZ_JBIAJH010000099.1:0-8068 GCF_042871845.1 Streptomyces sp. NPDC005533 | reverse complement strand
CAACCCAGGCCCTTCGTCTGGACAAAGACAGCCGACGAGATCCTCGACAGAGTCGCCGCCTACTGCCACCGAATCTCTGACTCAGGTCACTAGGATGGCTCCCATGAGCATCGTGAAGATCAACGCACTGACGGTCCCCGCCGAACAGCGGGAAGTTCTGGAGCGGCGCTTCGCCTCTCGGGCCGGGGCGGTGGAGGGTTCGGACGGGTTCGAATGGTTCGAGCTGCTGCGCCCGGTGGAGGGCACCGACCAGTACCTCGTCTACACGCGCTGGCGTTCGGAGGAGGACTTCCAGGCGTGGATGGAGGGGCCGATGAAGGCCGCTCACCAGGGTGGCGGCGCGGGCGGCGGCGAGGGCGGCGAGGGTGGTGCGGGCGGCGGCGAGCGGCCGAAGCCGGCGGCTTCGGCGTCGACGGTGTGGTCGTTCGAGGTCGTGCAGCAGGCGGCGCCGAAGAAGGCCTGATCCGTCAGGGGTGCGGGGTGCGGGGTCCGGGCCCCGCACCCCTGGCGGAACGTGCGTGGGGTGGGTGGGCGTCAGCTCCAGAAGGCGTCTTCCTCGCCGATGTCCGCGGTGCACTGGTCGATGTCGGTGATCTTGTGGCCGACGATCGTGAAGAAGAGCCCTTCGCGGATCTCGATGCCGCGGTCGCCGCGGTCACCGCGCGCCGTGTGGAAACTCATCACGTGCCCCCGCCCGTCCGCCAGCACCGATTCCAGGTGGACCTGGAAGGTGCCCTTCGTCTCCTCGCCGAGCCGGCGGTAGTAGTCGAGCACGTTCTCGCGGCCCTTGTGGTGCCCGGACAGGGGGTTGCTGCCGGGCACGTGGTGGATGACGTCGGCCGTCAGCAGCGTGCCCAGCGTCTCCAGGTCGCCCTTGCCGAAGGCCTCGTAGCCGCGGCGGATCAAGGCACAGTCGGGATGCTCTGACATGGCGTTTCACACCCTCCGGGTACGGGCGAAATGTCTTTTTCCTATCATCGGCCCGGCGTTGTGGATATTCCACGCGGGACTTCCCGCGCGAACTCCACAATGACTCCATGAACACGATCAACACGCACAGTGAACAGCGCGGCGGACACGGCGGGCACGGCGGGCATGCCGACGAGGGCGGCAGCGGTCACCTCACAGCGACGCCCACGGGGACGCCAATGGCGGCGACCGCGTCGTGGACCGTCGCCCCCGAACCCGTCACCTCCCCCGACGCGACCCTCCTGCGCCGCGCCTACTACGCCGAGGTCGCCGGCCGGTACTGGAAACGGCAGGTCACCGAGGCCGAGATCGACCAGGGACTGCTGGACTTCCCCGACGACGGGCTGCTCCCGCCGACGGGCGGGTTCGTCGTGGGGAGGCGCGGCGGCGAACCCCTCGCGTGCGGCGGTCTGCGCCTGCTCGACCCCGCCACCGCCGAGCTCACCAAGGTGTACGTCGACCCGCGCGCCCGCGGCACCGGCGGCGGGGCGGCGCTGCTCCAGGCGCTGGAGGCGCAGGGCCGTGCGCTGGGCGCGGAGCGGGTCCGGTTGGACACCCGGTCGGATCTCGTCGAGGCCCGCGCGTTGTACGCGCGTCACGGGTACGCCGAGATACCCGCGTACTCGTCGGGCCCGTATGCGGAGCACTGGTTCGAGAAGCGCCTGGTCTGACCGACCGTCTGACCGACCCCGCGCGGCCTAGTGCGCGGCGTGGTCCCGTCGCGGCGCGGCGTCGTAGGGCTCCTCGGCGTCGGATCCGCACAGCTCCGCGTTGATCTCCTGGACCAGCTTGATCAGGTCGGTCGGGCGGTCCGGTCCCCACCAGTCGCCGAGCAGTTCGGCGAGGGACTCCTCCCGGGCGTCGGCGAGCTTCTCGGCGGTCCGGCGCCCCTTGTCGGTCAGGATCAGCGCGAGCCCGTCCCGGGTGGCGAGGCCGCGTTCCTCGACCTGCCGAGCGGCGTCCGTGACGGCCTTCAACGGCACGTTGGTGCGCTCGGCCAGCAGCGCCGGCTCGGTGGAGCCGTACTTCTTGATCCGCAGCAGCAGCCAGCTGGCGGCGGGCAGCAGGTCGTAGCCGGCCTTCGCGGTGATCTTCTCGTAGACGTGACGGCGGCCCTCACGGGTGCCGAGGACCGTCAGGGCGCGGGCGACCTCGTCGCGGGAGGAGCGATGGACCGGGTTGGACGCCAGGGTCTCGGTCACATCGGGTGCGGTGACCGAGGTGCGGAGCTTGTCCTCCTTCAGGAAGCAGGCGATCACGAAGGCGACCAGGACGATCGGCACGGCGTACAGGAAGACGTCGGTGATGGCTTCGGCGTAGGCGTCGAGCACGCGGGGACGGATCCCGGCCGGAAGCGCGGTGATGGCCCGCGGGTCGGCCTCCAGCTGCGCGACGCCCGCCCCTGCGGGCAGCTGGACGCCCGCGAGGGAGGCGGCGAGCTTGTTCGCGAGCCCGTGGGTGAAGACCGTGCCGAAGATCGCGACACCGAAGGAGGCGCCGATGGAGCGGAAGAAGGTGGCACCGGAGGTGGCGACGCCGAGGTCGGCGTAGCTGACGGCGTTCTGCACCACCAGGACGAGTACCTGCATGACCAGGCCGAGACCGGCGCCGAACACGAAGAAGTAGATGCTCATCTCCCAGGTGGAGCTGGTGCGGTGCAGCTGGTGCAGGAGGAGCAGGCCGATGGCGGTGACGCCGGTGCCGGCGACCGGGAACACCTTCCACCGGCCGGTGCGGCTGACGATCTGGCCGGAGGCGGTGGAGGAGATCAGCATGCCGAGGACCATCGGCAGCATGTGGACGCCCGACATGGTTGGTGAGACGCCCTGGACGACCTGGAGGAAGGTCGGCAGGTAGACCATCGCGCCGAACATCGCGAAGCCGACGACGAAGCTGATCGCCGAGCAGAGGGTGAAGGTGCGGATGTGGAAGAGGCCCAGCGGGAGCACGGGTTCGACGGCCTTGCGTTCCACGAAGACGAAGACGACGAGCAACGCGGCGCCGAGGACGGCGAGGCCGATGATCCGGGCCGAGCCCCAGCCCCAGGTGCCGCCGAGGGATGCGACGAGGACGAGGCAGGTGGCGACGCAGGCGATGAGGAAGGTGCCGACGTAGTCGATGGTGTGCTTGGCGGAGCGGGCCGGGATGTGCAGGACGGCGGCGATGACGACGAGCGCGACGAGCCCGATGGGGAGGTTGATGTAGAAGACCCAGCGCCAGGACAGGTGGTCCACGAAGAGGCCGCCCAGCAGGGGGCCCAGCACGCTGGTCGCGCCGAAGACGGCGCCGAAGAGGCCCTGGTACTTGCCGCGTTCGCGGGGCGGGACGATGTCGCCGACGATCGCCATCGACAGCACGATCAGTCCGCCGCCGCCCAGGCCCTGCAGGGCGCGGAAGCCGATGAGCTGGGGCATGTCCTGGGCGAGCCCGCACAGCGCCGACCCGATCAGGAAGATGATGATCGCGTACTGGAAGAGCTTCTTGCGTCCGTACTGGTCGCCGAGCTTCCCCCACAGGGGGGTGGCCGCGGTGGAGGCGAGCATGTAGGCGGTGACGACCCAGGAGAGATGCGCCATACCGCCGAGCTCGCTGACGATGGTCGGCAGGGCGGTGGAGACGATGGTCTGGTCGAGGGCGGCGATCAGCAGGCCCAGCAGCAGGGCGCCGATGGAGACGAGGACCTCGCGGGAGGTGTGTTCGGAGGCGGGGCCGGACTTCGGCGGGCCTTGCCCGGGGCCCACGGCATCCGTGGTCACATCCTGAGCCATCGATTCCTCCTCAGGCCGGATCAACATCTCCATCCTGAGTGGTGTGTCCGGTTATGGCCTCTCGGGACGGTTGGGAGGGCTCCGGCGGGTCTGCATAATCGCAGGCAATGGCCAGGGAGGGAGTCCAGTGAGCGGTGAGCACTGTCCAGATTGCGGCGCTGTCGGCGCCGGCTGCGGGTGTGCGCCGGGTGTGGGTTTCAACCCCTTGCGCATCCGTCCGTACGTGACGCTGTCCGACCCCGGCGAGCCGGACGCCAAGGCGTCCCCGCCGCCGATATCCGGCGTGGTGGACCCGGGCCCGCGGGCCCCGCGCCCGGCGCCGGCGCAGGACGACACCCCGGCGTACGGGATACCCGCCACGCCCGCGTACGCCCTGCCCGCGGCGCCCGCGGACGGGCTGCCGGAGGGGCCCGCGTACGGGATGCCCGTGGGGCCGCCGGCCGGCCCGTGGCAGGACGGGCCACCGGGGCACGCCCAGCACCCGGCCGAAACGGCCCGGCTCCGGACCGTGCCGGAACCGGACCCCACGCCCGGAGGCGGACACGGCCGAGGGGACGACCGAAGCGAACCGGGAGAGGGAGGGGGTGGGGGCGGGGGCGGGGGCCCGGAGAAGCGGAACGGCTCCGGTGCACGCCGCCCGCTGGCGCTGCTCCTCGGGGCCGTGGCGGTGGTCGCCCTCAGCGGGACGGCGGTGGCTGTGTGGGTGCTGCCGAGCGATGCGGGGAACGAGGTCACCCTGCTCGACGCGAAGGCGCCGTCGCCCGCGCTGAGCGCCGCGCCGGCCGCACCGTCGACGACCCCGACCCACACCCAGGCCTCGGGCAGCCCGTCCTCCTCCGCCTCGCCGTCGCCGTCGGCCTCGAAGTCGACGTCGCCGTCCCCGTCACCGAGCGCGTCCCGCTCGTCCGCGCCGCCGTCCGCAAGCCCGTCGCCCGGCGCGAGCCGCTCGTCCGCCCCGCCGCCGCCCTCCCAGGCCCCGATCCTGCGGTACGGCGACTCGGGTCCGGAGGTGGAGAAGCTGCAGCGTCTGCTGGCGGCGCAGGGCCTGTACCGGGGCAGGTTCCACGGGAAGTTCGACTCGCGGGTGGAGGACGCGCTGTCGGAGTTCCAGTACTCCCACGGCATCGACGACCAGGAGTGGGGCTTCTACGGTCCGGTGACCCGCAAGGCGCTGGAGGGATAGACGCTGGGGGGACTGGCCCTGGCGGGATGGGCGCTGGAGGGATGGGCGCTGCCGTCTCGGAGCGGTGGACGACACCGCAGGGACGGGGGTCACACCCCGGCCGGTGGCGCGGACGGCTCTTTGTTTTGTATCGTGTAGGAACAAAGTGGTTCCGTCCTCATTCCCTGACCGGTGGACGGAACCACTTGTTCTTTTTTCCCGCCCTGTCTGGAGCCCCGCCGATGCCGGCCAGCACCACCACCGCACCCGTCGTCCTCACCGCCAAAGCCCTGCTCCTGGACATGGACGGCACGATCGTCAACTCCGACGCGGTGGTCGAGCGGTGCTGGCGCGACTGGGCGCTGTCCCACGGTCTGGACCCGGAGGAGGCCCTGAAGGTGGTGCACGGCCGCCAGGGCTACGCCACCATGGCCGTCCTCCTGCCGGACCGCCCGATGGAGGTCAACCACGCCGAGAACGCCGTGATGCTGGCCCGCGAGACCGCTGACACCGACGGCGTGGTCCCGGTCGCGGGCGCCCCGGCGTTCATGGCGGCGATCACCGCCCTGCCGCACGCCCTCGTCACCTCCGCGGACGCCGCCCTTGCCACGGCCCGGATGACGGCCGCGGCCCTGCCGATGCCGGCCGTACGGGTCACGGCCGAGTCCGTCCAGGCCAGCAAGCCCGATCCCGAGGGCTTCCTCAAGGGCGCCGCCGCACTGGGCGTGGACCCGGCCGACTGCATCGTCTTCGAGGACTCGGCCGCAGGCATCGCCGCCGGCCAGGCGGCAGGGATGCGCGTGATCGGCGTCGGCCCCCGCGCAGCCGCCCACGCCCCGACGACCCACGTCCCGGACCTGACGACCCTCACGGTGACGAGCACCAAGGACGGCTCGATCCAGCTCACGGTGCACGCGGCAGCCTGAGGCCGGGCTTCGGGGGCCTGGTCCGGCCGGGCGGAATCAGAGAAGGCGGGGCGGGGGTTTCCCGCCAGTCTCATCGTCCTTCCGTGGCGGGCCGGCCCCTCAAGGGCGCTCCCTTCGGTCGCGTCGCTACGCGATGGCCTACGGCCACCCTTGACCGACCGACCCGCCACGAAAACACGAAGACAGCCGGGAAACCCCCAGAAGAACGAGCCGGGCGATCGAGCGACGGACGGCCACGTCGGCACCCTCCGGGCAGGGGTCCCGGTGCGCCCCAGATCGCTACACGCTCCCCACCTCTCAGCGGCCACCGGCCGCCCTGGGCCGGGCATAGGCCGCCCACGATCGCTACACACTCCCCGCCCCTCAGCGTCTACCGACCGTCCCGGGCCGGACATAAGCCGCCACCGATCGCTACACACTCCCCGCACCTCCGCGTCTACCAGCCGTCCCGGGCCGGACATAAGCCGCCACCGATCGCTACGCGCTTCGCTGGTCCCGGCGACTGCGAGCCGCCTGGGGCCAGGCATAGCCACGATGGCGGCAGCCATCGTGATCTGGCTGGCGGACTGGGCGGGGAGGGGGGGGTGGGGCGCAGGCATCGGTGCGGGTGGGGAGTGGTCGGTACGACCTCCGCACGGCTCTGGCGCGACGCATACCGCTGTAGCCCGCTACCCGCGAGACCGGCTGCGGCCGGGCACCCGACTCGACCACCGCCCGGACCATGACGACATCCCGGTCAGCAGTCGAAGACCGACCAGCAGATGTGTTTCGCAACCGCTGGTCATCGAGGACCAGTTCACGAATCACATCCGGGAGCTGTTCGCGCTGCCAGCGGCACTCGAGCCTGCCGGCGCTCTCGGCCTCTCGTGCGGGGGCCGCCGCGCGTACGGCCTTGATCGCGTAGGCCGCGGCGCCAAGCTCGTGGGCGGCAACATGCGCGACCACCGCCGCCTGACCGGCAGCGAATGCGGCGTGCCGAGCGGCTCCGCTCAGTTCTCTTGCCGCAGCCATGGCATGGCCCCCCGCCGCTCGGGACTGAGACATCCTGATCTCCCCGCGCGCCCAGACACGAATCTGCTCGATCGCCTCGCGAGGCCGCGGGTCTGAGGGCTGCTCCTACTCGAAGAGGTGCAGAACGTGTTCCGCGCACGCGGCAGCCCACAGGGCCAAGAGCCGGTGGTCGGAGTCCGTGAGCGTCCCCCCACGTCGGATGGTGATGAAGCGGGGGTCGCGGTCTTTGGGAAGGATCATGGCGCTCCAAAGGTTCGGCTGCGCCCAATGCCCCATACAGAAACCGAGTTGGGCACCCTTACGACCGCACTCTATGTGAGGACCGACGCACCTGGCTGACCCCTTGGGATGGACCATCTAGTCGTCAGTGACGAGGTACATGTAGGCATAGGGATCGGGCTCACCGGTGTGGGGGTCCAGCCCGGCCAGTAGCCGTCGATGCTGCTCACGCCAGCTGACGAAGGTGTCCGTCTGCTTCCAGAGGGACGCGTCGCCGAGTGGGCAGGCGTCGAACTGGCCCAGCATCATGCGGGTGATGAATTGGACCATGCCGCAGTCGAACAAGGCCCAAGGCGACTCGCCCCACAGGTGGTGCCGACGCCAGGCCACGACAGGCCACTTGTCCGGGTCGGGGTCGTTCATGAGCCACGCCATCTCGTTGGCGTTCATCCCCGTGCCCCAGGGCAGAACGGCATCTGCACCGAGCGTCACCCCCGGCACTCCTGAGTCGTCATCCCAGAGTCCGCGCAGGCCGGCTGTCGTGCTTCCGACGTGACACATCTCGTACCCGCGTACGTCGCTCGGGAGCGGAGGCAGAATGACGAGCTCTCCGATGTCGCCCACACCGTACGTGTCCAGTAGGGCCTTGTAGTCACTCGGCAGCTTGGTGTCCAGCGCAGCTTCGGCAGCGTCCCAGTCGATCCGCTCGCCCCCGGCGAATTCTGCCGGCACGAGATCGAGCAGTACGGCCACGTCCGGATGAATGCCCATGGCGGAGTCCCCCTTTGACTAGATGAGCGAAACCCTAGTCGCGCGGTCTGACACCGCCGCCCGCCCTTCAATGACGGGTGTCAAGCCACGACATCCAGCGACATGACGTGGTCCGCCCGATCGGGCTCAATGGGGACACGGGCTAGCTGTATTGACCCGGAGGGTTGTTGACGCGGGTGATGGGTGGGTGGCCGCCCAGTGCGGTGTGGCAGCGGTGGTGGTTGTAGGTGTGGAGGAAGTCT
>NZ_JBIAJH010000098.1:0-8248 GCF_042871845.1 Streptomyces sp. NPDC005533 | reverse complement strand
GACCCCAAGCCTTTCGTCTGGACGAAGACAGCCGACCAGATCCTTGAGTCCCTCGCCTCGTACTGCCGGCGAATTACTGACTCAGCACACTAGGTGGTAGGGGACTTGGACCGGCGCGTGGGCCGGGGGCCGTGGGGGGACCGCACTTCGGCCCACCCGTGGCCCTCACGGCGTCGACGCGCGGCGGTTGCACGGAAGGCCCCCTCATCGACGTCCAACCGGGCGCCTTCGACGTGCAGTCGAGGTGCTTTCCGCGGGGCGGTGACGCCGGAGACGGGCGGAACGCCCACCGTGCCGGGCGGCCACCGCCGGCACCGGCCGCTACCAGAACCAGCGGCCAGGACCGGCTGGTCTGCCCGGCCGGGAAGGGTGGTGCTCCTGCACCCCACCAGTCGGCGCGCGGGTGGAGCCGCAGGGGGCCGGGCCGGGGCCCGGTAGGCGAGGCATCCCTCCTCGTGCGGTGGCGGGCCGAGCCGAGGAGCGGCGGGGTCAGGCTCCGGCCTTTCGCTTGTTGTAGACGTCGAAGCCGACGGCAGTCAGCAGTACCAGCCCCTTGATCACCTGCTGGTAGTCGGTACCCACGCCGACCAGCGACATGCCGTTGTTCAGCACGCCCAGCACCAGGCCGCCGGTGAGCGCTCCGAGGACGGTTCCCACACCGCCGCTCGCGGAGGCGCCGCCGATGAACGCCGCGGCGATCGCCTCCAGCTCGAAGTTGATGCCGGCCTGCGGCGTACCGGCGTTGAGCCGTGCGGCGAAGACCAGCCCGGCCAGGGCCGCCAGGACGCCCATGTTCACGAAGGCGAGGAAGACGACCCGCTTGCTCTTCACCCCGGACAGCCTCGCCGCCGCCTCGTTGCCGCCGATGGCGTAGGTGTGCCGGCCGAGGATCGAGTTGCGCATCACGTATCCGAAGCCGACCAGCAGGACGCCCAGGATCAGCAGGACGATCGGCGCCCCGTGGTAGCTGGCCAGCAGCAGCGTGAAGGCGACCACGGCCGCGGTGATCGCGCCGAGCTTCACCAGGAACAGCCCGGCCGGAAGCGGTTCCAGCCCGTACGAGGCGGCCCGCCGCCGTCCGCGCACCTCCTGCAGGATCGCGATGGCCAGTACCGAGAGACCCAGCAGCAGGGTGAGGTTGTGGTAGTCGGTGTGCGGGCCGACCGCGGGGAGGAAGCCGCTGCTGATGTTCTGGAAGCCCTTGGGGAACGGCGCCACCGACTGGCCCTGCAGGAGGATCTGCGTCCCACCGCGGAACAGCAACATGCCGGCCAGCGTGACGATGAACGAGGGGATCCCGAGACAGGCGATCCAGAACCCTTGCCAGGCACCGGCGAGGGCCCCGATCAGCAGCGCGACCGCCAGCGCCAGGGGCCACGGCATCTTGTGTTCGACCATCATCACCGCCGCGGCCGCCCCGACGAAGGCGGCGAGCGACCCGACCGAAAGGTCGATGTGCCCGGCAATGATGATGATCATCATGCCGATGGCCAGGATGAGGATGTAGCCGTTCTGCTGGATCAGGTTGGTGATGTTGAGCGGCTGGAGCAGGATGCCGTCCGTCCAGAACTGGAACAGCAGCACGATCAGCGCCAGCGCGACCAGCATCCCGTACTGGCGCAGGTTGCCGCGCAGCGCACGGGCCACTACGGCACCGGCCGACGATCGGCGGCCGGTTTCCGGGCTACGGGGCGCTGTCTCTGGGGTGGTCTCGATCCGGGCCATGCCTCACACCTGCTTGTCGGGGTATGCCGCGCTCATGGTCATGAGCCGCATGAGGGATTCCTGGGTGGCCTCGGCGCGGGTCACCTCACCGGTGATCCGTCCTTCGGCCATGGTGTAGATCCGGTCGCACAGGCCCAGGAGTTCGGGGAGCTCGGAGGAGATGACGAGTACCGTCTTGCCCTGGGAAGCGAGTTCGGCGATGACGGTGTAGATCTCCGCCTTGGCGCCGATGTCGATGCCCCGGGTGGGCTCGTCGAGGATCAGCACCTCCGGATCGGCGAAGATCCACTTGCTGAGGACGACCTTCTGCTGGTTGCCGCCGCTGAGCTTGCCGGTCTCCGCGAACACCGAGGGGGCCTTGATGTTCATCGTCCGCCGGAACGTTTCCGCGATCCGCGCCTCCTCGTGCCGGTCGACCCAGCCCCGCCGGGCGACCTTGCCGAGTGCGCTCAGCGAGATGTTCCGGCTGATGTCGTCGCCCAGGTTGAGGCCGAGCTGCTTGCGGTCCTCGGTCACGTACGCGATGCCGTGCCCGATCGCCTCCGGCACCGTCCGGGTGCGGATCTCCCGGCCGTGCAGCCGCACCCGGCCGCCGGTCCACCGTCCGTACGAGCGGCCGAAGACGCTCATGGCCAGCTCGGTGCGGCCGGCGCCCATGAGGCCGGCGACGCCGACGATCTCACCCCGACGGACGTTCAGCGAGGCGCCGTCGACCACCTTGCGCCGGTGGTCGATCGGGTGTCGGACGCTCCAGTCCTCGATCTCGAAGGCGACCTCGCCGACCTGCGGGGCGCGCTCGGGGTAGCGGTGTTCCAGGTCGCGGCCGACCATGCCACGGATGATCCGCTCCTCGGAGATGCCGTCGGAACCGATCGCGATGGTCTCGATGGTCCGCCCGTCGCGCAGGATGGTGACGGCGTCGGCGACCCGGGCGATCTCGTTCAGCTTGTGCGAGATGAGGACGCAGGAGATGCCCTGGGCCTTGAGCCCGAGGATGAGGTCGAGCAGCTTGCGGCTGTCCTCGTCGTTCAGGGCGGCCGTCGGCTCGTCCAGGATGAGCAGCTTGACCTTCTTGGCGAGCGCCTTGGCGATCTCGACCAACTGCTGTTTGCCCACGCCGAGATCGGCGATCCTGGTGTGCGGGCTCTCGTCGAGACCGACCTGCCGGATCAGTGCGGCGGCGTGGGTCAGCGTCCGGTCCCAACTGATCACGCCCCGAGTGGCGTGCTCGTTGCCGAGGAAGATGTTCTCGGCGATGGACAGGTAGGGCACCAGCGCGAGTTCCTGGTGGATGATCACGATGCCGCGCTGCTCGCTGGCCCGGATGTCCCGGAACCGGCAGGGTTCGCCCTCGAAGCGGATCTCGCCTTCATAGCTGCCGTGCGGGTGGACGCCGCTGAGTACCTTCATCAGGGTGGACTTGCCGGCGCCGTTCTCACCGCAGACGGCGTGCACCTCCCCGGCGGCGACGGTCAGGTTGACCTCGGAGAGGGCCTTGATGCCGGGAAACGTCTTGCTGATCGACCGCATCTCGAGAACGGGTCGGGCCATGGTCGTGCATCCGTATCGTCGGGGGGGGGGCCGGGGGGGGGGGGGGGGGCCGCCCCCCCCCCCCCCCCCCCCCCCCCCCCCCCGCCGGTTCGGCGTCGCCGACCCGTCGGTCGGGCTCCGTGGGCGTGGGCTACTTGAGCTGGTCCTCGGTGTACTGGCCGCTGTCCACCAGGACCTTCCGGTAGTTCTCCTTGTCGACGCTGACCGGCTGGAGCAGCTGCGCCGGTACGGTCTTGACGCCGTTGTCGTACTGACTGGTGTCGTTGACCTCGGGCTTGCCGCCGGTCAGCAGTGCGTTGCCCATCTGCACTGCGGCCTTGGCCAGTTGGCGGGTGTCCTTGTAGACGGTCTGGGTCTGCTCGCCCGCGGTGATCGACTTCACCGACGCCAGCTCGCCGTCCTGGCCCGTGACGACGGGAAGTGGCCGGCCGGCGCCGTAACCGACGCCCTTGAGCGAGGAGATGATGCCGATCGAGATGCCGTCGTACGGCGAGAGCACGGCGTCGACGCGGGCGGCGGTGTACGACTTGCTCAGCAGGTTGTCCATCCGGGACTGGGCGAGCCCGCCGTCCCAGCGCAGGGTGGCGATCTGGTTGAGGGAGGTCTGACCGCTCTGCACGACCAGCTTCTTGTCGTCGATGTACGGCTGGAGGGCGCTCATCGCGCCGTTGTAGAAGAACGTGGAGTTGTTGTCGTCCGGTGAGCCGGCGAACAGCTCGATGTTGAAGGGGCCCTTGCCCTCCTTGAGGCCGAGTTTGTCGACGATGTAACTGCCCTGGAGGACGCCGACCTTGTAGTTGTCGAAGGTCGCGTAGTAGTCGACGTTCGCGGTGCCGCGGATCAGCCGGTCGTAGGAGATGACGGGGATGTGGGCGTCGGCTGCCTTCTGCAGCACGTTGGTGAGGGAGGAACCGTCGATGGCGGCGATCACCAGCAGCTTGGCCCCCTTGGTGATCATGTTCTCCACCTGGGAGACCTGGTTCTCCACGACGTTGTCGCCGTACTGGAGGTCGGTCTTGTAACCCTTGGCCTGGAACTCCTTGACCATGTTGTTGCCGTCGTTGATCCAGCGCTCCGAGGACTTGGTCGGCATCGCGATGCCGATGAGGCCCCCCTTGGCGTCTTTGCCGGCCTCGCCGTCGCCCGCTCCGTTGGCGCTCTGGCCGCAGGCTGTCAGCGACAGCGTGAGACCCACGGTGACAAGGCCCGCTGAAAGCTTCCGCACAGTTCCTCCAGTGATGTTCCGCGACCGGCACGGTGCGACCCGGATGGGCGACCGGAAGCGGTCGAGCGGGGCCGGCCGGGAGTCGTCTTCTCGCGCTGTGCGAAGCCCGGAGTCGCAGCGTCTCCGGCCTGGCGATACCCGAGTGTTAACGCTCACAAGTACGCCGTCAAGGGTCTGTTCGGATCGCCGTTCAGTCTTCAACAACGGTGCGGGCGATCAGCTTTCCGGGAGTGCGCCCGGAGACCGCCTGCCGCTGGTCTACTCGAGGGCGGAGCTGACCGCGTGCTCGCATCGCCTTCGTCAAGGGTCGGTAGCGTACCGTGGCCCGGAGTCGAGGAGGGAAGTCCGAGTGGGAAACGACAACGCCGGGACCGAGCGTCGCCACCCCGTGATGGCGGACGTGGCGAAACTGGCCGGCGTGTCCCACCAGACGGTGTCCCGGGTGCTCAACGGCGCCCCGCATGTGCGGCCCGGCACCCGGGAGCGGGTGCTCGCCGCCATCCGGGAGCTGGACTACCGGCCCAATTCCGCTGCCCGCGCGCTGGTCACCCGCCGCTCGCAAACGCTCGGCGTGGTCAGCTTCGAGTCGACCCTGTACGGTCCCGCCTCGATGCTGCACGGCATCGAGCAGGCGGCGCGCAGTGCAGGGTATTTCGTCAGCGTGACGAGTCTGGCCACCCTGGACGGCCGCTCGGTTCAGGAGGCTGTCGACCGGCTGCGTGACCAGGGTGTGGAAGGCGTGGTCGTGATCGCGCCCCAGATCTCCGCCGTCAGCGCGGTGACCAGGCTCTCCAGCTCCGTGCCGGTCGTCGCGGTCGGACCGGGCAGCCAGTCGCGGGTTCCGATGGTCTCGGTGGACAACCGGTCCGGCGCCGAAGCCGCCACCAGGCACCTGCTCGATCTGGGTCACCGCACCGTGCACCACCTGGCCGGCCCGGCGGGCTGGCTGGAGAGTCAGGACCGCCAGGAGGGCTGGCGCGGCGCGCTGGAGGCTGCCGGAGCCCCCGTGCCGCGCGTCGAGCCCGGCGACTGGAGCGCCCGCGCCGGCTACCAGGCGGGCTCGCGGATCGCTGAACTGGGCGACGTCACCGCTGTCTTCTGTGCCAACGACCACATGGCGCTCGGGCTGCTGCGCGCCCTGCACGAAGCCGGCCGCTCGATCCCGGGCGACATCAGCGTGGTCGGCTTCGACGACATTCCCGAGGCCGCCTACTTCACCCCGCCCCTGACCACCGTGCGGCAGGATTTCGGCGAGCTCGGCCGCCGGGCCTTGGAACTGCTCGTCGAGGAACTGGGGGGCGGTGCGCAGTCCCGTGCTCACGTGCGGATTCCGCCCGAAATGGTGCTGCGTCGCAGCGCGGGACCCGTCACCCGCCGTTGAGCCGGCAACCTCCGCCCCGAGGCTGACCGCCCCTGCGACCCACGCTCACTGCCGCGTCGGACACATTCGACCGAGCTCCGGCATCCCTTGACAGACGTGATTGTTAGCGCTAACACTCTGGTTACGGAAGGATTCCCCCTTCAACTCCGCTGGAGACAAAGCCGGTTCCGGTGCGAAGGATGAGGACGTGACATTGATCCCTGCCGTCCGGGGCTCGGACAGGTACGTCATCGGCATCGTCGCCGACTTCACCGACCCGTCCGCGGCACCCCCTCGCCCCGATCGGCTCCGGGTCGGCTCGCTCACCGTCCAGGCGGCGGAGTGGGCAGGGCCGCCCGGGGGCGTCGCGGTGGCCGCCGACAGTGTCGAAGCGCAGGTGGCCGCCGCAGCGGCCGCGCGGCCCCTCGAAAACGGCCGGCTCCTCGCCCTCATGGGCAACCACCATCTGCCACGTCGTCAGCGGCGCCGCCCTCGCGCCGCCCCTTCCCCGCCGATGACACCCGCCCGTACGGCGGGCGTCGGTCCCCTCCCTGCCGCGTTGAACGGAGTAGTCGCGTGTCGCGAGACGCACTCGTATCCCATGGTGAAGTGACGGTGACCCAGGAGACAGCCGCAGCGCTCCCGGACGGGCGGCGCATCATCCGCTGGACGTTCGGGTCCCCGGAGGGCGTGACGGCGGAGGTGCTCAGTCTGGGAGCCCGCTTACAGGCCCTGCACGCGCCGGACCGGGACGGGCGGTGTGCCAACGTCGTCCTGGGCTGCGAGAGCACAGCGGATCTGTTCGGGGAGGCTGCCTGTTTCGGCGCGACGGTCGGCCGCTACGCCAATCGGATCGCCGGCGGAACGCTGACCCTGGGCGGCACGACGCACCGGCTGGCGACCCAGCAGGACGGCCACACCCTGCACGGTGGACCGGACGGCTTCGCCACTCGCCTCTGGGACGGCGTGCCGGTCCGCGTGGGCAGGCGGGCCGGCGTCCGGTTCCGCATGAACAGCCCCGACGGCGACCAGGGATTCCCGGGCGCCCTCACGGCCGAGGTCACCTACCTGCTCGGCCCCGACGGTGAACTCTCCCTCACGTACCGCGCGACCGCGGACGCCCCGACGGTCGTCAACCTCACCAACCACATGTACGTCAACCTGGCCGGCGAGGGCTGTGGGACGGTGCTCGGCCATCTGCTGCGGGTCGAGGCCGCCCGCTACACCCCCGTGGACGCAGAACTGATACCGCTCGGTCCGCCCGAGTCCGTCACCGGCACGCCGTTCGACCTCCGCGAGGCCCGGACGATCGGTGCCCGCATCACCGAGGAACACCCGCAGATCCGCCGGGTCGGCGACGGTTTCGACCACAACTGGGTGCTCGACGGCGCCGGGCTCAGGCGGGCCGCCGTCCTGAGCCACCCCGCCAGCGGCCGCCGCGTCGAATGCATGAGCACGGAGCCGGGACTCCAGGTCTATACCGGAAACCACTTCGACGGCTCGCTGACCGGCCGCTCCGGACGCCCGTACTTCGCGTACGCGGGCGTCGCGCTGGAGACCCAGCACTTTCCGGACTCGCCCAACCGGCCCGAGTACCCCTCCACCCGCCTGCGCCCGGGGGAGGAGTACCGCTCGATGACGGTGTACCGCTTCTCGGCCGACTAGTGCTGTGGCCGGAAAGGTTTGCCGGGTTGCGGCGTCCGGTGCGGTGGATCGCAAGGCGGAGGGCCGCGGCTCGTACTGGACGTACTTGCGTGGTCCGACATCGAGGCGAGGTGCCGTGCAGGGCGTCGAAACGCGGTGAACCTTGCCGGTCACAGCGCTAGGGAAGACCGCCCGCACCAGCGGCGACGCCGTGAGCCGAACCGATCCGGCGCGGCCCGCAAAACTTCTCGTCCGCACCGCCATCTCTCCGCAGCGGTCCGGGTAGAGGCCGTGACCGCCCTCGGGAGCGCGGGTCCCCGGGAGGTGCGGCCGGAACTCCGCGCCGGTGACCGGCCGCCGGCGGCGCTCGGTGTTCCGTCACCGGCGACGGCCACACGTGGACGACCGTCGCGGCCGGTCCCGCCGCTCCGCCGGCCGGCGCTCATGACCTGCGGCTGACGCTGCACGGCGGCTTCCGCCTGGCCGCCTTCAGCTCCGCCGCGTCCGCGGGACCGGCAGAGGCCCCGCACCCACGAGACCGGCGGCCCGTCCGGGGGGCGGGCCGCCACCCTCCCCACCTCTGTGCCCGTACCCGGGGCAGGGCTCCCCGGGACTGCCGAGATCCGCCACCTCGTCACCTCTTCGACAGAAGGAGATTCCCAATGATGCTGTCAAGCCGCAGTGACGGGCTCTTGAGAGCCGTCTCATGCCGCTGTGGCGGCGGGGATCGGAGCGGTCGCTTC
>NZ_JBIAJH010000097.1:0-8319 GCF_042871845.1 Streptomyces sp. NPDC005533 | reverse complement strand
ACCCCGCCAGCACCCCGTCCCACTCCTCAACCAACCCCACCCCGAGCTCAGCCATACAGCAACTCAACCACGCCATAACTGTGATTGCAGTACTAACCCTCCTACTACGCCCAGTGGATGCCGAGTGCGGCGAGTGCGTCGCGCTGCTCCTGTGACAGCAGCTTGTCGCGTCTGCTTCGGTTGCGGCTGGCGCCGGTCGGGTCCAGGGGTGTCACCGCGAGGTAGATGCACTTCATGGCCGCGTTCTCCGAGGGGAAGTGGCCGCGCGCCCCGATGATGCCCAGACTCGCGACGATGCGCGGCGTCGTCGGTCTCATCTCGCCCGCGCAAAGATTCTTCTCGAGCTTTCGCCTCAGGCTGCTCACCACGCCCATGATGGCCAGGACGGCCCCGAACAGGCCGGTTGTGGGAGAACGCGTGGGCCGAGTTTGTCCCGTTCCTGCAGTTCGACGCGGAGATCCGGCGGAATTGTCTGCACGACCAACGCGATCGAGTCCGTCAACGCGAGGATCCGCGCCGGGCGGGCAGTGTGGCGTGGTTGCGGTAGTGGCCGTCTTGTTCGTCCTCCTGGCCGCCGTGTGCTTCGGCGCCGGCGAGGCACAGCGCGTGGGTGAGACGCTGCGGTCGTTCGCCGCCAAACGCCGGGCCGGTGGTGCTGATCGCCGCGGCGGTGGGCCTCTTGCTGTTCGGCCCCTGGTCGTTCTGCGAAGCCCGCTGGTGCACAGCCGCTGGGCATCCTTGGGCGGTCGTCCACGCCATCCACGCGGCCCGCCCCGCGGCGGACTTTCCTGCCGGCCGCTACCTCCTCACCCTGGAACCCGGGCTGTACGACGGCACTGGCGTGCAGGCTGTCCATCCAGGTCACTGAGCGGCTTCTGTAGACGAGCCCGGGTGGGGAGACCGGCCGAGCTCGACGCGAAGCGTGTGGCAGTTCGACTGACCTGGGCGGACGTCGGCTACCACGGTTATCGAGCTTCCCTGGCTGTCCAGATGGCCCGGACCCCGCGACGGCGGACGATGCTGCGCTTCGGGCGCCTGTCATGCCCGTCCAACGCGGTGAGGCCGATCGCGGGGATGCTGGCCGAACCGTCCACGCGGATCCGGCCGATGTCGCTCTCCAGCTCTTGGGAGCGGCGCGGCAGGCCATCGAAGCCGCCACGGAAGACAAGTCGGCACGGAAAGGGCCGCACGGGCGAGGATGCAGCACCCCAGGAAGCCGCTATCCGCCGGATCGGCCGCATCCTGAGCAAGGTGAAGGTGGAAGCAGCCGACGATGTCGTGGGCGGCCAAGTTGTCGTAGATGCCGTGTTTTTCGGGGATTCCGGCGTGTGGCTCGGGCGTCTACGCGTTGTCGGGCGCGTGGCCGGACTTTGGGCGCCGCTGTCCCGGCCCCCCGTAGCGGCCAGGGGAGGGGGCGAGGTCTGGCCTGTCGGCGGGGTCGAGTTCGGCCGCGAGATGGCCGTGCGGCCCGGACGCCCTCCTCCGGGCCCGGGCGCCCTCGGCAGCCAGCCGGTGTCCGGAGGGCGAGGCTCGACCCTTTGGCCAGTCTGGCCCGCCCCGTTCCACCGCGGTGAATCCGGGCCGCGCGGCGGCCATCGACTACCCCTCGGCGGGCCGGGTCCCGTCGCCGAACTGGACCGGTGGCGGGTCTTCCACGGCTTCTGGGTCGGTGCGAGGGTCGTAGGGGTGGTCTGGTGGGTGTTACGGACGTGTGCGGCGATCCGTAGCCACTCGCGATGGTCGATCTCGGTGGCGACTGCTGCCCAGTCGTGGGTGGGGTCGTCCAAGGCCAGGCCCTGGACGTGGCGGACCTGTTCCAGCGCTTCGTGTGCGGCCTGCTCGATCTCCTGGAGCGTCTTGCCGTTCGCGTCGCGGCACACCAGAGCGCGGTGGAACCGTTCCGAGTCCGGATGGACCTCCAGCTGCTCATCCGGCGGGCGCAGCCACCGCGCGGGGATCGTGAGGCCCACCGTGTTCGGGAACGTGATGACTCGGCCGGCCTCGTCTGTGATGACGCCGGTGATCTCGTAGTCTTGGCCCTCGGTGAGTCCGAGGCCGTCGGCCTGCTCTTCGGTCAGCCGCAACCGGACGCGGCCGACGGGGAGCTCCCGGGACACGGTCACGGTTCCGGGCTCGTCGCCGTACCCGGTTGCGGTGACCGCGCGCCATGTAGAGCTGCATGTCCGCGTGCCACTGCGCCACCGACCCACCCGGCCGGTGGCGATACGCGGGTGGGAGCCGCTGTGGAATGCTCGCGGTGTAGGCCGCGCCGACTTCCACGTCCTCGATGCGCACCGGTCTCCTCCGCTCTTGTCGGTTTTCTCCGGGTTCATCGTGCCCGGTGCGGGCTCCCTGGACGAGCTGCGCTGCCTCGTTGGGGGAGCACGTGACGGGGGAGGGCGTGCTTTGCGAGGGCAGGCTGGTGTTCGGGGTTTGGCGTCCGGGCGCGAGACTTGGTGCCGGAAGGGGTGAGGGAGGAGGACTGGTGGGAGACCTTGGGCAGGTCGTGCCAATGGCCGACGCGGTTGCTGAGGGTGGTGTGCGGCCGGTACGGTCGCGTGTTCGGCATGGGAGTCCGTCATGTGCGAGTTACGGGTGCATGCGGCCGGAGTGCCGGGCTGCTGCCTACCGGGATCGTGTCCGGCGCAACCGGGACCTTCGGGCGGGGCGTCCGGCCAGGATTCCTGCTGTCGAGGCGGCGGCGCATGCTGTGAGGCTGCGTGAGGCAGGTTGGGCGGCCGGTGACATCGCGGTGGTCTCGGGGGTGTCGGTCACCCTCGTGCGCCGCCTGCTGCGCCTTCCTGCGGACCGGCTGTCGCCTGTTCACCGCACCACGGCCGAGGCGGTCCTGGGCGTTCCTCTGGCCGGTATGTCGGGGAGGCGCCGCCGTCCGGGGCTGACGCCCTCGGCCGCCAGCGCGGGGTGTCTGCAAGAGCTTGCGGAGCGGGGCTGGCCGACTAGCTTCCTGGCAGCCCGTCTGAACACGAGCACCCAGACCATTGCCGCCGTCCGCAACGGCAAGCGCCCCCGGATCAGTCTCGCGCTCGACCGGGCCATTCAGCGCTGCCACCGGGAACTGGCCGACAGCACGCCGGCCGAGTACGGGATAGCGGCACACCGCAGCGGCAGGGCCAGCACCGCCGCCCGCCGGCGTGCCCGGCACCAGCCACCCCCTCACCATGCTGCTGTCAACTGAACCCGCCCCAGCACGGCAGGCCTCCAGAGCCTCCGACCCGGCTTCCGCACGTCGAGAGGGCCGTGTCGGGCTGGCAGAGTGGGGTGGTGGGGAGGCTGGGCGCGTGGGCCCTATGCCCGCGACGGCGCGCCCGGCTTCCGGTCCGCGGACCGGAAGCCGTCTTGTGGGAGTGTTGGTGCCTGGCCGCTAGTCTTTCGGTATGTCCGATCGTGTGGTCCCTGGTTGTAGGGAGGGTCTGGTTCCCCTGAGCGCCGCGGACAGTCTGTGGGCCGGTCTGACGGCCGGCAGCACGGTACCGGCGGCTTCCGGGGTATTCACCCACTGTCTCGCTGATGCCCGGGCGGGACGGTACGTCGTACTTGCTACCTATGTGGTGGGGCTGGTGGCGGCAGCCGACGGCCCCTGGGGTGTTCCAGAAGCAGAGCTGCGCCGGGCGGCAGCAGCATGGAACGCAATGGACATGGACGCCTTCGACCTGGTCCGTATCGGCCCGTTCCACAGCGTCCCGGAGCAGAAACGCACCGCTGCCACGTTGCGGCAATGGCGCCAGCGCATCGGCCGGGAACTGCAAGCACAGGATGACCCCCGTCGCCACGCCGGACGCGAGCCCCAGCCGGGGTCTCATCTGGCTGGGGTTGATTGGCGGCGACTGCTGGTACAGCGGTCACGTGGCGGGGCAGAGCGGTCGTGGTGGCTGCCGCGTGCGGTGGTCAGGCTCCTGGACGCGGCCGAACACACCGAAACCCAATGGCTACACACCACACACGCCGCCAAGGCAAACACAGCTGTCACCGAACAGCCCCGGTCTGCCCACCCAGGAACGCCCCGAGCCACCGACAGCCGGACCACGACCGGATCGAAAACTCCGGCAGTCCCCCTGCGCCCCTACAAGGGGGAGCTGAAAGAGCAGCTCTACTCGGTACTCAGCCGCAAGCCCGGCATGTCCCGCCAGGTCGCGGGATGGGTGTGCGCCGCTTGCAGCATCGCACCGGCAGCTGTGCTGGACCACTGCCATGAACACGGCTACGTCCGCGCACCGGTCTGTACGTCCTGCAACACCCTGGAACGCCCCGACCACCTCTACGCTAATGACATCCGCGTCGCCGGCCGCTACACCCGCCTCTTCGACACCGACCACGCTGTCTGGCTGCACTACTGGCACCGCTGCCCGGGCTGCCGCACCCGCACCACCCTCCCGCTGCCCCACCTCGCCGCATGGACCGCCCACACCCACTGCCAGCCCCTGCGCCCCACTCACCGCCAAGGTCGTGCGCGGAAGCCCTGCGGGGTACTGCGCGTGTCCTGGACGGGCAGCCAGAACACACCCCGCTCCTGCCTGCTCACCGTCTCCGTCGACTTCTGTCCCTCTGGCGAGCACCGCGTCCTGGCGCGGGTGCCCTACCGGGAGGCCGTCGCCCGGTTCGGTGCATGGCTGGCCGCCGCCGTCCCTGCGGTGGCGGCAGCGGCTGGTCCCGACCGGCTGGATAGCCTTCCCGCCGAGCCCCGGCCCGTCATCGCCGACACCAGCGGCGAAGGCCTGGCCCTGTTCTGACCGAAACAGGGTTTACCCACCCGTCATGCTTCGCGCCGTTTTTCATGTTTTGTTCACTTATGGAGTTTTTTGCGTTCAGGTCACTGGCTGAGGGTGAGTTTGTGGAGGCGAAGGCTGCGGGGTGCCGTATGTGGTGGTGGCTGAGGTGGTGGAGGGCGGGGTGGGTCTGATGGTCGTGCAGACGTCGGACCGGCTTGTCACCCTGACCACCGCATATGCCGCTCCGGCGTTCCGTTCCTGGCAGGCGGATGCGGAGACTGTCCGGTTCGGCTTCACCACAGCGGGGGGATGGAGGAAAGCCGACGAGGGAATGTAAGTGAGCAGGGCTGTCCATGAACGGCGCGGTCAGTGGTGAACACGGCGCTGCTCGTACCTGAGAGACGATGCGCGCGCCGGCGTCGGAGCCCCTCGCAGCGGCCTTGCACCTGCACGCCGGTGACCTTCTTGGACGTCAGGACCTGACCCGCACGTCCGCGCGGCCAGCTGACCAGTAACGAAGGGGTGGGGGCTCTGACTGTTGAAGGCAGCGAGAGCCCCCGGGTGCGCCTCGGGAGTTGAGACGGCGTGTGGTTCAACGAGTGTTGCCCGGGAGGGTTGCGCGCGGCGGGATAGTGCCCCACGCGGCTGGGTCAAGGGTGCTGCCTGCGGGCTGGCGGAGGCGGGTTTCCGGCCCTGGTACTCGATGTAGTGGGTTGGCGGGCGGCGGTCCGCAGGGAGCCGAGGGGGAAGGCGCAGGTTCCCGGTTGAGCGGTGGAGGGTTGCGGTGCAGAGCCGGGCGGCGCCTGGAGACACTGATTTGCGGCAGGACAAGTGATCGTCCGGGTGTTCTGATCTGAGGAGGTCTGGATCTCTGATGGGCCTGGGGCAGACTTGCTGCCCGGTTCGGGGCAGGACGTGTTGTCCGAATCGGCGCCGTATCGCGTGCTGGTGCCCGTGGCGCTGGCGGGGGATGGGGCTGTGGGGTGTGGTTGGCGGGCTGTGTGGTGGGTGGCGTGCTTTCATCGTGGGTGTAGGGGCGGTAGCTCAGTTGGTTAGAGCTGCGGACTTTTAATCCGTAGGTCGTGGGTTCGAGCCCCACCCGCCCCACCGCTCGGAATGTTGTGATGCGCCCGCGGTGGGGGCGTGTTTCAGGTGGGTGGCCGGGTTCCGTTGACGCGGGTGTTGCGGGTGATTCCGTGGGCGTTGAGGGTGTTCCAGACCTCGGTGGTGGTGCGGCCGGTGCGCTCGGCGATCCCGGCGACGGTTTCACCGCGGTTGTAGGCGTCCAGGGTGGCTTCGGTCAGGTGGCGGCGGGCGGTGTGCAGGGCCTCCTGCGCGTCGTGCAGGGCTTGCACAGCGGCTTCCAGGGGATCGTCACTGCTGTTCATGCCTATACCCTGCCAGCCGTTACCGCAGGCTAGCGCGCGGTCTGGTGTGTCTGGGTGCCTGCCGGGGCCCGCACTCCAGGGAGGTGGAGGGTACGGGCCCGGCGGGGGGGTGTGCACCCGGGTGTCCGACGAGCGTGCCAGAGAACGGTTCCGCGCCTGGCATGCAGTCCCGCTCCGATACCGACTCGGGGTGAGAGGGCATCGCCGTTGTCAGGGCTGAGCGTGGCCCTGTTGCGTCGGCCGTGGGTCCTTCACGGCCGGGAGTGAGGTGGCGGCGTGGCATTCGCGGCAGGTGACGGTGCGGGGCTGACGGAGGATGCCGAGGGCTTGGTCGAGGGTGATGGGGGTGGCGCCGGGCTGGCAGCCGATGACGTGGACCAGGCGCGCTGCGGGGTGGCCAGGGCGGTGGGGGAGGTCCTGTACCGTCCAGGCCTGGCGGCCGTGGCCGGCAGGTGTGGCGGGGCGGGTTGGGACGCGGGTGTAGTCGCCGCCTTGGAGTGGGTGGACGTGCCGGGCGTCGAGCCAGACATTGTGCTCCGCGGGTTCCGTACAGCCTTCCTTTTCGCTGGGTGCCCAGCAGCTGATGCCGACCCGGTACTGCCAGCCGTCACTGGTGCGCCGGCGCTCATACAAGTGGGCACGCAGTTCCTGCCCGTCCGGCATGGTGACCATTACCCGGGCCGTGTTCCCCGGCATTCCCGCCCCCTCCCACAGGCCAGCATCCTAACCAGCCCCGGGAGCGCCACCGCGGGCAGCGGCTGTGTTGCACGAGCGCCTGCCACTACGTCACCGTCCGAAGAACGCTGAGTCCAGCTGTCGCCGACATGCGGGCGTCGGCCACCCAGGGCGCCTCGGCGGCGCTCCGCGCTGGGCCTTCGCCACCCTGGACAGTCCTACCCGCTCCTAGACCTGGCCGGCTATCGGCCTCTTCATTGGCCTGTCCGCAGTTCACGCATGGGCGGGGAGGACCCCATGAGCAGGTGTTGGATCGCCCCCGAGCATGGAGTGGCCGTTTCAACCGGATTGCTTCAGACGTCCCCCACCCAGCGCCACCAGTACCGCACGCGTAACCGTCCCCGCTCCCGCTCGTTCCCTCGCCGGGAACCTCGCGCAGTTGGTCGCGTTTTCCGGCTTCGCGCCGCCTCTTGCCGGGCATCCCGCGGCGCCTGCGGGCGTGGGCTTCTCCGGCCTGCGCAGCCGGGAGGGCGCTGGGGCCGGCGCTGCCGGCCTGCGGCTTCGACCGCGCCGGCGCCCGGCCTGACGGGCAGGGGCCGGGGTCCGGCGACCGCCGGGCAGCCCATCCCGGGTCCGCCTCGTGGTATAGGGGTGTCTTAGAAGCCGGGGAAGTGATAAAACAGCAGTGAATACGGCTTTCACCGTGTGGCGGGCCCATATTTTCGCTTACCGCCGGGCCGGGGACGGCCGTGTATCTCGACAGCCCGAGGTCTCCGCCGGTTTCACCGCCCTCTCCGAGGCCCGGGTGGAGGCAGTCCTGAACAGGCTCAGCGGGTTGACCGTGAAGGCTTCCCAGGCTTGGGGCCTTATCGGCCAAGATTTTTGCAGACTGTGAAGCAGATAGTGCCCACGGTCACTTCGGCGGACCGGACTCTGTTGGTGCTGATCAGTCCGCCCACGACCCATCGGCTGGTATCCGGCATTTGGGCCGTCCACCTCACAAGGCCGGCTGGAGCGATTTTATCGCGCGCCATAACGACGGCCGACCCCGCCGGGCACGTCAGCCCAAGCAGCCCAGCTGCAGAGCCCAGGCCATCCTGATGGGGTGCCGCCCAAAACCGTGACCGGACCAGGATCCCCCGCTAAAGCCCGTTAACCAAGACTGGCTGGGAGCAGCCCCCGCAAGCGGCGCAATTACGCACTTCAACATGATGCCTTCACCTTCTCGAATAGCTTCTGTGTATTCAGGACGAAAGGCTGCCACGGCCCAGTGGTTCCTGCGGCACCACTGCCAGCGGCGTGGAGCACCAGGGTCCGGGGGCGGGCACGGCCCGCGGAACCAGGGGCCCTTGCGGCCTTCCGGAGCAGGCCGCCTGCACGCCTATAGAGAGGGGGAACCCCCGCCCCTGTGACGTTGACCTCGATCGGGAGTGTCTACTGAGGATTTCGGGTTGTCGTCGGGTAGTGACGGTTCATGATCCCTGCGGTATGCCGTTGGTATGCGTTATCCGGAGGGTGGGGGCCTGACC
>NZ_JBIAJH010000096.1:0-8331 GCF_042871845.1 Streptomyces sp. NPDC005533 | reverse complement strand
CGGGGGCTCCGCCCCCGCACCCCCGCGCAGCGGCATATCCAGCCCCTCCGGCGTTTGAGGAGCGGGGTCTGGGGCGGAGCCCCAGCAGCGGCGCGAGCGCCGAAGTGCGTGGTCAGTGCGGCGCCGCGGTGGGGGGGGGGGCGCCCCCCCCCCCCCGCCCCGCGCCCCCCCCCGCCCGGGGCCCGCCCCCCCCCCCCCCCCCCCAGCGGCGCGAGCGCCGAAGTGCGTGGTCAGTGCGGCGCCGCGGTCGGGGGCCAGCCCCCGAGCCCCCGCGCCTCAAACGCCGGCGGGGCTGGATTGGCCGGCGGCAGCCAAGAGGCGCGGACGCGGCGGGGCTACGGGCGGCGGCGGGCGAGGAGGCGCTTCGCGACGAAGACGACCGCCAGGCCGACCGCCAGGACCACGGCTCCCTTGCCGAAGCTCCCCGTCGGCTCCGCGGCGGACGGACCCGGCGCGCCGGGGGCGGGCGGCGCGGCCGAGGCGCCCGCGGACGGGGCCGCGCCCACCGGGACGGCGATGACGCGGCTGCCCTCCCCCTCCGCGCCGAACATCAGCGTCGAGCCGTCCGGCGTGTACGTCACCGACTCCGCCTGCCCCTGCCACGGCGCGTCCACCCGCTCGCCCTCACCCTCCGGCCTGCCGTCCTTCCACGGGTACGTGCGCGCCCAGAAGTAGCCCCGCAGGGTCAGCCGGTTCCCGTCGGGGGAGAACGCCCCGTCCGTCACCCACGGCACGTCGGCGACCCGCCGGAACACGTTCGACCCGTCCGTCGAGAGCTCCGCGGGACCCTCGTACAGCCCGCCCTTGTTCTCGTCCTTGCTCGCGATGTAGACCCGCCCCGTCACCGGATGCACCATCAGCGCCTCCGCGTTGCGCGGCCCGTCGGCGTACCGCACCGTGAACTGCGCGGCCTTGACCGTGACGTCGCCCAGTTCCTTCGGCTCCGGGAAGCGGTAGATCCACACGTGGTCCCAGGTGCCGTTGCGGTTGTCGCCGATGTCGCCGACGTAGAGCTGTCCGTCCGGCCCCAGCGAGATCGCCTCGACGTCGCGCGGCCTGCCGATCCCGGTCAGGGTCACGCGGGCGACCGTCCTGCCTGTCGCGGAGTCCACCGCGTAGACGTACGGGCCGTCGTCGCTGTCGTTGTGCGTCCAGTACACGCCCGGGTGGATCCGGCTGGCGGCGAGCCCGCTGGACTCCTTGATCCGCGGGTCGGAGATGGTGAACGAGGAGGAGCCGGGGGCCCCCGCCGCGAAGGCCGCGACCGGCGGCACGGCGAGGGCGGCGGCGAGGGCCGCGGAGGCGACGGCGGCGGCAACGGCGGTGCCGGCGGCGGACGGCAGGGGCATGCGCATGCCCCCAGCCTGCCAGTACGTGCCCCGTGTCCGGCGTCACAGAGGTTTCTGTCGCGCGATCCGCGATGATGACCGGATGCGTTTCATGTTCGTCGGCGACTCCATGACCATCGGACGCGCCGGCGATTTCACCTGGCGCTACCGCATGTGGCAGCACCTCGACTCGACCTTCGGCGGCCCCTACCGGATCGTCGGTCCGCGCGCCGAGCTGTACGAGGGCTCCGATGCGTACGCCGACCCGCGCTTCCCCGCGCACGCCCGCCGCCACCTGGCCGGCTGGGGCGAGGGCTGGCAGCACATGGCCCCCCTCATAGGCCCCGCCGTCGCCGCCGCCCGGGCCGACGTCCTGCTCGTCTCCCTCGGCCTGATCGACCTCGGCTTCTACACCGACGCCGAGCAGACCGCCGCCAACGTCCGCCGGTTCATCGCCGGGGCCCGCGCCGCCCGCCCCGGCGTCCGCATGGTGCTGCTGCCCGTCATCCCGAACAGCCGGGCCGAGGAGGACGCGCCCTTCGCGGCCGAGGTGGCCCGTTTCAACGAGCTCCTCGCGAAGGCGGTGGCCGATCTGACGTCCGCCGCCTCGCCGGTCCTGCTGGCCGCCCGCCCGGAGGCGTACGACATCCACCACGACACCTACGACGGCACCCACCCCAACGCCTCCGGCGAGCACCGGCTGGCGGGGGAGTTCGCGGCCGTCCTGCACCAGGCGTGGGGGATCGGCGGCCCGTACAGGCCCGACCGGGTGCAGAACGGCGTGCTGTAACAGCCCTTTCACGGAAGGGTCTTGCTTCGAGCGCACTCCAAGCAGTTGGCTAGGGCCCCATGAAGTACACACAGCTCGGACGTACCGGCCTCAGGGTCAGCCGACTTGTACTCGGCACCATGAACTTCGGCCCCCAGACCGGTGAGCCCGAAAGCCACTCGATCATGGACTCCGCCCTCGACGCGGGGATCAACTTCTTCGACACCGCCAACGTCTACGGCTGGGGCGAGAACAAGGGCCGCACCGAGGAGATCCTCGGCACCTGGTTCGCCCAGGGCGGCCGGCGCCGCGAGAAGACGGTGCTCGCCACCAAGGTCTACGCCAGCATGGCGCCCGAGGGCGAGACCTGGCCCAACTACGACCGCCTGTCGGCGCTGAACATCCGGCGGGCCGTCGACGCCAGCCTCAAGCGGCTCCAGACCGACTACATCGACGTCTACCAGTTCCACCACGTGGACCGGCTGACCCCCTTCGAGGAGATCTGGCAGGCCGTCGAGGTCCTGATCCAGCAGGGCAAGATCCTCTACGCGGGTTCCTCGAACTTCCCCGGCTGGAAGATCGCCCAGGCCAACGAGACCGCGGCGCGCAGCGGCCGGCTCGGGCTGGTCAGCGAGCAGTGCCTCTACAACCTCGCCGAGCGGCGCGCGGAGATGGAGGTCATCCCGGCCGCCGAGGCGTACGGGCTCGGGGTCATCCCCTGGTCCCCGCTCCACGGCGGCCTGCTGGGCGGTGTCCTCAAGAAGGAGGCGACGGGCGGCCGCCGCGCCTCCGGCCGGTCCGCCGACGCGCTCGCCAACAGCTCCGTACGCGCGCAGGTGCAGGCGTACGAGGACCTGCTGGACAAGCACGGCCTGGAGCCGGGCGAGGTCGGCCTGGCCTGGCTGCTGACGCGTCCCGGGGTCACCGGGCCGATCGTCGGGCCGCGCACGCAGGAGCAGCTCGAATCGGCGCTGCGGGCGGTGGAGCTGGAGCTTTCGGACGAGGTCCTGGCCGCCCTGGACGAGATCTTCCCGGGGCCCGGAGCGTCGCCGGAGGCCTTCGCCTGGTAGCTACTGCCCGACGGCAGCCGCCACGGCCACGACGACGAACATCAGCACGAGCACACCGGCCATCACACGGTTTCTGGTCTTGGGATCCACCCGTCGAGCCTAACGCGGGCCGCGGGTGATCCCGTACGCGGTACGGCTCAACCCCGCAGCGGCCAGGAGCCGACCGTCTCGTAGCGGGGCTGCTCGCCCGGCACCCCGCTGACGGGGAGGTTGCTGCGGACGAGGCTGAGCGTGTCGACCGTCCAGGGCGTGCCCTCGAAGTCCGCGAGGGCGTCCAGGTACGGGCGCAGCGGGGTGGCGGTGCCGTGCTCGTGGCCGGGGTCGTGGCGGTGGCCGTGGCTGCGGGCCAGGGTGAGGTGCGGGGTGTACCGGCGGTGCTGCTCCATCGGCACCCCGGCCCGCCGGGCCGCGGCGTCGGCCCGCTCCGCGAGCATCCGCAGGGCGGGCAGCTCCCCGGCGGCGCCGACCCACAGCGCACGGTCCCCGAAGTGCCCGCAGCCGTGCAGGCGCAGCGGGAAGGGGGCGGTGCGGTGGGCCGCGCGGTCGAGGCGGGCGTGCAGGTCGGGGAGGACGTCGTCGCGTACCTCGCCCATGAAGGCGAGGGTGAAGTGCCAGCCCGCTCGCGCGGTCCACGTCAGCTGGTCGTCGTGGACGGCGTCCACGGCGGCGGCGAGCTCATGGACTGCCCCGGCGGGCGGCAGGACGGCTGCGAACAGTCTCATGCGCCGAGCGTACGGCCGCGGCGCCGCTGCCGGGGGCCGGCCCCCGGACCCCCGGCTGAACATGTGGCGCCGCCGCCGGGGGCGGCGCCCCGCTCCTTGCGCCCCGGCAGGGTCAGGCGGCCGGGACCAGGTCGCGCGGGGTGGCCGCAGGGACGAACGTCACACCGCGCCGGCTGACCCGCACGCGGAGGTTCCCGACACGGGCCAGGACCACCGCGATGGCGACGGAGGCGGCCAGCGAGATGACACCCCCCGCGGCCATGCCGATCCGCGCGCCGTACGTGTCCGTGATCCAGCCCAGCAGCGGAGCGCCCAGCGGGGTGCCGCCGGTGAAGACCATCATGAACAGCGCCATGACCCGCCCCCGCATCTCGGGGTCGGTGGCCATCTGCACGCTCGAGTTCGCCGTGACGTTGACCGTCAGGCCGAAGACGCCGATCGGCACGAGCAGCGCCGCGAACAGCCAGAAGCCGGGCGCGAAGGCCGTGACGAGCAGCAGCGCCGAGAACAGCAGGGCGGCGACCACCAGCAGCCGCAGCCGGGAGTGGCCGCGCCGGGCCGCGAGGAGGGCGCCCGCCAGGGAGCCGGCCGCGATCAGGGTGTTGAACAGGCCGTAGGTGCCCGCGTCCCCGTGGAAGACGTCGCTGACGAACGCCGACAGCCAGATCGGGAAGTTGAACCCGAAGGTGCCGATGAAGCCCACGAGCACGATCGGCCAGATCAGCTCGGGCCGGCCGGCGACGTACTGCAGGCCTTCGCGCAGCTGTCCCTTGGCGCGGGGTCGGGGTTCGACCGGGTGGAGCTCCTTCGTCCGCATCATCAGCAGGCCGGCGATGGGGGCGGCGAACGACAGGCCGTTCAGCAGGAAGGCCCAGCCGGAGCCGACGGCGGTGATCAGGACACCGGCGATCGCCGGGCCGACGAGCCGCGCGGACTGGAAGTTGGCGGAGTTCAGGCTGACGGCGTTCGCCACCTGGTCCTTGCCGACCATCTCGGGTACGAACGTCTGCCGCGCCGGGTTGTCGACGACGGTGACGAGGCCGAGCAGGAAGGCCGCGAGGTAGACGTGCCACACCTGGACGTGTCCCGCCAGGGTGAGGACGGCGAGTGCGATGCCGGTCAGGCCCATCGCGCTCTGGGTGGCGAGGAGCAGGGGCCGCTTGGGCAGCCGGTCCGCGAGGACGCCTCCGTAGAGGCCGAACATCAGCATCGGCAGGAACTGCAGGGCGATGGTGATGCCGACGGCGGAGGCGGAGCCGGTCAGGGAGAGGACCAGCCAGTCCTGGGCGATGCGCTGCATCCAGGTGCCCGTGTTCGAGACGACCTGCCCGGTCGCGAAGAGCCGGTAGTTCCGGATCCTCAGCGAGCTGAACATCGAGTTCCTGCCCGCGGGGCCCGCAGGGGCCTTAGTAGGGGTGGATGTGTGGCCGGGTGCGGAGTCTGCTCCGGTTCCCGTACTCAAAAGCGTTCGCCTCCTGGCGTCGTTCCTACAGGTGCGCGAGCTTTTCCAGGACGGGTGCGGCCTCGCGCAGCTTGGCCCACTCGTCCTCGGTCAGCTCGGCCGCGAGCCCGGCCAGGAAGGCGTTGCGCTTGCGGCGGCTCTCTTCGAGCATCGCTTCGGCCTCCTCCGTCTGGCGGACCACCTTCTGGCGGCGGTCGTCGGGGTGCGGTTCCAGCGTGACCAGTCCCTTGGCTTCCAGCAACGCGACGATGCGCGTCATCGACGGCGGCTGGACGTGCTCCCGCCGCGCCAGTTCGCCGGGTGTGGCCTGGCCACAGCGGGCGAGGGTGCCGAGCACCGACATCTCGGTGGGGCTCAGCGACTCGTCGACGCGCTGGTGCTTCAGGCGCCGCCCCAGCCGCATGACGGCGGAGCGGAGGTCGTTCACGGCGGCAGCATCGTCGCCATGGGAAAGGTCAGGCATGTATTTAGAGTAACTCATTACTCTCTCTAAGGAACACCACTTTTGGCGGTCATGCGCGGGGTCACTCGTACGGGTGAGTCGGCGGCCGAAAGTGACACGCGTCCACACCCTCTGCCCCGACTCTTTCGACATGGGGACACATGTGCTGAGCATGCGCATAGACGGGGAGCTCCTCGACAGGCTCCGGACTCACGCCGCCAAACGCGGAATGAGCGTCCAGGACTATGTGGTCCGGACGCTCATCCGCGATGACTTCGACGAGCGCTTCAAGGCCGCCGTCGACGAGACAGAGAAGTTCTACGGGCTGACGTGAGCCCGGGCAGGGCCTACGTCAGGCCGAGGGCGGGCATCGCGTAGTAGAAGACGAACACCGCCGCCACGACGTACATGGCCACCGGGACCTCGCGGCCCCGGCCGGTCGCCGCGCGCAGGGCGCAGAAGGTGATGAAGCCGATGCCGATGCCGTTGGTGATCGAGTAGGTGAAGGGCATCATCACCATGGCCAGGAACGCCGGAACGGCGATGGTGAAGTCGCTCCAGTCGATGTCCTTGATCGAGCCCGCCAGGATCAGGAAGCCGACCGCCACGAGGGCGGGGGTGGCGGCCTGCGACGGGACCATCGTGGCGAGCGGGGTGAGGAACAGCGCCACGCCGAACAGGGCGCCCGTCACGACGTTCGCCAGGCCCGTACGGGCTCCCTCGCCGACCCCGGCCGTCGACTCCACGAAGCAGGTGGTGGCCGAGGACGAGGTGGCGCCGCCCGAGGCGACGGCCAGGCCGTCGATCAGCAGGACCTTGTTGATGCCGGGGAACTCTCCGGTCTCCTTGTCGATCAGCTTGGCCTCGTCGCCGACGCCCAGGATCGTGCCCATGGCGTCGAAGAAGCAGGACAGCAGCACGGTGAAGACGAAGAGGATGCCGGTCAGCACCCCGACCTTCCCGAAGCCGCCGAACAGGCTGACCTGGCCGACCAGCCCGAAGTCGGGCGCGGCCACCGGGTTGCCGGGCCACTCGGGCACGGTGAGGCCCCAGCCCGTGTCGGGCACCTTGGCGATCAGCTGGACGACGACCGCGACGAGGGTCATGGCCACGATGGAGATCAGGATCGCGCCCGGCGTCTTGCGGATCAGCAGGGCCAGGGTGAGCAGCACGCCGATCACGAAGATCAGGACCGGCCAGCCGTCCAGGTGGCCGGTGCCGCCGAGCTGGAGCGGGACCGTGGTGTGGGCGGCGTCCGGGATGCGGGAGACGAAGCCCGAGTCGACCAGGCCGATCAGCATGATGAACAGGCCGATGCCGATGGCGATGCCCTTGCGCAGGCCCAGCGGCACGGCGTTCATGACCCGCTCGCGCAGGCCGGTGGCGACCAGCAGCATCACCACGAAGCCGGCCAGGACCACCATGCCCATGGCGTCGGGCCAGCTCATGCGGGGCGCGAGCTGGAGGGCGACGACCGTGTTCACGCCGAGGCCGGCGGCGAGCGCGATCGGGACGTTGCCGATGACACCCATGAGGAGGGTGGTGAAGGCGGCCGTCAGGGCGGTGGCCGTCACGAGCTGACCGTTGTCGAGCTGGTGCCCGTACATGTCCTTCGCGCTGCCCAGGATGATCGGGTTCAGCACGATGATGTACGCCATCGCGAAGAAGGTGGCGAAGCCGCCGCGGACCTCGCGGGCGACGGTGGAACCGCGCTCGGAGATCTTGAAGTAGCGGTTGATTCCTCCGGAGGGCCCCTGGAGGGAGGGGTCCGGGGCCGTGGCCGTGGGGGTGCTCATACGGTCCTCATTGGGTGGTTCATACGAAGAAAATGGGCCACGCCCAAATCGTTTCAGTATGAACACACGAGCGAAGGGTCGTCCATCTCCGCGCGTAGACCGTGGATTCGCGCGCCTAGACTTGCCGCATGGCGAAATGGACTGCGAAGCATGAGGCGCCCGAGCCCCTGGAGGGCCCCGTCGTCGCTACCGTCACAGGCGGCACGATCCTGTGGTTCGCCCTTTTCCTCGGCCAGCTCCCCTTCTACGGGTGGTTCGCCGACCGCGGCCAGCTGTGGTGGGTCTGGACCTGCGCGGCCGGCGGCTTCCTCGGCCTGATCGGCATCTGGTACGTCCGCGGGCGCGAGGCCGCGCTCAAGCGCCACGCGGCGCAACAGGCGGAACACCACCCACACCCGCAGCCCTAGGCCCCAGACCCCGCCCCGCGCCTCAATCGCCGGCGGGGCTGAACTTGCGCGGCGGGCGGCTCAAAGCCCGGGGCTCCGCCCCGCGCCTCAATCGCCGGCGAGGCTGAATTTGCCCGGCGCAGCCCGAGAGTGCGGCTCAAAGATCGGGGCTCCGCCCCGGACCCCGCGCCTCAAACGCCGGCGAGGCTGGATTTGTGCGGCCTAGCTGAATGGGTGCGGCCGGGCTGGATTTGGGCGGCTGGGTAGCAGGCGGGTCGGTTGGGGTGGGGGTGGGTGTGTGTCGGGGTGATCCCCGCAGGGTGCCAAACGCACTTCCGCCCAGCTCTCCGACACCC
>NZ_JBIAJH010000095.1:0-8498 GCF_042871845.1 Streptomyces sp. NPDC005533 | reverse complement strand
AGAACCCCCACCATCACCCTCGCCGCGTGACCATCCCAAACAGCCCCATACCCGGCACCACATCCTTGACGAAGGACATAGAGACACCCCCCCCTGGACGGCCTGCGGGTAGGCTTGGGCGATAAGGTTACGATCGATCGTGGGGTTAATGACTTGGGCGTCGTTGCGCTCGACGGCGGAATGGTCTTCGCCGTTCCAGGCGTCGCCGGTGGTTTGGACTTTGCTTGGGTTTCCGTTTTTTAGCTCGTTATGATGGTTGCGGTAAATATCCCAGTGCCACTGGGTGCCGGAGAGCACGGGCGCATCGAAGTCGAGCACGTTGCTGCCAATCGTCGGCTTTCCGAGCTGCCCGGAATTCATGCCCTGATACATGCCGGCCAGTTCGCGTGCTGTGTCCCTGTGTCCGGTCTGGCTGACCGTGGCACCAAACTCGGAGACGAACGCAGGGGCGCCCCACGTCCGCGCGGCGCCGCGTATGTTGTCGAAGCGGCTCAGATATTCGCCGGTGGTGGCCGGCACTTTCGCTTCGGCTGGACGAAATTCATCAGGCACTAGGCGCCGGGTGTCGTAAAAGTGCGGCGTGAAAACAATTTTTGGGGTTTGGTCGGGGTCTCCGGTGGTGCCCAGTGCCGCCGGCAACGGGATGAGGCCAGCACCCAAAGGGCCAACCTTGATGTCGCCGAGTTGGCTGTTCCAAAATACGTTGGGCTCGGCGAACTGGAGCTTGTCTTGCCATCCAGCATCGTCCATCGCCGTGCGGATTTTTCGGTAGAACGGCCAGAGTTTCTGCGTATCCCACTCCTGCGCCTTCGCGTTCGACTCCCCGTCAAAGGGCTCGTTGAACGGCTCGAAGCCCACAATCCGGCTCCAGCTACCGTTCGCCACCATCTTGGTCTTCAGGTACGTCAAAGCCTTCGTCGTATGATTGACAAAGGCGGTCTGAATTCCCATTTTGGTACCGGCGAGGAGTGAGTTGCTCCAGAACGCCTCTGCGGCTGGCCGCACCCCACCGGTGTCCATCACTTGTGCCCCACCCCAGCCTTCCTCTCCCCCAGGGCACGTCAGCTCAATACAGGATTCCGCGCCGGCCAGACCGAGTCCCTCGACTGCCCAGGCCGGCATGCCGTCACCGGTGAACTTCGAGTCCGGCCTGAACAGGGCACGCGCCATGAGGTCCTGGTGGTACTCCACGATTACGCGCAGCCCCATTTTGGTGGCTTCGTGGATCTGGTTGACGACCTTGTCCAGGTAGGCCGTGTCATCGTCCCTTTGACAGGCTCGGAACCCTCCCACAGCAGCTGGAAGCGCACCACATTCGAGCCGGCCACCTTCTTCATGGCTGCGAAGGACGCTTTAGCATCCGCCGTGGTTTTAAACGGTAACAATTCGGTTTCTCTCAATTTAGTGGACCCGGACACCGCATAACCACGCAGTACCACCTGCCTACCGTAGCCATCCACGAAAACCTTGTTGGTGGAGTTGGCAGGGCTCGTCGCGAAGGAAATGGCGTCTGCCTTTGCGGCGTCGTCGGGTAATGTGTGCACCGGGTCGGCACCGGCAGGTGACTGGCTCGCCGTGAGCACGATCGCTCCCACGCCCGCCGACACGGCTAACCGGCGCCACCAACTCCCCCGCGTATAGGTTCCGCACGCAGACGATGCGGGGGGCAAAACGAGGGTCGGCAGGGTAGGATTAGCCCGCGCAGCCAACGACGCACGGCAGACCTTCGTCCGCGATTGCGCTCGCTGCTCGCCCTCCGCAGGCCCCCCGGCCCCGTACTTCCGCCTTCGGTGTCTACTCACGAACATTTCCGCTCTGCGAGAAAGAAAAGACCGCGCCTCACACTAGCCCCCAACATTGGCGGCGCGTGAGGCAGCTGCTGCGACTGCAGCCCGTCGGGGAAGGCGCGGGGTACGGTGACATAGGAAAACAAATTCTTACCCTTCATGGCTAATGTCCGCCGGGAGGTGCAGATTCCTTTGCCATACAAGAGGGCCAACTCTGCCCAGCATGACTCTCGAAGCGATGCCTCGGCATAGGTGGCGGAACCGTCCCGGCACACGACCTCGATACCGGAACGTTCGCGGAGCCAGAAGCCAAGGAGGGGTATCTTGCGGACGGTAGGCCACAACGCGTCTGCCGGTTTCGGCATCTGTCTATCGGGTACCTCCCCCCCCCATATGACAAGGGCGGCCCTCGGGAGCACATCGAGTCCTGAGGGCCGCCGTTGCGCAGAGCCCAGGGGTTAGCCAGCGCGTCCAGGAACGGCAGGGGCTCTTGGTGCACCAAGGGTTGTCCCGTAACTGCCAGTCACAGGCGGGATGATCTTGACGTGGCTGGTGCGATCACGGCATAGGAACTGGCGTGTATGTAGACGCGCAGTTGGAGTAAAATTCCATCGTGCTCTTAAAGCATGCAATTTCTCTGCGGTAGGTACCACTAAGGTTGTCAGCCTTGACGGGAATGTCCATGGTAAATGAGTCGACGCGATAGGTTGCGTGCGCACCGTATCCGTACAGGTTGTCGGTCTGGCGCCCGCCCTCGTAGTTGGTCGGATAGTAGTTGATTTCGATGGCCGTGGTGACCGGCACCACGAGTGGCCGGATAGCGATCCACGAAGTATCGCCCGTCGGGACCGTCAGCGAGGTCGTGGACATGTATTTCTGGGTCGCAATCACGGCAGTCTGGGTTTCGTTGTGGACTGTGCTCGAGATGCCAGCCGTGACCGTCGCTGACGCCGACGCCCAGCTTTCCTTCGGGGCAAGCGACCCGCCGATTTCCGCGTTTATGGACCATCCGGATGTAGTGCCCTTGATAGCGCGGGTCTCCACGGCTATGTCTCTCCACCAGGCCACGGTCTTACTGAGGTCTCCGGGACCAGTGTTTTTGATCCAGCTGTCGGCCGCCTGCACTGCCGTGCCCCACTTGGAGGACCCGGTCCTCACGTTGCTGTAGGTACAGGTCGCCATTTTTGTGGTTTCGCAGACATTTAGGCCTGCCTGCAGCATGTACTGGTTGATCCTTGCCTGTTTGCTCGGATCGACAGCTGTAATTTTGAACGCCTGTGAAGCCTTGGAGAAGCTATTATCACCGCAATGGCGAAGGGTCAGGGCATATTTGGATGTCAGGCAGTATCCGCGACCTCCTCCGAAATCTCCGATGTTCGCGGCTGCCCGGAGACTGTATTGGTTTTCCGTCGTAACAATGTCGCTGGCCACGGGAGTGAGGAAGAATGAGACAGCATATTCCGCACCGTATGCCATCACATTATGGTACGCGCAGTAGGCCACAAAGCAGGCGTTCGATTCGGGTCCGGCCTTATATTCGAGGTTTTTGCCGGAGCTGTCAGTCCACTGAATAGCGAACTCGCCAGTGCCATTTTTCTTAAACTTGAGCGTTACCTCAGCGGGAGTCGCGCCTGGTGCAGTGAAAACAGCGCGAATATTGTCGGTCACGGGCACTGTTGCGGCGGCGGAAGGCGGCGCAAAAATAAACAAAGGGGCGACAGCTAAGGACATAGCGAGGCCGAATAATTTCCGGAGCACTTAATTTTCCTCCATCAGCACGAGACGGCGGGCCCCCGGGCATCAAGAACCCACTGGGGCGGCCCGAGGCAGGGCTGGTTGGCCAAGCCCACCCGGGACCACCACAACACCTGCAACTGTCTAGCCGCCCAGAGGGCTGAACAGTACTATTTTCATGGGGCTAGGTGAAGGCGGCTGCTGAAAATTGTTGACGCTTCGGCTCCGGTATCGCAGCCTGCTGAACCCTTTTCATTCTCTACATCGCATGCCGTCGGGGGCTGGCTTTGACGATCTGGCTGACTACTGGAGCAGCGTGCTCGGCGGAAGGCGCTCTACTGCTTGAGCTGCCCGAGACACGCCTGCCGGGTGCACGCAGTGGATGCACTCGCCGTGACTGGCGGCCAGCCCGCGCGGGCCCCGTCCGTGGCGGTCTCCTGCCGGGCAGTGCCCCCACTGGCTTGCCGACAGGCAAGGTTGCTGCCTTGAATTGAGGACTCCCTCGCCTACTGCTGATTCGCAACGATCAGTGGAAACCGCCCTCCTGACAGACGACGAGAGCCGCTACCCGCCTGGCTTCATCACCATCGGCATCGACACGACCCTCCTCCACCAACTGAGGCCGCGACAAGAGAGGAAGAGGGGCACCAGCCACGGAGGGCGAACCACTTACGAAAAAATCAGTAGGTAGTGCGAGTCGTCGTGGGCTCGACGTGGACTTCACCGGCTATGAGTATGCGCGCTTGGGTGAGGCCTGGCCCTGGGCAGCCAAGCTTGGCGCCCAGCCGCACGCCGAAAGAGAGCCTGGGGCTCCGACCATGCCCGCAGGTACTTGGTGCGCAGGTTCTTCACCCACGCGCACCGCGTGGCACCCTCTCTCCACAGCTTGGCCTTACGCCAAAAGACGCCCCAAGCAAGCGCGGCCTGAGCCAGACTCACCCTGGATGAGCTACGCACCCTCGTCACTGGAAAAGCAGCGACGGCGCCCACCCCCACGAGGTGTCTCGCCAGACTGGTCCCCATCACACAGCAACCCCCACCAAGCTGCGCCCCTCGCCCCGACAGGATCAGCACTGTTCACCGCAACCTCCGGTCCCCCTTTCCGCCCATCGGCACTGAATGCCCTTACGGCTGCCTCACCGACCAGGCCACGCTGCGCATTAACTGCAATTCGGCCTCGCAGCCCTGGCGCATTCCGCCGTCGCAGTGCCGGGCCCTGCTGAGCAGCGGCCTGTACGCGATTTCGCTCGGGGCACAGGCGGGGGGCACATGCGGAGGACCTGTCAGGTGCCGATCTCGGCTACAGCGAGCGTGCCGTCGGGGGTACCGGTCAGACAGGAGCGGTGACACAGCGCCTCGACCAGATACAGCCCGCGACCACTTTCCGCGCACATGTCCTGCGGGTCGGGCTTTCGGTGGGACGGCCCACTGCCAGCGTCCTGGACCGCGATGGTCACGGCGTCCTGGCTATGGGCCAGGCGAAGGAACACAGGCGGCTTGCCGTGCTCGACGGCATTGGCCACCAATTCGGAGACGAGCAGGAGCGCTGTGTCCACAGTGTCAGTGTCCAGCTCCCATCTGCGCAGGTAGGGCCGGATGGCTCGGCGTGCGGCTGCGGCGGCCTCAAAAGAGAAGTCCAGGTACCAGGTAATGTGCTCCCCCGCGCCCTCACAGTGCACCACTTCCACCGGCCACGTGTGGGGCCAGGAGGAAGGCGCGGGCGGCCCGGGGAAGGCACGGAATGCGACGTTGGCTTTGGCGATGAGGGAGGGGGAAGCAATCATCGGGGTTTCGTCCGTTCCATCACTTGTGGGTGCAGTCGATTCCTTCGTGGACTCCAGGACGCAGCACCAGCGTCCGCCTCAAGTAGGAACCAGGGTGGAGGCCGACCGCACAGCCCAGGCTATGGCGGCTTTTGTCTAGTTTGGACGCGTTGGCACGGTAATCGTCACGTCCGCACCGCCGAGAGATTTTATGTTCCAGCTGCGCCGCCCTATACCGGCCACAAATGGCCTCTTTCCGCACTGCGATCGGCAAAGCAGCCCCCTCCACCCAATGTCGATGCGGCGCTGGCAGGCTGACCGCCTCCTCACCCACGGCGCGTGGGCCAGCAGAGCGTGGTGATCGCGTTTACGCCACGCCGCGGCGACTGAGCAGGACCGCCTTCACCTGCGGCTCGGTGCCTTGACCGCCGCTCTCCTCCCGATACGGAGGGGGATTCCCACTAGGCCCTTTGCTTCGGATCACCTCGCCGACCATATGAAGATGGCAGCGAGGTGGAGTCCGGCGGGGTGAATGGCGACGGTCGTGATGCCTTTATGGATGTCAACCCGCGAGGGCTTGGTGCAGGCGCATGGTGTGGCTCGGATGATGATCCGGTAGAGCTGTCGGGCGACGTAGCGTTTCAGGCCGCGGATGGCTTCGCGTCGGGTTTTCCTTCGGCGGTGCGTTGTGCGAAATAGCGTCGGCTGCGAAGGGCCTCCCACCGCAGTCTGGCCAGGACGATGGTGTAGAGCGCGGAGTTTGCCTGTCGGCCGGCGCCACGGTTGTTCTGCGCTGAGTCCTGCCCGAGGACACCTCGACTGGGCTCACACCGCAAAGTGAGGCGAATGAGGCCTCGCTGCGAAGCCGGTGAGGGTTACTGATTTCGGCCTTTCAAGGTGAGGGTGGTGGGCTGTCGAGCGAGAGGCTGGTTCCGGCGAGAACGCCGTCGGGGACGTGAGGTCTGTACTGGAGTCGTCTGAGGCGGATTCGGTCGGCGGCTTCGAGCTGGTCGAGGGCGGCGCTTGTGAGGTGGGCGAGGCTGCGTTTGACGTGGGCCCACAGGAACTCGACCACGTGGAGCTCGGGTGCGTATGAGGGCAGGATGAACGCGTCAGCCAGTCCCGCCGACAGCTCGCGCATGACGTGGGAGACATGGGTGTTGAGCCGGTCCCAGACGAGCATGATCGGGGCCCTGACCAGCTGGCGCATCCCGTCGATCGGACCGATGCAATCCTGCTCGGACATGCTGCAGCGCTCGCCCTTTGCGGCCGGTATGCCGGCGCAGGCAATGGGCCAGCCGGGTCCGCGAGCCCGGCCGCATCGCGATCAGGCCCACCACCGGGACCCTGCCACAGCGGCAGCGTGAGGCCTTCACGACCGGGGTGATGCCCCGTCTGCCCCAGGTCTGTCCTTTGAAGGTGTGCGGGTGAAACCCGCTTTCTGCTTCGTCCTCGAAGCAGATGTAACCGCCGCAGGCCGCCCTGGTCCTTTCACCTCCGCCCAGGTCACCTTTTCCACACCGTCACGGCCTTCTTGCCGCGCTCCGCGGCCCGCGGTACGGGCATCTGCGGGGTGAACCCGAGCCGGCGCATCAGCCTCGTTGCGCCCGAGACGTGCAGGAGACGTGAAACTCTCTGCCGATCAAAGCCCCCACCGGGCCCCGGTCCATACGTGGTCCCGGTCCCGGCCATGCACGGCCGGCCCCTGCCCCAGATAGACGGCCAGCTCCTCCCAAGCAGCGCGGCGACAGCCGGCACCGCCGTCCTCATCCTGGAACTCACCGTTGAAAAGGCTCACTGTCGCGAGTCGCGGAAAAGATCAGCTGCTGGAGCCTGATAGCTAGCCTAACCAGCTGTATTGATTCGGTAGCCGGACGAACTAGGCTCCTACTGACTGCAAACAGTGGAATCTGGGCTCGCGCCGCTGTAAGGCATCGACTCGTTTTACATATCGGAAATATCGGGCGCCGAGTGTGGAACTGGGCGTCGATAGCGGTTGACCCCCCGGGTACTCGCCTAGGACACTTGTGTACCCGGAACCGCTGCATCCAGTTTCTCAACCAAGCAGCGGCCGGATGGCGGGGACCCGATGGTGCGGCAGGCGGCTGAGCAGCCTGCCAGCCCCCGGAACAGTGGCCTGAACCCTAAGCACCCATGGTGTGACGGCCCGTTTCAATTGCGGCGGTCCCGGCGGGTCGGGGGTGTCAGCCCATCAAGGACGCGAGGGACCAATGGCTTTGCTGCAACACCATGACGATCCTGGCCAGAGGATTCCTCTCCCCCCGGCCAGCACGCCGCACCGCCTCGGCCTGCTCTCCACGGTCCGCCCCGGCATGCCGCTGTTGGCGACACGTCTGGCGATAGCGGGGCTGCAGGTCAGTGCCGATGCTCGATGGGGAGACGTCACCGCCCTGGCAGCCCTGCACTCGCATAGCCCTGCGGCTCTCCTCCTAGACCTGTCCGAAGCGCAGGAGGAAGCTGTCCCCGATTTGATCCGTGCCGCCCGGCTGATCGCGCCCACGATTGCCTTACCACCTACCCCCCGCTGTGCTCTTGCCGCCTTCGAAGCAGGAGCCATCGATGTCCTAGACCACCGCGCCCGCAGCGTTGAGCTGGCATGGCGCATTCACGCCTGTCTCCGCCGAATCACTACAGCGGCCAAGGCCTCACACCACTTCAGCGGCTCCCTTGTGCAGAGCATGCTCTTCGATATCCTCATCAATGCTCGGCAGCCGGTCTGCTGCCACCAGCTGCGCTTACTGTTAGGGTCGCCGGATCTCCCCATGACCATGCGCGCGCTTAAGGCACGCATCCACCGCTTGCATCCAGCTCTCCACGAACAGCAGCGCAGCTTAGTGATGGACCAGCAGTGGGGCTTGGTCACCTACGCCTGCCAACCGCCGTCGGCTCCGCGTTCCGTTTCCTGGCTTGACGCGCAACGTGGCTCCTCACCCGCCTGAAGGAGAGCTTTGGCGTTGCGACGGAGCTGACGGCCGCTAGGACCGCACCACGGCCGAAGCCATCCGCAGATGGCGGCGCTTTTCTCTCGAACTTGCAACGAGCAGCCCAAATTCGGAGATGACCCGATCACGCCAGCCAGGCCCGAGACGGTTAAGACGCCGGTCACCGGCTCCACGCGTGCGCGCGATCAGCTGAGGGTCACCTGGCGGTTGGTGAGTCCGCCGCGTGCCCGGCGCTCCTCCGTGGTCAGCGG
>NZ_JBIAJH010000094.1:0-8660 GCF_042871845.1 Streptomyces sp. NPDC005533 | reverse complement strand
CACGCTGGACATCGGTCACCGACAACGGCGGAATCTTCGGGCCAGGACGACTCATACCCCAACCAACGACAAACCTCTGACTCAGGTCACTAGGCTGTCCCTTTCGGATCTTGCCCTGCGCCGCAGGTGGCGGGTGGCCTAGCCGGTGCGCAGCCAGACCCGCGGCGGGCCGACGGTGGTGAAACCGCTGCGGACCGCGGCGTCCAGGTCTGCCCCGCCCTCGTAGCCGACGACGTCCAGGTCCGGCCAGCGGGCGGCGGCCCCGGTGAGGGTGCCCGCCCAGGCCGCGTCCGCCGAAGCCCCGGCACCGGCGAACAGGTTGGAGACGCCCACCACACCGCCCCCGGCGCTCACGACCGCCCCGTCAGGAAGGCGATGCCCTCGCGCAGCAGGGACGGCCGGAACAGCCCGGTGCCCTCCTCGTCGCCCCGGGCGGCCTCCCACGCCGCCGGCTCCTCGGCACCGGCCACCTCGGACCACTCCGGGCCGGACGGGGCCGCCTGCGGAAGCGGAGCCCCGGCCGGGCGGTGGATCCGCTGCGCCTCGAACAGCACCTCGAAGCCGTCCTTCACCGAGCAGTCGGGGGAGTCCGTGTCGCCCCCCGGACCACACTCCCCGCCGGCACGGCCGGCTCCAGGGTCACGGCGTCGGGATACATCGGCGGAGTCCGCCGCGCACTGACCCGGAAGCCCCCGCCTTCGTACCGCGGCGACAGCCCCTGCGCACGACAGAACGCGTCGCACCACGGGGCGTTGTTCAGCGCGGCCCGGCGCAGCGTCGTGCCCGTGCCCGTGTTCGTCCCGTCCTTGATCACGCCCGGGATGATGTCACGGGCCTAGCCTGGGGGGATGAGCTTTTCGACCTACCTCCGGGAAGGCGGGCGCGTGGGCCTGCGCCCCTTCCGGCTCGCCGACGGCCCCGAGTTCACCGCACGCGTGCGCGAGAGCCGCGAGCTCCACCGGCCGTGGCTGGCGCCGCCCGCCACCATCGAGGAGTACGAGCCGTACGCGGCCCGGCTGACGGAAGGCGGGGGCCGCGCCGGGTTCCTGGTCTGCGAGCGGGAGACCGGCGCCATCGCCGGCTTCGTCAACGTCAACAACATCGTGCGCGGGGCCTTCCAGTGCGGAGCCCTCGGCTACGGGGCCTTCGCGCACGCCGCCGGGCGGGGCCTGTTCCGCGAAGCCCTCGGGCTGGTCCTCGCCCACGCCTTCGCCCCCGAAGCCGGCCACGGCCTCGGACTGCACCGCCTGGAGGCCAACGTCCAGCCCGGCAACACCGCCTCCGTCGCCCTCGTGCGGGGAGCGGGTTTCCGCCTCGAAGGACTCTCCCCCGACTTCCTGTACGTCGACGGAGCCTGGCGCGACCACGAGCGCTGGGCGATCACCGCCGAAATGCAGGTGCCCGAGGGGGCCCATCGCACAGGATGAGGACATGCGAACCCTGGTGCTCCTCGACGCCCCGTCCAACCTCGGCCTGCGCCCGCCCGCGCCCGGCGCCGTACCCGGCGTCTACAAGCTCGCCGGGGCCCTGCGCGAACAGGGCCTCCTCGCCCGGCTCGGCGCGCGTGAGGGCGGGGTGGTCGTCCCGCCGCGCTACGACCGCGGCGACTGGCAGGAGGGCGACGGCGTCTTCCACGCCGAGGCCCTCGCCGCCTACACCGTCACGCTCGCCGACAGGATCGAACGCCACCTGCGGGCCGGGGAGTTCCCCGTCGTCCTCGGCGGCGACTGCTCGATCCAGCTCGGCGCCGCCCTCGCCATGCGCCGGATCGGACGGTACGGACTGGCCGCGATCGACGGCTCCGCGGACTTCCGCCACCCCGGCAACGAGGCCGTGAACGGGCCCGTCGGCGCGGCCGGCGGCGAGGAGCTCGCCCTCTCCACCGGCCGCGGCCAGGCCGATCTCGCCGACCTGGAAGGGCGGGCCCCCTACCTGCGGGACGAGGACGTACGGCTCTTCGGCCTGCGGGACGGGGACCCGGACCTCCCGGAACTGCGCGCGGCCGGGATCTCCGTGGCCACCGTCGGGGAGATCCGCGAGCGCGGAGCCGGACCGGTGGCGCGGGCGGCGCTGGAGGGCCTCCACCCGCCGGAGACCGCCGGCTTCTGGGTGCACCTGGACGCCGACGTGCTGGACCCGGCCGTCATGCCGGCCGTGGACAGCCCCGACCCGGGCGGGCTGGTCCCCGACGAACTCGCCGAGCTGCTCGGCGTACTGGCGCGCTCACCGCGCTGCGTCGGGATCAACGTCACCATCTACGACCCGGACCTGGACCCGGACGGGCGTGCGGGCGCGCTGCTGGCCGATCTGGTCGCGGGCGCCTTCCGGTAGGACCGCACGAGGGGCTTTGCGTAATCCTGACCGGTGGTGATCCGCGGAACCCCTGTGCACGGGCCGCCGCGGCGTGTTCCATTTCCCCATGGCCACCACCGTCCGCCGCGCCGTACTGACCCTGCCCGCAGCCCCGCTGGGCGCCGAGAACCCCCTGCCCGCCCTGCGCGCGCCCGACGACGTGCACGCGCTGGACGACCGCTCGCGCGACGGGCTGCCGCGCGACATGGCACGGCAGATCGGGTACGAGCCGCTGCGCTCCCTGCTGCCCGTCCGGATCCGGGACGGGTACGGACGGGACCGGCAGGAACGCGAGTTCGAGACGATCGTCATCGAGAACGACCACCTGCGGGTGACCGTGCTCCCGGAACTGGGCGGCCGCGTCCACTCGCTCCTGCACCTGCCGACGGGCCGCGAACTGCTGTACCGCAACCCGGTGTTCCAGCCCGCGAACTTCGCGCTGAACGGGGCCTGGTTCTCCGGCGGCATCGAGTGGAACATCGGCGCGACCGGGCACACCACCCTCTCCTGCGCCCCCCTGCACGCCGCGCTCGTCCCCGCCCCGGACGGGGGCGTGATGGTCCGGCTGTGGGAGTGGGAGCGGCTGCGCGACCTGCCCTTCCAGGTGGACCTGTGGCTGCCCGCGGACTCGGAGTTCCTCTACGTCGGCGTCCGCGTGCGCAACCCGCACGAACGGCCGGCGCCCGTGTACTGGTGGTCCAACATCGCCGTACCGGAGGACGCGGGCACCCGGGTGCTCGCCCCCGCCGACGAGGCCTGGCACTTCGGGTACGAGCGCGCGCTGCGCCGCATCCCCGTACCGGAGTGGGAGGACGCGGACCGCACGTACCCGCTGCGCAGCGAGTACCCGGCCGACTTCTTCTACGAGGTCGAGCCCGGGGCCAGACCCTGGATCGCCTCGCTGGACGCGGCCGGGCAGGGGCTCGTGCAGACCTCCACCGGGCGGCTGCGCGGGCGCAAGCTGTTCGTGTGGGGCGCGGGCGGCGGCGGCCGGCGCTGGCAGGAGTGGCTGACCGAGCCGGCCACGGGCGGCTACGCGGAGATCCAGGCCGGGCTGGCCCGCACCCAGCTGGAGCACGTACGGCTGGAGGGCGGCGGGGAGTTCAGCTGGCTGGAGGCGTACGGCCCGCTGGCCGCGGAACCCGCCGCGGTGCACGGGGCCGACTGGGCGGCGGCGCGCGCCGCGGCCGAGCACGCGCTGGCCCGGGCGCTGCCGGCCGAGCGGGTGGAGACGGCGTACAAGGCGTGGCACGAGTGCGCCGACACCGAACCGGGCGAGCGGCTCGCGGCGGGCTCCGGCTGGGGTGCGCTGGAAGTGATGTGCGGGGGCTTCACCCTGCCGGGCACCCCCTTCGGCGAGTCCACTCTCGGCGAGGAGCAGGCCCCCTGGCTGGAGCTGTGGCGCACGGGCGTCCTCCCCGCCCCGCGGCGGGTGGTCCCGCCGGGCCCGAGCCTGGTCGCCGCGCATTGGCGGGACATGCTGGAGACGGCCCCGGCCGACCCGCTGACGGAGTACCACCTGGGCGTCGCCCAGTGGCACGCCGGGGACGTGGCGCAGGCCGTACGGAGCTGGGAGCGCGGGCTGGCGCTGGCGCCGTCGCGCTGGCCGCTGCTGAGGTGCCTGGCGGTGGCGGACGCGCTGGCCGGGGATCCGGCGCGGGCGGCCGACGGGTACGCGGCGGCCTTCGAGGACCTGGCGGGGGAGAGCCGCGGCGGCGAGACGTGGGCCCCGGCGGAGGCCGCGCTGGGCCGCGAGGCGATGACGGCCCTGCTGGCCGCCGGCCGTCTCCCGGAAGCCCGCCGCGTCTGGGACCGGCTCCGGCCGGCCCTGCGGGAACAGGGCCGCTTCCGGCTGCTCGCCGCGCGGCTGCTGGCGGCGGAGGGCCATGTCGCCGCGGCGCGCCGGGTCTTCGAGGACGGCTTCGAGATCCCGGACCTCCGCGAGGGCGAGGAGTCCCTGTCCGAGGCCTGGTCCGCCCTCACCGACCGCCCGCTCCCGCCCCGCTACGACTTCCGCATGCGGCCCCCGCTGTAGGCGCGGGCCGACCCGCCGCCGAGCCGGGCCGCGCGGCTCAGGCGCGGCAGAGGATCTCGCCGTTCAGGACCGAGAACCACGCGTCGGCGTCCGCACCCCACGTACGCCAGGCCTCCGCGGCGGCGGCCAGGTCGGAGGCCGACGCGTGCCCGCCGCCGGTGGCCCGGGCCGCGTACGCGGAGGCCGTCGTACGGTCCGCCCACAGCGACGACCACCACGCGGCCTCCTCCGGGGTGGCGAAGCACCAGGACGTCGCCGACGCGGTCACTTCCGTGAAGCCGGCCTCCCGGGCCCACGCCCGCAGCCGGCGCCCCGCGTCCGGCTCGCCCCCGTTGGCGCGGGCGACGCGCCGGTACAGGTCCAGCCACGCGTCCAGGCCCGGCGTCGCCGGGTACCAGGTCATCGCCGCGTAGTCGGCGTCGCGCGCGGCCACGATCCCGCCCGGCCGGCACACCCGCCGCATCTCGCGCAGCGCCTGCACCGGGTCGCCCACGTGCTGCAGCACCTGGTGGGCGTGGACCACGTCGAAGGAGTCGTCCGGGAAGTCCAGCGCGTGGACGTCCGCCGTGCCGAACTCGATCCCGCTCACCCCGCGCTCCGCCGCGTGCGCCCGGGCCTGCTCGACCACCTCCGGCGCCGCGTCGACGGCGGTGACCCGCCCGCCCGGTGCGACCAGCTCCGCCAGGTCCGCGGTGATCGTGCCCGGGCCGCAGCCGACGTCCAGCACGGACATTCCCGGACGCAGCTCGCCGATCAGGTACGCGGCGGAGTTCTCGGCGGTGCGCCAGCGGTGCGAGCGCAGGACCGACTCGTGGTGGCCGTGCGTGTAGACGGCGGTTTCCCTGGCGGCGTTCATGGCCGGCCCTCCTCGTCGAAAGCGTTGCGACCACCGTAGACGATCAGCTCGTCATCTGAGATGCGTGTTTTGACATGTGGACACCAGCCGTGCGGGACAAGGGCTTCGGTTCGACCGGCCGGGGGTCGGTGGCAGGGCGGTGCGGGTGCGAGGAGAGTGGCCCCAGGGGGCGTTGCCATGGCAGAGGACGGTGAGAGCCATGCCGGAGACGCTGCTCGAACAGCACGCCGAAGCGCTGCGGCTGTTCGGTGAACGGGTGCGCGCCATCAGGGACGACCAGTGGGACGCGCCGACCCCGTGCACCGAATGGACCGTGCGGGAGCTGGTCAACCACGTCACCGGCGAGCAGCTCTGGATCCCGCCGCTGGTCGCGGAAGGCCGCACCGTGGAGGAGATCGGCGACGCGTTCGCCGGCGACGTGCTGGGCGAGGACCCGGTGGCCGCCTGGGAAGAGGCCGCGGCCGCCGCGCACGCCGCCTTCACCGCGCCCGGCGCCCTGGACCGGACCGTGCGGCTCTCGTACGGGCCCGCGCTCGGTTCGGCGTACTGCTCGGAGCTGACCGCCGACTGCGTCGTGCACACCTGGGACCTCGCGCGGGGCATCGGCGCCGACGACCGGCTGCCGGACGGCCTCGTGGAGTTCTCCATCAAGGAGGTCATGCCGTACGCCGACGCGCTCGCGGCGAGCGGGATGTTCGCGGCGCCGCTGGAGGTGCCGGCCGGTGCGAACGCGCAGACCAGGCTGCTCGCTCTGGTGGGGCGGAAGGGCTGAGCTCCGGCGCCCGCAGCCGGCTCCCTACGCCCAGGTAACGGGCATAGCGCCACAAATAATCGTATAAAGGTCAGGATCAGGGCTCGAGCGCGGAAGGCGGCACACGGTGGCGGGGACGCAGCGCACGGCGACGGAGGGCCGCGGCCCGGTCCGGTACGGCCCGCCGGCGCCCCAGCCGGGCCTGCCCGTCCTCCCCGAACTGCTCTCCGTCCTCGCCGCGGCCGCCGGACGCGCCGCCCCCGAGCCCCCGGGCGGCGGGGAAGCCGTACGCGAGGCCGCCTGTCGGTACTGGGGGCGCCGCGGGCTCGCCACCTCCCCGGAGAACGTCGCCGCCGGACCCGGCGCCCCCGCCCTGCTCCTCGCCCTGCTCGGGGCGTACGGGGGCGACGTGATGCTGCCCCGGCCCTGTCCCGCCTGGTGGACCCCACAGGTCCGGCTGCTGGGACAGCGGGCCTACCACGTGCCGACCCCGGCCGAGTGCGGCGGCGTACCCGACCCCTACGCGCTGCTGGAGACCGTACGGCGGGTGCGGGCCGAGGGCGGCGACCCGCGCGTGCTGCTGCTGTCGGTCGCCGACGACCCGACCGCGACCGTCCCGCCGCCCGAGACGCTGCGCGAGGCCTGCGAGGCCGCCGAGTCCGCCGGGCTGTTCGTCGTCAGCGACGAGAGCTGGCGCGACACCGTCCACCGGCCCCACGACACCCTGGTCCTGAGCCCCGCCGAGATGCTCCCCGAACAGGCGGCCGTCCTCGTCGACCTGTCCGGCGCGCTGCTGCCCGCCGGCTGGCCCGCCGCCGTGATCCGCTTCCCCGGCACCGCGCGCGGGACCTGGCTGCGCGCCCGCACCCTCGACGTCCTCACCGCCACCGGAGCGCTCGTCGCCGGACCCGTCGCGGGCGCCGCCGCGCACGCCCTCGACGAACCCGACGCCGTCGCCGGACGCGCCTACGCGGCCGCCGCCCTGCACGGCGTGGTGGCCGCCGCCGCGCACCGCGAGCTCCTCGCGGCCGGGGCGCTGGCCCGGCCGCCGCAGGCCGGCCGGCACCTCTACGCCGACCTCACCCCGCTGCGCTCCGGACTGGCCCGGCACGGGGTCGGCGACGCCATGGAACTGGAGGACTGGCTCGGCGGCCGGCTCGGCGCGCCGACCCCCGGCGGGCAGCGCTTCGCGGACGAACTGGGCGCGCTCCGGGTCAGGTTGTCCACCGGGCCGCTGCTGGGCGCCACGCCGCAGGAGCGGCTGGCCGCACTCACCGCCCGCGATCCGCTCGCGCTCCCGCACGTACGGAGCTCCCTCGACCTGCTCGGATCCGTCCTGGCCGGGCTGGCCTGACCCCGACACACGCCGATGACCCGACCTGCCTGCCCCGACCCGGTGAACGGAGACTGCTCGATGAGGGACCGGACGGACGCCGCCCCCGCCGCCCCCGTGTCCACGGCGCCCGCGCCCACGCCGACGGCGACACCGCCACGGGCACCTGAACCGCCGGAGCCGGAGCCGCCCGTGCACCGGCCTCCGCACCCGCATCCGCGCCCGAACCCACAGGCGCAGCCGCGGCCGCTCGGCGCACACCGCCGGTGGCCCCGCTCCTTCGCGGACCGGCTCACCGCGCCGCTCCCCGGCGTCCGCGCCTTCGCCCGGCTCGCCCGCGAAGGCGCCTTCCGGCCCGGCCCCGAAGGGCTGCGCGGCATCCCCGACCTGCCGTACGAGCCGGGCCCGCTGCCCGTCGCACCCGCCGGGACGGTCTCGGTCACCTGGGCCGGACACGCCAGCTGGGTGCTGCGGACCGGCGGGCTGACCGTACTGACCGACCCCGTCTGGTCCCGGCGGATCCTCGGCACACCCGCCCGGGTGACTCCCGTCGGGGTGCGCTGGGAGGACCTGCCGCCGGTGGACGCGGTGGTGATCAGCCACAACCACTACGACCACCTCGACGCCCCCACCCTCAAGCGGCTGCCCCGGCACACGGCGCTGTTCGTCCCGGCCGGCCTCGCCGGCTGGTTCCGCCGCCGCGGCTTCACCCGGGTCACCGATCTCGACTGGTGGGAGTCGGCCGAACTGGACGGAGTGCGCTTCGAGTTCGTCCCCGCACACCACTGGTCGAAGCGGTCCCTGATCGACACCTGCCGGTCCCTGTGGGGCGGCTGGATCCTCACCGACACCACGAGCCCGACCCCGCGGAAGATCTACTTCGCGGGCGACACCGGCTACGGCCACTGGTTCGGTGAAATCGGCCGCCGCCATCCCGGAATCGACCTCGCCCTCCTGCCGGTCGGCGCCTACGCCCCGCGCTGGTGGCTCGGCGACGTCCACGCCGACCCGGAGGAGGCGGTCCGCGCCTGCCTCGACCTCGGGGCGCTGCGGATGGCCCCCATGCACTGGGCCACCTTCGTGCTCTCCGCCGAACCGGTCATGGAACCCCTGCACCGCACCCGGGCCGCCTGGTCCCGTGCCGGGCTGTCCCGCGAGCACCTCTGGGACCTCCCGATCGGCGCCTCCCGCACGCTGCCCGACCCCGACCCCGACCCCGGCCCGGACCGGGAGACGGCCTAGGGAGTGTCTTTCCGATCATCGGATCGTTGGTCCGGACGTGAGGGAAGCCGAGTTGTCTGATGCCGCGTGGGCGGTGATCGCGCCGTTGCTG
>NZ_JBIAJH010000093.1:0-8930 GCF_042871845.1 Streptomyces sp. NPDC005533 | reverse complement strand
CGATCTCCCACAGCCCGTCTGGAACAATCCAACTCCACGTGCCCCGCCCCATACCGACGTCAACGACGCCTCACCACATAGGACACGGTCTTAGGGGAATCGCCTCACGGACTCGCCATGGATCGGCCCTGATCGGGGCCGGTGCTGGTGGTGATGTCCCGGATTTACCTTCCTGGAGCTGGTGTGGCTGGAATGGCATGGGGCTGGTGGGGGTGTGGTCGCTAGCGTGGCGGTGATCACGAATTCCGGGAGTCTGGTGCGGGGAGCGGTGTTATGGGTTGCGAGTGTTGGGGTGGTGGCGGTGATCCTTTCGGGTGCGGCGGTGGTGCCTCGGATGTGAAGCCGGCTGGGGCGCCTACGGCGGTGGTGTCTGCCTCGGCGGCCGCGGATCCGCCGGCGGCGGAGAAGACGGCGATGCTGGCCGCCTGTCCGCGGGTATGGGCGTCGCCGCGGTCCGTACGTATGCCTCCGGGACGCTGGACCCCTAGGTTGAGCGGTACTCGATGTGGTAGCCCACCGTGTTCGAGCCGGCGTTGCCCGCGCGCAGGAGCATCGCCAGGCACTCGCGGGAATTCGCGCACCACGCGGCCAGGGGATGAAACCCGAACGACTTCTTCCAGGTCGCCGCGACACCCTGTTTCTTCGACGCCGCCGTGATGATCGGGGCGTCCATGTCGATCACCACCCAGCCCTGCAGCCGCTTGCCGGCGATCGTCAGCCACAGGAACCCGCCTGGCCGCAGATGCAGCAGCGGCCACACATGACGGCGCACCCGAGCCCGAGCCCGAGCCTGAGCGATCTTCCTCAGGACCTCCTCGCCCATCGCCCCCAGCGTCCGGCGGGCCGTCGAAGTCCAACACCGCCGGCCCGAACAGGCCCTGGTGGTGGGCCTGCAACTGCTCGGCGTCCGACAGATTCACCGCCCCCAGCACGATCGCCACGGCGAGCTGCACGACCACGGCCGCATGCTCTTGCCAGCCGGTTCCCGTCCCGACAGGCAGCACGGCCGCCGGCCCGCCCGTCAACCCCTGTACGGTCAGCCAGCCGACGCAGCAGCCCCGCCCCGACATGCCGCATCAACCCTTGCCGTCGGCGACCACGTACAGCCGCCGGTCCCACCCCGTAGACTCGCTCACCAGATTGGTGCCCTGGCTCTCGCAACGGATACGACCTAGACACTCGAATCCTGGCACGTCAGCGGCACCTTTCTGCTACCGGCAACATCAGATCACCCAATGCCGCTGAATACTCCAGGCCAGGTCCGCGAGCAAGGCCCGCGCGCTGAAAGCGCACCTGAAAGCCACCGAGAAGCTGAGCCGGACCTGCTACACCGTGGCGACGACGCCTGCCGCGTCCCGGCGCTGCGATGTCCTGGACGTGAGAGTGGTGGATCCGCCCGCCTATACCTGCGGGGCGGTACTGGGCGCGGCTGATCTCCTCCTGGGCCTGCTACCCCGGTAACGAGCACCCGCGGAGGTCGCCGCTGTCCTCGACAGGAAGCCCTTGCCTCGGTCCACGCGTACTTTCTCTGGGAGACCGCGCTGCGGCCCGAACGGCTCCTCGTGCAGCACTGCCGCACCCAACGGCCCGTACCGACTCTCGTGAGGGGATGCCCCGGAGTCACCGCCAGTTCACGGCTTCTGAACCGGACACCACGACTCATATGCTCGAAGGCCGTCGTCACGGACGTCGGAACGGTCCACTCTGCGGTCTGAACGTCGGTTTCGGGTCCGTGGGTGTGGCGGGATGCCAGCCGGCTGGGGCAGCCGGGTGGACAACCTTCCGGGGGTGGGTTGGCGTAAGGGTTTGTGGGTTGTTGCCTCTAAGAGGTTGTAAGGCGGACCGTTTTGGTCCGGCTGTGTGGCTGGAGCCAGCTGTCGTGGAGGTTGGCGTGATGCCTGCGACCGAAGCCTTTGTGCTGCTGTCTGTCTGGCTCCCGCGCGTGTTTCGGATGTCGTGCTCGGGTCGAGGGCTTGCGGCGTCGGGTGCTGGCTCCTGCCACCTGCTGTCCCGGCCTTGGGGAGACATCCTCACGGGAACGCCTTGTCACCCTTGCCAGACCAGGTCGGCACCTCCCTTCGGGGTGGCCGATCCCGGTATGGCATCGAAGGTCTGGAGCTGCAGCGTCGGCTTCAGGCCGGAACGTTGAAGGGAAGGTGTCAACCCACGATGAACAGCATCAGAACCGGGCCTGGGCTTACGGCTGCTGCCACTGCCGTCGTCCTCGCTGCCGGCGGGGTCATCCTCGCCCCTGCAGCCCCTGTCGCCCGCGCCGCTACCGGCACGGTGACCTATGCGGTGGGTGCAATGCACCCGACGGAGGTGACCTGGGCCAATAACAGCGGATGCCGCGAGGGATCAGCCCGTAGGAGTACACCTTTTCAGCCCGCTCACGGACCAGGTGATGCGACCCGAGCGTCTACGCAGGCGGCCGGGCTGTCAGGCCGATCCCGGCTAGAGCCGGAGTGGAAAAAGCTCGATGATCTCATGGTGAAATTCACGAACGGCCTGGACGTGGATTTGCAGGTCTTTAGGAGCAGTGACTGCACGGGCGATCCCGTAGCCCTCATCGCGGCCGGCGGTGAGAAGAAGGTGAACGTGAAGACCGGTCCGTGGTCTATGAAGCCCACGGACCTCATCATCGAGCAGAGCGCCGTCATGGGGGCGATGCGCGAAGCTGCTCCCCTCCCGAAGACGATCAGCTTCGATCATGCAGGCATGAATGGCATTGTCCCATACGCCAGCGATGCGGAGGGAGCGAGTGAGAGGTCGGCGAAACAGAACACTAAGATTGAGACTGATTTGAGATTAACCCATGCGGCCAAAAAATTCGCAACCTACTGGGTAAAAGGACAGGAGGTAGGAGGTAATGTCCCCTATGTGAGCATGAAATACAAGGATGTGGTCTATAAAGAGGCCGTCTACAAGGACGGCTGGTGGCATCCAATTGACTCCTATGACCCCATCGCCAGCCACTTCGGCCAGGAAGAGGTGAAATATAATGCCGCACACATCCAGCAGGTTTGCGCGGCAGGACCAAACTGTCAATTCTATGGTGTGCTGCTGAGTGACAATCCTGGATTCAATAAGCCGGCATATGCCGACTATCCCGTGCTGACCACCTCGGCCACGGTGAACGGAAACCCGATCAAATCCACCCAGACAACCTCTGCCTCGAGGACGGACACCGTGACGACGGGCTGGAAGGTCGGCGTTTCGGCAACGTTCAAAGTTACGGGCGGCGGCGACAAGGGGGCAATCGGCGGGGAAGGCTCAGTCACACCGACATACGAGTACAACTATTCGAGGGCCATCGCGGACGGGACTGTGGATACTGGCACACTCGAAGTCACCTACCCCAACCCTGCCAACAGGAAGGTGTACCTCCAGGCGCGCACGAACGTCGGGTGGTACTCCGGCTATCTCCTCATCCGCACTCAGCAGGAGGACAAGACTGTGACGGGGACGGCGATCCCGCTCCGGATGAAGGTGCAGAGCCCGGAGACTGACAGCCCGGCAACCTGGCTTGCCGCGTATGTCAGCCAGCCGCCAGCTCCGGTCCCTAAGCCGCCGGCCCCTCAGCCCACGCCGTCCAAGGCTCCGGTCCCTAAGCCGCCGGCCCCTCAGCCCACGCCGTCCAAGGCTCCGGTCCCTAAGCCGCCGGCCCCCACGGTGGTGAAGGATACAAGTCCTGTAAAGATTCGGCCGAGGGCGCGGCAGGAATTGTGCTGGAATGTTGACTCTGGACTCTGGTATTCGGGGAACAACATCAGCGTCGAAGAATCTGACTGTAGCGGCAAAGATGATAACACCGCGCAGGAGTGGACCTTCGCGGCCAATGGTGAACTGCAGGCGGGCGGCGGTGATGCGGCATACTGTGCAACCCTGCGCGGTAGTTTCTCCGCTGCTTTTGGTATACGGTCCTGTGGTGATGAAAATTCGGTGGCACAAGAGTCTCAGCAATATCGTAGGTACTCGGACGACACCATTCATGTATACACCAATGCCGGTGTGGACACAGGTCAATGCCTCCAATATTACGATCTCACAGCCGCCGGGGACGACTCGGTTGAAATTGCCTCGTGTAATGCGGCCCAGGAGAAGCAGAAGTGGAACTTCTACCCCTACAGGTAGGACGTTATCCCGCTAAAGCTGGGAGTGTTCCGCTTCGGCTGGCAATGTTTTATGGATTCCAGTATCGAATGCCGTGTCGAGAATATTTCGACTTAGGTGGATAAGCGATTGCTGTCGGATGGGCGCGGATTGGGAAAGCGAAAGGAGGGTTTGTGTCCGCGGTGTGCGGGAAGGCGTCGCGGACGCGAGTTGCTTTCATGTCCAGCCGCTGAAGAATTTATGGTTAAGCCCATGAGGGAGTAATGGGAGGAAGGTCGGTAGCCCCGAGTAGCGAGACGTCGACTGCCCAGTGCTCAGTGAACCTCTTTCATCCGGGGTCTTGAAGGGTGAATGAGCAGATCAGCGAGGGTGCGTGGTGACATGACGAAGCCTCCGTCGTTGGTGTGGTGTTCTCACGCATCACGCCGACAACGGAGGCTTTGTTGGTTACGTATTCTGCCAGCCTCGACGTCTCGCACGAGCTCGTCGAGCATGTCGCCTGGCTGTTGCATGTCCGTCGGCAGGAGCTGAACTCGCCCTGGCGGCGGATGGGTTGCTTCGAGCAAGCCCTGCTTGTGCTGGCGCACCTGAGGAAGAACGAGACGTTCGCGCAGGTAGGAGCGGGGTCCGGGGTGTCGGAGGCGAAGGGTCCGTGATGATCGTTGGTGGGTCGCCTTCGCGTCGTGCGGCCGCGGAGGTGGGGCGGGTGTCGACGCGGCCGGTGGCGGCCCGCAGGGCTTCTTGGCTCGCGGGCCTGCGCCAGTTCTTCGTGCAGGTCCACGACACCGGAGCAGTCCTCCACAACCCGGCCGGGCCCCTCACCGTCCCACAGGCCGTCCTTCCAGGTCATTGAGTGGTTTCTGTAGACGAGCCTCGGTGGGGAGACCGGCCGAGCTCGACGCGAAGCTTGGGGCAGTTCGACCTTGGGTGGAAGTCGGCTATCAGTGGGGCAGCGTATCCGCGGCCGGTCGAACCGGTGCACCTTGGACTTCCGTCGGGGTACGCGGGGTTGGTGAGGATCGGCCGCGGGGCCTCGATCGGTGCGTCGTCAGGCTGCGCGGGTGCTTCCACAACCGGTGCTGCCGATGGTGCCCGGGGTGCCCGGGGTGCCCGGACGGGTGACACACGGCTACGTCCGCGCTGGGACGAGCACACCGTGTGCCGCGCTGGAGGTGGCCACCGGGCAGGTGATGGGCTCGCTGTACGGGGGGCATCGGGCGAGGAGTTCTTGAAGTTCCTGGCCAAGCTCGACAAGGGAGTCCCGGCCAGTCTCAAGATCCGCCTCGTGGTCGACAACTACGCCACTCACAAGACTCCAGCCGTCAAGAAGTGGCTGCTGGGCCACCCCAGGGTTCCCTCTGCACTTCACGCCGACAGGATCATCGTGGCTCAGCCTCGGCGAGCGATGGTTTGCCGAACTCACCAACAAGCAGATACGACGAGGCGTCCACATGTCGGTCCAGGTGCTGGAGAAGGACATCCGGACCTGGATCGCAGTCTGGAATACCGACCCGAGGCCCTACATCTGGACCGGAACCGCCGACGAGATTCTTGAATGCCTCGCCTCATCTACAACAGACCCGCCCGCTGGGTGTGGTCGGTGTCGGGGGGCTACCGTGTCCAGTCCACCCCGGCCTCGGTGAGTGCGTCGTGCTGCTCTTGTGTCAGTTTGTCGCGCCTGGTTTTGGTGTTGGTGAGCCAGATGCCGAGTTTTACGGTGTGTTCGTTGCCGTTGATGTCCACGGTCTCGGCATGTGTCCTGGGGACTGTCACTGCCCCGGTACGCGCCGTGTACTGCACGAGGGCTTTCAGGCCTTTCTGGAAGGCCGTCCCTCCTGCGCGCGGCCCGGACGCCTCAGCCGTTTTCGCGGTCTCCGTGCGGGCCCGTGAGGCCTTCTGGAGCTTCACGCCGAGTGCGTGGAGTCGTTGCTGCTGTTCGGTGTTCAGCTGGTCCCAGTTCCGGCGTTGAGTGGCGAGCCACCGGCCGATGTCTTCGCCGTGTCGGGTGACGCCGGGGAGGATCGTGGTCGGCCGTGCGCCTTCGGCGAGGAGTTGTGTGAGGTAGGTGTAGTGGCGTTGCCAGTCGACCGTCCACCCCAGTACCCGCGGGTTCCAGTCGGGGTCGATGGCGGCGAGCGCGGTGGCTCTCCGCTGGGCGCGTGCGGGGTCTTTGCCGAGTCCGCCGGGGCGGCGCACGTTGGTGAGCCACTGCCCGACGGCCTGGTCCAGCGCAGTCGCCTGCCGCGGCGCGGCCAGGGTGCCGTGGAGCTGGTGGTAGGCCCGCGCCGCACCGAGGTTCTCCTCGAACGCGGCGTCGGCGGTGTCCCATACGATCCCGAGCTGCTCCAGCTCCGCCGCGCGCTTTCCGGTCATGGTTCCCGCCCGGTACGCCCGCCGCTGATCGGAGAGCCACCGGCCGAGCGGGAACGCCCCCACCACCTCGACGTGCTCGTACGGGACGTCCAGATGGCCTTCCCGTTGCCGGTAGCGGTGCGCGGCTTCGGCGCCTCGGCGCCAGTCCTGCCGTTCGGTGTTGATGACCTGGTAGGTGATCCACTTTGCGATGAGCGCCGGGTCTCGAGGGGTTGCGAAGCGGAGCAGCAGCCGCGATTCCTCCTCACCGTCCTCTGGGGCTTTCCCGACCGGCCGTGACGGGTCTACGGTCCTTTTCTGGTTTTCCTGTGGAATGGCAAGCATTTCCACAGCTTTTTCATCGTGTGCCCGCAATCCTGCCAAAACCCGTACCAGTGGCCGGTAGGAATCCGAAGAAAGCATGTCCTCAGGCTTTTCGTCTTCCCGTAGAAACACGGGCACGATCAGGGTGGCGATCTTCCCTTCACCGGGCTTCTGCCGCAAAGCCCGCCCGATCGCCTGAACGATGTCCACGGCCGATCCCTTCGGATCGATCAGGGCCACGCTGTCCGTTGCCCGAATATCAACCCCTTCGCCCAGAACTCGACAATTACTCAGCACCGCCCGCCCCGCCCTACGGCCGAAATCCGCGAGTACAGACTGCCGGTGGGCGCCCTCGTGTTCCCCGCACAGCCAGCCCGACCACACCCTTTCCGGATGCCGCCCCGGGTCGACCGCGTGCAGTCGGGACGCGACCCGCTCCAGCCCGGCGGCGAAGGCCTCCGCCTCCACCGTGCGGTGGTGGAACGTGATGGTGGTCTGCAGCCCGTGCTCGGCCATCGTCTCCAGTAACGCGGTCTGCATCGCCGCGAGCCGCTGCCCGCGCAGCTGCTCCTCGTACCGCTCCTCACTATTCAACCGTCGCGGAGTAACTACAGGGTCGGTGAGTTCCGCCACCACAACTTGATATTTCGCCAAAAGCCCCCGGGAAATAGCCGAACCAAGCGACAACTCATAAACCACCGGCCCGAACACCTTCGGATCGTCCATCGAGCACGCGAGCTCCTTCGGCAGCCGGTCCCACCGCGGCCGCGCCACATCCACCCCCCCCCCCGCCCCGGCCTCCTCATGCTCGGCCTTCTCCCGCTCTCTGCGTTCCTGCGCCACCGCGCGCCGCCGCGCTTCCTCCTTCTCACGCTCCTGCGCGCGGGTCCGTGGGGGCCGTTCCATCCAGATCCGTGGGGTGGCGGTCATGTAGAGCCGGCGCATGGCGGGGACGACGTCCTGGCGGTGGACGTCCGCCCAGGCCTTCCCCGCCGACCCGGACGTCCGGTGCGCCTCGTCGACGACGACCAGGTCGAACACGTCCATGGGCAGCCCGTACGCGCCCTCATGGGCCTCGGCGATGACCGGCAGCGAGGCGTACGTCGCGTACACGGTCACCGGGCCGCGGCCGTGCCACAGCCCCAGCTGCGGTGCCGACGTCGTCGTCCGGACATCGAGCTGCCCCAGCTGCGGGTCGTCCTCGAGCGAGCAGACCGCGACAGCCGGCCCGGTGTGCCCGGCGAGCCGCCACTCCCGCACCGTCTGCGTCAGCAGATCCAAAGTGGGCAGCAGCACCAGGACCCGCCCGCGCCGTGCCAGCCGGAGCGCCGCCGCGGCCGCCATGAACGTCTTCCCGGTCCCGCACGCCGCCACCACCGTCGCCCGCAGACCGGCCTCCGGAATCCGCTTCCCCGGCGGAATATCCAGCCCTCGGACGATCGCCTCCACTGCCTCCTCCTGGTGAGGACGCAGCACGATGTCACCGGTCTTCTTCATTCGGCACTCCACAGAAAAGGAGGCGACGGGAAACCCGTCGGGGAGGTGGTGCGGTGTTCTCGGGATCCTACACACCACATCATCAGCATGAGTCTACAGACTTCATTACCTCAAAACTGCAGACACGGGACAGGACCCCCGCTATGCTGACGGCAGGTTACGCGGTCATACCTGATGGCACTGCCACCAAAGGGGGTTCACACCTTCGACCGTGGGGTCCGCGGTCGGCCCCTCAAGACCCCGGTTTTACGGCCGGAGTCAAGGCCGCACCACACGACAACACCCACAGGTAGACAGGGCCGACAGCACTGCCCCGCACCTGACAGACCACACCCACCCCCTCACCGCCGCCAGCGCCTTTCAGGACCTGAAGGCGAAGCCGCAAGGTCCAGGGGTGGGAGCGCAAGCGGACACCCCAACCGACCCACAGGCCCGCCGATGCCCGCGCCTGCGCGGACATCTGGTGACCCGTCAACGCCACCAGGCCAGCGCTTGCGCCGGCCTCCTCCCTCGACGCCCGCCTGCGGGCGTCGAATTCCCGCGCTCGCGCGGGAACCTGGCGAAGCGTCAGCGACGCCCCGCCGCCGCTTGCGGCGGCGGTTCACTCTTCGGCGGCTTGCCGCCGAAGGTCCCGCTCCGCGGGG
>NZ_JBIAJH010000092.1:0-8968 GCF_042871845.1 Streptomyces sp. NPDC005533 | reverse complement strand
GACCGGCGAGGTCCCAGGCCTACCTCGCGGAGGCCTATGGCGGAGGTCTTCCCGGCAGACGATCTCCACGAACACCGACAAGGCCCTCAGGGCATGGCCGAAAGGCAGAACCGTCCCCTGGACGCCGGGCGGGTTTCCATGGTCGTCTTCATCGACGCGAACACGTGAAGACCGCGACGGCGCCGTCGCGAACCGGCCCATCTACGCTGTCCTGGCCGTCTCCACCGAGGGCCGGCGCGAGATCCTCGGACTGTGGGCCGGCGACGGCAGCGAAGGCACCAAGCACTGGATGCGCATCTCACCGAGATGAAGAACCGCGGCGCCAACGACGTCCTCGTGCTTGTCTGCGACGGGCTCAAGAGCCTACCCGAAGCGGTCGAGACGGTCTGGTCGAAGACGCTCGCGCAAATGTGCGGGATCCGCCCGCTGCGGAACTCTTTCCGCTATGCCGCCCGCCAGGAATGCGACAAGGGATCACCAGGTTCCTCAAGCCCATCTACACAGCGGCAACCACACACTCGAACCGTTCGCCGAATTCACCGATGCCGGAGGCCGCAACAACCAGCGATCGTCAAGCCTGGAAGAACACCTGAGAGGAGTTCACTCCACTTCCTCCAGTTCGACACCAAGATCCGCCGCATCCTCTACACCACCAAGATCGAGCCCGTCACCGCTCGCATCCGGCAGGTGGTCAAGGCCTGCAGCCACTCCCCGAACGACACCTCCACCCTGAAGCACGTCTAGATGACCATCATGTCCCTAGAACCCACAGGCAAGGCACCGGCTCGCTGGACCATGCACTGGCAAACCGCCCTGGACACCTTCGACCTCACCTTCGACAGTCAGCCCCCCACACCACGCCAGAAACCCCAAACGCCTCCCTGCACCCGACTGACAGACCCCTAGCGGGAATTCCGCGCCGTCAGGCAAGGAGGCGTTTCTCTACCCCGGCTGTGTGCTGGTACACCCACGCACAATCAGGAATTGGAGCGGGGCTACTACCATGGCACCCCTGCGGATCGTCGGCATCAAACTGCGCACTCGCACGCAACGGCGCAAGATCTGGCACTCGCCGCCGAGCGGCAGGACGACAGTCCCTCCGATGGCCCAAGAGGCTGGGCAGATGCCTTTCGAGGGATCAGAGGGACCGCCACTTTCTCAGTCGTCGCGGTATCTCACAGGAGAAGGATCGCATCCACATACCCGCCCAACGGCGGGAAGGCGAGGGCCTCGCAGGCTCGGCCGGCATACTTCCCCGGCCGACCGAAGACACATGTAACCCCGAGACGAAATAGCAAAATTTGTACCACACGCTGGCACTAAAGAGTCACAACGGGCTATTTGCGTAAAACTGAATTCAGATCTCGTATTTCACCTAGCACACATTGACACGATCCGCAAGCATCCAGGTGTCGTTCTATTTCCTCAACGGCCAATCCAACCAGCCTTCCTCTTGAATATGCGGCGAGACGCGATATGAAATGTGCACATGAAGCATCAGATTTCCCCCTCTTAACGTGAACTGTCAGATAGGCCTGCCGTAGCCCTTCTCTCGCCCGATAAGAAAGGGCGGAAACGCTGTTGGGGCTGATTCCGAGGTGATCGGCGATGACCGAGGGCCGGCACCCCTCGACAACCGTGTACCACAGGACAGCTCTCCAGCGGTCCGAGAGGGAATTGAGCGCCTCTACGACAAGGTCGCGGTCGAAAGAATTCACCACCTCATCCCATGCTGAGTCGCCTCTCGGAGTTTCGTAGATGCTGACGTCAGGCACTGCTACCCAGCGGCGGGCACTCTTTCCCCACTCGGTTGCCACATTACGGAGCACTCTCTTTAAATAGCCTCGAAAAGAAATTGATGGCCCGCCACCAGATTGCAGTATCTGAAATACGCGAACAAAAGACTCTGCCGCTAGATCCTGTGCGGTATGGGGATCCCTGACGTGTGAGCATGCCAGTCTCATCACCTCCGCCCAATACTTACGAAATAATTCAGCAAACGCTTCGGGCTCCCCTCTGCGCGCCAATTCGATGAGCTTTATGTCGCTATCTACGCTCCCTTTCGGACCGTCTACCTCAGGGACTGCGCTGCTTTCACATTTGATCGTCCGCTGTGTTCGTTGGAGGTGGGTGGAGCTCGAAGGAGCGGGGCAAGATTTCTTGCAGTGAGACACGGGAAGAACCTCTTTCCGTAGTCAATCGTCGGCCGACCGACTCCCAGCAGGAACGTTGGGCTACGTTTACACGTGGCCCTGACTGTGCTCCGCGGGTCATGATTTATTCCTTGCGAGAGGCGCTTGTCGGACGGCACATCTCTTATGAGGACCCGCGTTGAGAACCATGACGCGACGCCGAGAAATCTCTTCCATCGAAGGCAGCTTTGCAGGCATCAGAGCAGTTTGTTTAAATACCTTACGCCTGGCAATAGCCTCAGAGGATCGCATTCCAGAGCCCCTGGAGGGCGAGGCGCTAGACCCTTACGAAAGCTCCCCACACCCACTACCAGAGAAGGAATCTTCCTAAACAGGATGTCCGAGCCAGTTGCCAACCTGCGCCACAGCCGCTCCTTTTAGAACGCGGAACCTCTGGGAACTTCCAGCTTCGCCAGCACGTGAGCAAAGATCCTTTGTTACCTGTGCAGCAAGGACGGTCCGTTTCTCGATACGTGATGCGGTTGACTTGATACGGGTTCTGGTCGATCACCGGGCGTTCGAGAGCGACAGCGGATGCTCTTGGGGGATTGGCCTGTAGGCACGTGCACGCTTTTGTCTTTCCGCCTGCCCGTCCAGCCACGCCCTGGAGCAGGTACCGGGCCCGGCCGGCTCTCCCTGCCGGGCAGGTCCGAAAAGGCTCGCCGTCGGTCATAGGTCCCGCTACTTCAGCTCTCCCTCGCACTACGGCGATGGCCGCCTGGCTGGTCGGGTGGGCGCTCTCCGCGCCCAGCAACAGAGTCGACGCGGGCCGGGCTGTGCTGACTGGATGTGCTGCGACAGGGGTCGCCACGCCGCTGGCGGGTTCATGCCTGCGATCCCGCGGTGGCAGTTGTACCAGTCAATCCGTGCGGCGAATACTTCCTGGCGTTCGTGGTCCGAGGTAGAGGTCGATGACGGGCCATTCCATCGGGGTGGTGCGGTGACACGTTCGATTCTGGTGTGGGTGTGGGGCTGGCAGACGCAGGCTTGCTTGTCCCGCCGAGGCCCTGAGGAGCGTTCCTCCAGGTCAGCGCCTTGCCGACGGTCATACGCCTAAAGCGGGTGATTTGCGATTCAGTGGAAGGTGGCGTCTTACGCAGGGGCCGGCCCTCTGCATCCAGGATCTTGCTGAAGGCGAGGTGGGTGTGACCGTGGGCCGCAGAATGGACACATAGCTGAATCCCCTGCCGGCTGTGTCTCGACATCCTCTCGGCGGCCCCGTGGGCTGCGCAGGGCGGCTCGATGCACCTCGTTCAACCAGCAGGCCCTACGTTCAAGACCAACTCGTATAGACAATGATCGCGATCAATGCACCTAGGCGTTTGCCTAGAACCTTCGAACAAGTCCAGGCGGATGCCTGACGATCTGCCTCGTCAGCGAGAGCATACCGTGGAATCATTCATCAACGAGCTTTCTTCGAGCTCTCTTCGGTCGGTCGCTGAAGAAATCAGATAGGCGGATGCGAGCCGCAATGAGAGAAATATTCGGGATTTACTATTCTTCTGTCTACAGAGTTTCATTCGGTAAGCCTTCGGGAAATCGACTTCGCCTGGGGAGACGGAGGAAAAAGAGACAATCGATCGTGGTATCGCGCAGATCTGCGTGCCTGCTGGGCCGCCCGCCGCGGTCACCGTTTGCCTCCTGTAATGGCGCTTAGCCGTGTGAGTGCGTTCGACCACCAGACAGTGCCAACCGGAGACAGGGCACTGCAAATACTATGAAATGGTCTCTGGCCTGTCCACGCAACCAAATGTAGGCTGGCGCAGCAGATCACTCCCAGCCCTGTCAATGCGGCGAGACACCGTGCATCCGCAACACGCGCACTGCAAGTGGCTTCGATGGAAGGGGCCTTCATTTTTGCAGGTCTCGGGAACAATTTATTTCGCGTTCAGCTGATCCCATCGCGTCGCCTGAGCCGCATCGGCACCAAATATGCATGCCAATAACCCACGGCGCTGCAACCTACCAAGCACGCCCGCCCCATCGCCTATAACGAACCGATCACGGGGAGCCATTCACATACCCCTGCGCCCGCTACCGTCCTACCGGACCTGTGCTGGTTCCCCCGACCCCAAGCTAAATTTGGATTCTTGGGTAGCGAAGCCGGTGCCAACCGGGCAAGGCTCCTGAAGAGCGAGTGGCGAAATCAGGCAAACGCAGCGGTCTTAAAAACCGCCGCCCCAAGGGGCCTGTGGGTTCGAATCCCACCTCGCTCACCAAACTTTCTGGCGGCGCAGCATACATTGGAGGTTGCCCCTATCCGGCTGGAAAGGCTTGCCCGTGTTCCAGTATCTCAACCTTGAACCCAAACAAGCCGCTCGCTCTAAGTGCGGCCACCGGGTCGGAGGAGTTCTGGTCAAAGGCGGACGGATACTAGGCCATTCCTCCAACCGCTACCGCAATTAGGTCGAAATCGACTTCCGAATTGCCGCCTTCCTCGCTAAAGAGGCCGTCCTGCACCGCAGCAAGCAAACGCAAGGCGCACATCTATGTCGCGCGCGCCTGAGTCGGGCCGGGGCACCCAAGGTGGCCTTCCTAATTGCAATACCAGGAGGCCCTTCCCTCGGTCGGGTCGTCCAGGCCCGTAACGCCACCGAAACCGGGATCGACACCATCCGACTGACTTGAATTCTCCCAACCCGCGATGGAAGGGAAACAACATGCACGATGCCCTCACCCACCCGCTCGCCATACCCATGCCATTCCGGCGCTGTGGAGGCAGCGGACTTCATCTGTCTGTTCTTGGGCTTGATATGAGTGCGGCCCTCCAGGATCCGCGACCGCTGAGCCCTTGCCTGATCGGTGAAGCACTGGATCTGAGTGTGACCCATATGGACGTCACTACATGCGGGGCAAGCGGTTTCGCCGCAGGGCAGGACAGAATCGGCCAGTTGTTTGCGCCCTGGCACTCACGACGCGATCAGATGGTGGTCTCCGCGCGGATAGGACTGGGCACCCAGCCCGGGCCTCTGGCCGGATTCGGCTCCCGCAAGCAGATCTTGTCGGGGCTGGATGGCCTGCTGCGCCGCACGGGCTTGGACTATCTCGATCTCCTGTATGCCCACCGGTTCGACTCGACCACTCCTGTGGAGGAGACAGCGAGTGCTCTGGCTTCCGCAGTTCAGCAGGGCAAGGCGCTTTACATAGGACTCTCATCTTTCGCCCCTGCTCCGTTGAGTCATATCAGCACACTGCTTAAAGCCATGGGTTCACCTGTCGCGGCCTACCAGGCCCCCTATTCTCTGTTGAACCGGTGGGTCGAGGATTTCCTCCTTGGGGTGCTCAAGAGGCACCGCCTCGGCTGCGTCGCCATCGATCCGGGCAATCACAGGCAGCTGCGTGCAGCCAGGAGGCCCTACACCGAGGGGGCGCAGCCGAGTCGGCCGCCTGCTCGAAGAGCGGAACAAATCGCCGCGGCCCGTGGGCAGTCCATGGATCAGCTTGGCGTCAGCTGGGTGTTGCGAGACGAAGCTGTTACCTCCGTCCTGATCCCGGCAGCTCATCCCTACCACCTGGCGACGTACTGGGATGCGGTCCACCGCACCTGCTTCACGCCTAGCGAAATTGCGGAACTGGATGTGCACTACCCCGCTACCAGGACGCAGACCGGGGCGACCAGCCCTGACGCCATATCTCCCCGTGAGGTGGGTACGGCTTGAGATCCGGGTGCTACCTCCGTGCAAGGGCGGCGTCTTTCACTTCGCCTGTAACGCCAACCGAAGGTCAACGCACATAACCCGCATGTCTCCCCCGGACCTTCCACACGCCTCCCAGCCTGCCTCTCTACCCGTTCGAGGATCCCCCATGTCCCACTGGCTATCCCGTTCCGCTGCCCAAGCTACGGCACGCCCTTGCCGCCCCGGAAGCGCAACAGCCCACCCCGACCAAGTCCTGTTCCCTTCGGAGCTGCTCCTGCCCACTACGCCCGAGGCATGGCAGCGGCTGAACGATGACTTGGCTTCTTACGGCCATCGTGTCCTGTGCTCATGGATCGCTAACGGCACAGTCTTCGCCCGCGTCCGCTCCATATCCCGGATAACCTTGGCTGCTGCCCCCGAACTGCTACGGGATCCCGATGTAGCCAGCGAGCTCGCTGGCCTAACCGTTGCTGTGGCCCTACCCGCGTTCCGAGCTCGACTCGAAAACGGCACGGGCTGGCGCCCCGAGCAAGGTGCCTCTCTAGCAACCTTCTTCATCGGTCAGTGTCTACTCCGCTTCCCCAATGAGTACCGGCGCTGGCTACGCGAATACCGCACTGGTCGCTGCACCGTCCCGCTCTCGGACGTAACAGAGCTCCCCGATAGCTGCCCTGGGCCGGGCCAACTGGCCACCTGGCGCCTCGAAGCCTGCCACATACTCGCCCAGGCCCCCGCCCGCACCCGCACCGTCCTTACCCAGATGGCACTGGGCTACCCACACCGCGACATTGCCGAGCACTTGGGGACCACACCCAAGGCTATTGAGATGATCTTGCGCCGACACCGTCGGCGCCTCCTGCCCGGGCCCAGCCACACCTTCCGGGCGAGCGACCGCGGCCGCCCGACCAGCGCAGGGGCCCACAGGCCCAGGCGTTCCCAAGCAGCCGGCCCGCTGCCCTGACCGTCCAGGCAATACACGCCCTCAGATTCAGGCCCCCCCTGTCGTTGGTTTCCGCCTGCAGTCGCTGTCTCGGGTGGCACCCTCAGACCGTGGACAGGGCTCTTTGCGGCAAGCCCCTCCCTTGCTGCGGTTCAGCATCGACTCGAGGGGTGCATCACATCGCAAGCGCCATCAAAGCTGGCAACTCCACCCTGCAAAGCTTGCTTCTGATCTCTCCGGGGTTGCCCGTCCTGCGTCGTCAGCGACCGCAGGCAGGAAAGTTCCGGGAGCCAGTACGGATCACCAGCGCCTGACTGTCATACAACTGCGTTTCTGAGGTCGGGACGGGCTCGGTCGGCCCGTCCCTCGGTGACCGCATGGGTATTGTCCCCGGGCTCGCGCAGACTCCTTGACCCACTGTGAGAAGCGAAGGGAGTTGTTGGCCCGACGGTCGAAACGCTGCGAGCGGCAACGGGACGGGGTCTCGGCTCGTACCGACTGGTCCCCCACCGACATCGTCGTGAGGCAGGTGCAAATGCCGGCGTCTGCGGCGCAGTTCGTCGGCCTTCTGTGAACCCCGGCACGACCGACGCACCCTGGGCACCAAGGGCAGGAATTCGGGGCTCCTCACGGCGCCGGACTGAGAGATCGGAGCGGACACTGTGCAGAATTCAGGTATCCCGCAGGCCTTGTTTGGGTCGGCCATACGAAGGTGCGCACGGATGTGGGACGTCCTTATTGGACGAAGAGAACGCCGCGACGCGCGTCTCTCACCCCGCAGGCTGTGTGACGCCCGGCGAGCCACGGGCAGCGTACAATCAAACATTGAGGACGTTAAGGCATTACCCCCCATTTTCCAGCTCCGAACACCCGCCCTGAGACCCGCACCCGGCAGACCACACGCAGCTCTGGCAAGGCCAGCGGGCGAAAATGACATGGCAGGCCTGGCAGCAACTGGCACTCTCAGGACCCGTAATGAGCGAGCTACGCCTTCCGGGCGTTGCCCCCCGGAGCCGAGCACAGTCGGGGTAATTCCTGCATCGGCGTTCCGGAACCCCTATCGGGGAGGGCTTGCCGAACTCGTTCTATTTGTGGCTGAAAGTGACGGCTGGGGCAGGATTGTGCACGTGACACCGGGGCTCCCTGAGACTAGGGAGTCTGCATGCTGCATCGTCGCGCAGGCGACGAGCACCCCGGAATCTATTTTGAGCACAACGTACATGGGCAAGGTTTGCCTCTACTGGGCCGACCGTGAGGGACTTGTGTGGCGGAGCGTACTCACGCGCGACGGCTTCGCTATGCCGAAGCAACTCGCGTGGGCAAATCGGACAGAAATCCTCAGGGCGACCTACTATCTTCCCCCTAGGGAGCGTGTGGCAGAGCCGGTTATCTATGGTGCCACTCGGCGTGCTGGCAGCGCAGAAGCAACCATTTGGATCCGTACGATGCGGGCGCCCGTGGCCGCATTCCCGCTGCCCGACCCCTTGTACGGGGTGGATGATTTTTATTTGTCCATGACCGATTCAGGCTCCTGGGTCATCGACCTGGCCACGGGAGGTTTACTCCAGCGCTGGGGCGGCCGAATAGGAAAAGACCTAAGCCTACTGCTGGCCTACAGGATGAGCGGCGTTAAGGCTGAGCGCGTCTTTGGCCTGTGCGGCCCCCCTGAGTCTAAAGTCCCCGCACCGCAGTTCATCGCCCAGGACGGGCTTCCCTACCTGTGGAATCCACAGATAGGCCCCATACCGTGCACTACAGCGGGCGAGCGGATCATTAAGGCCATTTCTGTCACCACGTCCGCCGAGGAATCACTTGTGTATACAGTAAGCCAGAAGGGGAATCTAGCTGTCACCCAGCAACTCACATATGGGCAAGACCCCCGCTGGGGCAGCAGCACGAAGCTACCCAACCGGATCAACCCAGCACATTCCATGGTCGTGCTCACACACCCTAGGGCACATCCAGTGGTATTTGCGGTGAGTCTAGACAGCCTGACACTCTGGACGCCGACCTCGAAAGAACTCCATGGTGGGCGCGCACTCTTGCCCTGGACGAGCCGCACTACGCGACTTCCTTCCCCTCTACACACTCCGCGTACAATTTGGCCGGGGTTGTGAATGGTTCGGTGTGACTTCCGATCGTGGAGGGTGGACCGGTGAGCGTTGAGAGCGTGGCGGTGGCCCGAGTTCAGCGAGGCA
>NZ_JBIAJH010000091.1:4120-9022 GCF_042871845.1 Streptomyces sp. NPDC005533 | reverse complement strand
CCGGTGCGGGTGCCGGAGTTGTGCCGCAGCCGGTACAGCAGCGCGGCCGTCTCGTCGTCCACGCTGTCCACGGCGACGAGGGACACCTGTGCGTCGTCGGCGTCCGCGAGGTCGACGAGTTCGATCTCGGGTCGCTGGCGCAGCTGGTGGACCACCCCGACGTGCAGGACCGGGTCCGGCGCATACACGGTCACGGTGACCCGTCCTCGGGCATCGCCGCCAGCGGGCGGGGTGGCCAAGGAAGGGGTGCCGGCGAGGGCTAACGAATACCGTGCTGCGCCAGCTCCCCTAGTGTGTACCGTCCGCGGGCAGGGATGCTTTTCTGCGCTGTCCATGTAGTCCTCTCCTGCAGCCAAGATCTTAATGGCCAAGAGTCCTATCAGGATCGTCTGGTTCCATTTCGGGGCAGCCTGCCGAGCTCACCTCAGCTGTTCAGTCTGTCCTTCCAGCCGTCCTCACCGATCCCTACCTTGGCCCACCCTGCAACTTGGAACGGATACTTGGCCGGCGGGAGCTGTGGGCCCGGCTGCGGCGGAGACAACCTCGACACGCCCTTGTGTCGGAGTGGGTCGACACTGACAGTTGAGCTCGTACCAAACTTCGTCAGCCGGTTTGTGCCTTCCTGTGCTCGAGACCCGCACGGTCCCTGCCGACGTGTCCCCGGTTTCTGGAGGGCCCGCGGCCTGCTCCCAGAATCGTCATCTGTACGTGGTCACGCGCTGTGTGGTCCTGTGGTGCATATGCTTCTTGGCCTCGGTGTCCGCTCTGCGCTTGCATCTTGCACCGGAGCGCGGCGCAGTACGCGAAGGGTGCTGTGTATTCGGAGGCCCCAGTCGCCGGGCGCCAACAGCGGTGTTGCAGAACTTGTGTGGGACGAGTGTGACGAAGGCGAGGCTGGGGTGCGTGCCGTGGGTCCGGCATGCTGTCGCGGTGACGGATGCCGCTCGGGCCGCTGGCCAGGCCTCCTTCGTCCACGGTGCCCGCTCCCACCGCATGCAGCGGAACAGGCTTCGGTCTCTCGAGGCCGCCGTCAAGGTGCCTATTGGTCTTTTCGTAAGTTCTGTGGGTGTGGTGGGTGGATGGTCAGGCTGGTGTGGGCGCGGAAGGGCCATAGCAGTCGGGGGTTGGTATTGATGCGGTGGATTCCTTGTTCGGTAGCGTCGGCGACGTCTGCGAGGTGGTGGCCGGCGAGGTTGGCGAGTTCACGTTTCTTGAGCGAGGACTACAGCAGTTCCACCGGGTTGAGCTGGGAGCGTAGACGGGTCATCGCTCCAGGGTGAGCCAGTCCTGTTCGGCGACCCAGGCACGCATCGCCTTGCTCCAGTGGGCGGACAGGCCGTTCCAGACCAGGACCACCCGCTCACCGCGGTAGAACATTGTCATCTGCTCCAGGATCCCGATGAGGTTGGTGGTGTAGTAGCTGCCGGGCTTGAGGTGGAAGCACAGGCGTGCCCTCGATCGGGGTCGGTGGAGTGGTAGCCCATCGCCCCGGCCATCGCCGCGCGCTCCAGTTAAGCCGGTGCGCCAGAAGTGGGGTGCGGCCGTGGGGCGTGTAGATGCGGCGGATCTGCGGCAGCAGCGAGACGCCGGATTCGTCGAGGGAAACGATCCAGGCACGTGTGCTCACCGCCCCCTTTGGATCCGCGGCCACTCGTGCGCGATCCAACGGGCGATCTCCGACTCGTCCCGCTCCACCACCCGACGCTCGGGCCGCTGCAGACTCCACCCCAGCCGGCCGGTCAGCAGCCGCCACAGGCTCTCGACAACGAACACGCCGGTCACCCGCTCGACGACCAGGCCGACCCGTTCCAACGTGCACAGATCAGCCTCGAACCCATGCGCCTGAGCACCCCGCTCCAACGCGTTCCGCACCAGTCTCACCTGGGTGTCGTCCAGCTTCGGCCGCCGACCGGGTGCCGGACGCCGCCTCAGCGCCTGGGCCCCGCCACTCTCCCACGCATGTCTCCACCGCCGACACTTGCTGCATGGACCCCCATCATCCCCGCGATCTGCGTGTTCGAGCGGCCCTGCCCGATCAACTCGACGCACTAACACGGCGAGCCTCCGCCAACTCAGGCCGCTTCAAAGGAAAGACAGGAGAACCGGACACACTAGACGAAGCCTTGCAGGACACCGGGACAGCCTCCTACCAACAACACCATCACACCCACTGAATCAACGAAAAGATCAGTAAGAGGTCATCTCATGTGTCGAGTCTGCGGTAGCAGATGAGGGTACAGGTGATGCTCGTGAAAGCGAGGAAGTGTTGGGCCTCGCGTTCGTGGCGTCGTGGAGGTGGCGGCAGCCGGCGAGCCAAAACATCGTGCGTTCGACCACCCATCGGTGTCAGCCCAGACGCTGCGAGCATTCGATGCCCTTGCGGGCGATGCGGTGCCTGATGCCGCGTCCTTGTAACCATTCCCGCAGGTGGGCGTAGTCGTAGCCGTTGTCACCGTGGAGCTTGCCGGGTCTGCGCCGTCGGCGTCCGCGTCGCGAACGGATGGGCGGTATGCCGCGGGCGAGGGGCTCAAGGGCCTGGCTGTCGTGCAGGTTAGTGCCCGAGATGCGGACCGGCAGGGGCAGACCGGTTCGCTCCGTAATGCAGTGGATCTTCGACCCGAACTTGCCCCGGTCCACAGGATCCGGAGCCGTCAGGGCCCCCTTTTGAGTGCCCGCATGTTCACCGAGTCGATCATCACACAACGCGACCAGTCCAGCTCGCCGCGAGCGCCGAGCTCGTCCAGGGGCAGGCGGTGGAGCATGGCCCACACACGGGCCTCGCTCCACTCGGAGAACCGCCGGTGAGCGGTCGCTCCCGACGGGCCCGAACGACGCCGCCGGCAGTTGCTGCCATGTGAACACGATCGCAGCGAGCACTTCCCGGTCACCGTGCCGACGCCGGCCACCCCCCTGAGGCCGCGACGGCGCCTCTGGCACCACCCGCTGGAACAGCTGCCACAACTCGTCCGGCACCAGCCGCTCAACAATCCCCACCACGATTGACAGCCTGCCCAACCATCCAAATGAGATGGCTTCTAAAGCAGGAAAGCGGAGCGGGCGCCCCTGAACGCGTTCCGGGGCCTCGTTGATCGTCGGTATGTGGCTCGGTGGAGGGTGCCGCAACCAGGTTGGCGATGACGATCATCCCCTCTGTGGAAGGAGTTCGCCTAGGTCAAACCACCTGGGGTGGACCGTCGGAGTGGGTGTCTCAAGGCGGATTCGGACCGAACGACGCGCGCCCGGCCGGATGTCGAAGCGAATACGGTGGACGTAACCGCGCTTGAAGAGAACGTCACGATCCATTCTGACGCCGGGGCCGAGGAAGATCTCCCAGGCTGTCTGGTCGTTCCACAGGACGGGCTGATCGCGGTCAAGATGAATCAGCAGCACTCGCCCGTCTTCCAGGCGTGCTGTCACCGCGGATCCAACAGGATTGGGGAAAGCAAAGTCCGCCTCCATGCCCTGAGCGCTCAGCCATGCCGCGAAATCTGCCTTGACGAACAGATGGTTCGCGCTCTCAGGGCCACGAGACTGGGGGCTGCACTGCGACTGAATATCGGTTTCCTGGTAATGCACAAAATGGCACACATTGTCAGTGCACAGCCTGATCGTCAGACGGCCGCCGCAGCCCCCCGGCAGACGGGTGCCGCACCACCAGGTGTCGTTGTAGTACTCACGCTGGAAGATTGACAACTCATCGGGGTCGTCAGGACACACCACCGGTACATCAGAGTCAGGGCTGCCAAGCACCGCAGTCTGGATAGCGCTGCTGCCCATTTTCCCCAGTCGTGCGCCGAATGACTGACTCATCCTGTTGTGGTCCAGCCTCATCACGTAGGAACCCCCAGCTCGTTGTTCCATCACGCCGCCCGCCCAGAGCACCTTCACGAAGCTGGCAAACGGCTACAGGTCATGTATCGGACCAGCCGGTAGCCGCAGCCGGCCGGGTACGGCGCGTGTGCGCCGGCGGCAAGTTCCAGCGGAATCTCTTGCGGTGCCCGTTGAGGGCCCGATCGCGCCCTTCCTGTAGGGCCTGCAGCCGAGAACGTCATCTGCCGTGGCGGCGGAAGCACATAGCGTCTCGTACGGCACAACCCGACTTTGAAGTGACTGGCTCATTCTGTCATCCGACGCGAACTCAGCTCTCCGTTCATCCTGCCTGTCCGCCCTCCTGTGACGGCAGGTCTTCTGATGCTTGCGACAGGCCTCGCGACAGGCGGGAAAACGGCACTCCGACGTCGCTGCGTAGGTTGACGCTTCACTCCTCGAACAAGTGGCGGCCATCAGCGGACCACGACGCCGACGGACGGCGTCAGACTGTTGAACGATCAGCCGCTTGGGTGATTTGTATTCACGACACGCCGTCACCCCGAGGGACTCTAGCCCTTCGGCTGAAGAGTGAATCTATCGGATCTTACTAACATCGCGATATCCGCTAAGCGCATCTCATGCGGCACGGCTATCCAGGAAGGCATTCCAGTGAGTCATCGGTCGATTCGAACTGCACACCTCAGAGCGGCCACGCTGGTATCGGTGGGTACTCTCGCCGCGGCGCTCAATGTTCTCCCGAGCACTACCGCCGTTGCCGATGCGATCTACAGGTCGGATCCCAGCAACGCTCGCGTCGTACCTGGTCCTAACGGGGCGATGAGTGAAGCCACTCATGGGTTGATGCCGGCAGGGGGCGACAAGGACAAGCCCGGGCCCCGGGGCCCGCGGGGGCCGCAAGGCTATCCCGGCCCAGCAGGCCCGCAGGGCGCTACCGGTGCTGACGGTCCTACCGGCTCCCAGGGTTCCACCGGGTCTACCGGGGCTACCGGCGCTACGGGTTCAACTGGGTCTACCGGCGCTCAGGGCTTCCAAGGTGCAGACGGTGTAGACGGAGCCATCGGAGCTACGGGC
>NZ_JBIAJH010000091.1:0-4023 GCF_042871845.1 Streptomyces sp. NPDC005533 | reverse complement strand
CGACCGGGGCTACCGGCGCTACGGGTTCAACTGGGTCTACCGGCGCTCAGGGCTTCCAAGGTGCAGACGGTGTAGACGGAGCCATCGGAGCTACGGGCGCTCAGGGTTCCACCGGGGCTACCGGGGCTACCGGCGCTCAGGGATTCCAGGGGGCTACCGGCGCCCAGGGCCCCGCAACTCTGAACACCTACACCATCAGAGGAACCCAAGCCAACCCGCTGTTGGTGGGCGTGAACGTGACGTCGACTGCTTCGTGTCTTGCCGGCGATGTCGCGACTGGAGGCGGCTACGACACCTTCGGTCTCCTCAGCACGCTCAATGTCATCGAGAACAAGCCGATTCCCACAGGCGCAGGCCCTCAGTCCGGCCCAGCCACAGGCTGGCAGACCCAGGCTTCCGTCGCCCTGCTCGGCGGCGGGTTCCAGGCGTATGTGATTTGTCAGGACCAATAGCACTGAGAGGCGTGCCCAGGGGATTTCGACACTGGAGACACTTGGATCTTGATGGTGCAGGAGAACGGAGTTCGTGGGGGTGAAGCAACACTGGGTTTTTCAGCGGGGAGTTTTCAGGGTGAGGACGCTGTGATCGAGGTAGGAGTGTTGAATCTGATGCGGGCTTGTTGGAGGAGACTCCAGGTCTTGATCTGAGCACTGGCTCACTTCACACGCCATCGGAGACATGAATGGCCCCGGACCTCTGTCTGGTCGTAAGGTGCTCGCAAGTCGTCGCCGGTGCGGAACAGCCACGGCCAGACTACGAGGGCTTCCTGTTGTTACAGGTCACCACCTGCTTTCCTTGTCGGTGAATTAACAGACTTACCTCTGTGCGCGAATGGCCAGAAAAGAGAGTAGGGCAGCTCGTTCGCGGGGTGTGGGCTACCGGGACCTGAGGTTTCCAGGCGGAGTTGGGTGGGCCGATAGTCAGGTCGGTGGTGTGAGGCGGCCGTCGATCAGGTGGGGCCGGAGTTAGATCCTGCGTAAGTCACGGCCGAGGTTGCGGCCGAGGTCGTTGGGTGTGCCGAAAGCGGTGTTAGCTATCGCTGTACGCACGAGTGACCAGACGGCCTCGACGGGGGGCAGGTCGAGTGCATACGGAGGGAGCCGGACCGTAGGGAGCCAGTGCTAGGACTCATACGTCTTCAGCTCGGCGGCTCAGTGCTCACGCCCCCGGGGGGCGGGCACCGTCCGCCGACAGCTCGAGGGCAGCGTCGTCCACTTCATAGGCGCCGTGGGCCGAGTGGTTCTCTGACCCACCCCATACCCGGCCGACGTCTCCGCGCCAGACCCCGAGCAGGGAAATTTATCTATCACAGGAGGGGGGAGGTCGCAGGTCCGCCGGTTTATGCCGCCCGAGGGTGTCAGATGCACTGACGTTCTCGCGCATCGCACTTCGGCCGAAGATGCCTAGTTGGTTCCGCTCTTCCGGATGGCCTGCTCGAGCTTCCCTCGGTGTACAGGAAAACTGGAGGATTCTGCCGATGGCCCTGGGGTATTCACCCTTCGGCTTGACGGTAAATGATGGTGGTGCTGCCCACGACGATCTGCGAGCCGTTGCGGAGCGTGGTGCGGGTGGTGTGCCGTCCGTCCACCACGATGCCGTTGGTGGAGCCGATGTCGCGGATCGTCGAGGGTCTTCCGGTCCGGATCTCACAGTGCCGACGCGATACGCCGGGGTCGTGGATGCGTACATCGGCTTCGGTGCCGCGGCCGAGTACGAGCGTGGGGCGCGAGATCTGGTGGCGGGTGCCGTTGATCTCGATCCAGTGGCGGACCGCCGCATCCACGGGCACCGAGGCCCTGTCGCCGGGCTGGCGCTCTGAAACGCCAAGTACGGGCTGGGCCCGCGCTGGCGGGTGGCTGTAGGCAGTCTGCGGCGGGTGGTGCAGCTGCTGGGGCTGGGAGGCCGGGGGCACAAGGGTGCAGCTGCGGACGCGATACCGGCCACTGTTGAGCTCCTCGGCCTTCTCAAGGTGGATCTTGACGGGGCCCATGAAGCTAAAGCGCTTTTGCTTGGCGTAGTCGCGGACGAGGCCCGCGAGCTCGTCACTGAGCGGCCCGAAGTACGGTCTCAGGCACTCGTAGTCGCTCGCGGAAAGCGTGATGACGAAGTCGTTGGGGACGACCGTCCGCTCGCGGTTCCAGATCGTCGCGTTGTTGTCGCACTCCCGCTGAAGGGCCCCGGCGATCTCCACCGAGTGGACCTCGGACTTAAACAGCTTGGCGAAAGCGGCGTTCACCAGATCTTCCAGCCGCTGCTCTAATCGCTTCAGAACTTCCATCGGGGTGCCTCCTCCGGTCCACTAAGCCTGTTCTAACGGGTCAACCGCTTACTGATCGTATCCCCTTATGGCGGAGTCTCCCGGGATGTCTGTTCCTGAGCAATCTGCGGCGGACACTCGTCCGTTTCACGGGAGAGGCAGAGGATGTCGGCCGGAGCACGGCTGTCGCCGGCGGGCCTTTACACCGCTTGGCGCGCTGGAGGGTACACCGGGCGCCTTCCCGGGCGGGGCTGCGCCGGGTGCCACACGGGATATTCGGAATTTTCTTCTGATGGTGCAGGTGAGAGTGCCCCGCATTTTTTGGCGCTCTAACTTGGCCTCAATTAGCCAGTGGGGTTACTTCCCTGCTGGGGAGGGTCTGTCGATGTTCAAGGTTGCGGTGATGCAATGCCTTAGAAAGGTGCTCTGTGAATCTCGAGTGAGCCGACCCGTGGTTGTTCCAACTTAGTTGAGGAATAGATGATTCAGTATGTGGCTGTGGCTTCGCGTGGGCGGAGGGGCCCCAGTTCTCCCCCTGTCCAATAAGTGGGCCGTATTGCAGGGGTATACGGCGACCTTTGCTCGCTGGCAGTGTCCGGCCCGTCATTGCCGACGAGCCGTGGAGGATCGGTGCCGTTTTCATCCTCGCCTGATACCTGTGCAGGCAGCTGTGGTACAGGGCCTCGACGGACGGGTGGCGGGGAGCGCGGCGCAAAAATTTGCATTCGGTGCGGGCCGAGGAGTATTCGCCCACGGGGTGGCGGTCCAGCGCGAGCTCACAGGCCACCGACAGGGGACGAAGGCGTTGATCAATGTGTGCGCGGCTTTGAAGTGCATCTCGGCCAGCTGGAACGTCCCTCATCTCGAGATACGGGGTCGTCGGGTTCGCTGAGCGGCCGGTGCCGGATGAGCTGTGGGACATGTTCCAGCGGTTGGTGCCTGATGCGCCGTCGCGGCCTCAGGGCGGTGGCCGGCGTCGGCACGGCGACAGGGAAGTGCTGGCGGCGGTCGTGTCCGTCGCCACCTCGGGCTGCACCTGGCAGCAGCTGCCCGCGGCGTGGTTCGGGGCTTCCGGTGCGACGGCCCATCGGCAGTTTTCGGAGTGGTCGACGGCGCCAGTGCTGGCCGGGTTCCACCGCCTGCTCCTGAACGAGCCCCCGCGGTGAGCTGGACTGGGTCCGCTGTGCGATCGAATCGGTGAATATGGAGGCCCTGAAGCGCCGGGCCACCTGACGCGTCCGAATCCTGTCGGCCGGGGGAAGTCTTGATCGGAGATCCACTTGTCCACGGAGCGGACCGCTCTGTCCCCGACTGTCGGTGGCTCAGGCGCGGACATGTACGACAGCTTCGGTCTCGAACCACCCGTCCGGGGTACTCCGCCGACACAGTCCAGGCCAGGACCCGCCGACGGCCGCCCGGCAGACTCCACGCACAAGGGCTGCGACTACGCCCAGCTTGCTTTCGCCAGCATGACGTGCACCCCCATCTGCTACCGACTGACCAACTGAGATGACTTCTTCGACGCTGCGGGGGGCATCGGACCCTTTTGCCCGTGCGACGTGAGGTTTCCCCGCTGGCTGGGTCTAAAGGGAAAAGATGTCAAGGGTGTCCGGTTTTGCGGCCGGCCCTCAGGCGACCGGAGGCCGTCGTTGGTGGAGTGCGTCACTGGATACTTAGTACTCCAGCAGCGGATCGTGTCCTGAGCTGGTGGTTGTCGTTGTCAGGGCATGGTGGGGATGGTTGAGGCCCAGGGGTGGGCTGCGGAG
>NZ_JBIAJH010000090.1:0-9264 GCF_042871845.1 Streptomyces sp. NPDC005533 | reverse complement strand
AAGACCCCCACCCTGCGGATACCTCATACACCCGGCATACCGCGACGATCACCGATCGTCAGCCCCCTACGACAACCCGGCTTCAAAGTCAGTAGACACCGAAGGCATAGGCGTCTTCCTCCAGACGGACGTCGGCAAGACCGCCCACCACGGTCACGGGCTAACTGATCATTTCAGAATGAGGTTCGGAGTCGTCTCAAGCAGATGATGCTGCAGGCGAGTTGGAGCAGGCTCAGGTGAGGTCGGCGCGTATCTCGTAGCGGGTGCGGAGTCGTTTGAACTGGTGGAGCCAGGCGAAGGTCCGCTCGACGACTCACCTTGTCTTGCCCAGGCCGGATCCGTGGGCGGTGCCCTTGCGGGCGATCTTTGGAGTGATGCCGCGAACGCGGAGGAGGCGTCGGTACTTGTCGTAGTCGTAGCCTCGGTCGGCGAATAGCCGCCGCGGTCGGTGACGGGGCCGGCCCACCAGACTGCGGATGCGGGGTATCGCGTCTGGCAGGGGCATGAGCTGGGTGATGCCGTGCCGGTTTCCGCTGGTCAGTGACACGGCCAGGGGTGTGCCGTGGCGGTCGGTGATCAGGTGGTGCTTGCTGCCCGGACGTGCGCGGTCGACCGGGATACCTCCGGCGCCGCGGCGGACGAGGAGGCAGCAGAGGAGCGACGCGTTCTCACAGGTCATCAGGCACAAGATCATCCGGCACCCACAGCACTCTGCCGCCCTCAAGCCCAACTGCCAAGCCCCTACAGCAAACTCATTCTGAAATGATCAGTAAGAGGCCCTAACAGAGGCGTTGGACGTGTCGGTGGGTGATGAGGCAGGTGGCGAGGCCGAGGAAGGCTTCATGGATGTCCCGTCGCGTCGTTCCCATCGGACGCGTAGGCGCCGGAAGCCGTGAAGCCAGGCGATCGTCCGTTCGACGACCCACCGGTGGACGCCGAGGCCGGAGCCGTGCGGGACGCCACGACGGGTGATCACCGGTTTGATGCCCTGAGCCCAGACCAGGCGTCGGCATTTGTCGTGGTCGTAACCCCGGTCGGCCAGCAGGACATCAGGCCGTCGCCTCGGCCGGTCGACCAGGCCGGCGACTGACGGGATCTTCGCGAGCAGAGGCATCAGCTGGGTGACGTCGTTACGGTTCCCACCGGTCAGCGACACCGCGAGCGGAATGCCCTGCCCATCGACGAGGATGTGGTGCTTGCTGCCCGGCCGTGCTCGGTCGACCGGGCTGGGTCCGCTTTTGGGCCGCGTCGAGCGGCCCGGACATGACTGGAATCGATCACCGCCCGGGACCAGTCCAGCTGCTTGGCCGACCGCAGCTTCTTGAGCAGGACCAGGTGCAGCTGGTCCCAAACGCCGGCCTCGTTCCAGGCAGCGAGCCGTCGCCAGCACGTCATGCCCGAGCCGAAGCCGAGCTCCTGGGGCAGGTACTCCCACTGGATCCCGGTGTGGAGCACGAACAGGATACCGCACAGAACCTGCCGGTCAGGAACCCGCGGCCGACCCGCCACAGCTTCGGTGCCGGGACCGGCAGCAACGGCTCGACCAGCGACCACAGTTCATCCGAGACCATCCAGGGCCGGGAGTTCCTCTTCGCCACGAACGGACCAACGAGCAACCGAGCCGACAGCACATGATCAACAGCTTCTGTTAGGGCCTCCTAAGGGGGCACGTCACCTGCTGTGTGAACTGCTGTTTCCCGGGATTGAGGAAGCGGAGCCTCATCAGGACGGCCTCTGCCAAGACAAGCCGTTGCTCATGAGAGCTCCGCTGTCTACTCAGTGTGGCATCACGCACGGACACAACGTATCCACGGGCATGTTCGCCTGCGGATTTCTGGAAATGTCACCCGGATGGTGCTGCCCGGCGTCCTCGAGGCCGGCATTGGCTGAGCTTTCAGAGGACAGCTCCGGCCGCGGAACCAGATGCTGGTCTGCCTGCTCGGATGTGCCTCCTTGCTCACGGAGCACGGCTGACTCGGCGTCTGGTACCAGCTTCTCCGTGGCTGGGACCCGCTATCCGTAGGAAGCAACCAGAGCAGATTGCGGGAGGAGCCGCCCTGGCCGCGGTCCGCCAGTTGCAGCCCTTGGTCAACCTCACGCGGCCGAAAGCCCCGTGATCTTGCTCTCGCTGACGATCGCTACGCAAGACTCATTTCCCACCACACGAACATGATCATGGATCAAGCCCCGGCGCATGGGCCTGTAAAGGCTTTGGTGATACGGGACTGGCTGGTCGGGTTAGGTTTGGTAGTTGCTGAGGGGCCGTTGAAGGCGACGCCAGAGGCTTGCAGGGCTTGCTTCCAGCGGCTGGTCGAGCGTGTGTGTCCGGTGCCTTCGGGCCGGGGGACATCACCGCGGGATCGACGCGCTTCAGTGCGGCGTTTTCGGAGGAGAAGTGGCCGCGGACGCTGGTTACGCGGCGGATGCGGGCGCTGAGGGGCTCGACCGCCTCGCAGCGCAGATGATCTGACGGATCCCGGCGTCGGGCTGCAGGAACGGGACAGGCCCAGCCTGGGCGTTCTCCCAGAGCCGGACGATCGGCAGATACGGGGGGCCCATCCTCGCTGAACTCGGTGATCCTGCCGGTCGCGGCGTCCTCAGCCACAGCTATATAGGCGGGTTTGCCACGGCGACGGACCCCAACTCGATTACCTCCTCAGCCAGATCTCAGTGCCTCCCACCGGCGTCGGACCCGGCACGACCGTGATGTGGCGGGCAACGCCATACACCCAAGAAAAAATCGCCGCTACCTGCGACGACGCGGCATCTCCCCGCTATCTCCCCGTACCCTTGGCCAGCAAAGAACCCGGTAGAGTCAAGGCTGCTGAAGCGGTCGGCCCACCGGCGTCGACAGCGAGCGCTACGAGAAGCGCAACCCGTCGAACCAGCCATCAACCACCTCGACGGCTTCCGCGTTGTCGCCGCCTGCTACGGGAAACGCGCCTTCATCTACCTCGCTGCCCGTCCCCTCGCAGCCCTCGCGATCTGGCTACGGCCTTGACCCGAGAAACATCGCCTAACGGCGGCCCGATCACCGCTCAGGCCGGTTCCTGAGGGGCATGACCTCGGACCACGAATCCTGTGCCGACGAGCGATTTTTCGATCCTCTCTAGCACACCAGCTCCTTGCCTCCCAACCCAACGTCAAGTTTCCGCCATGGATGCAGGCCCTAGCAACCACCTGGCTTGCCTCGCTCCGCCAAACGCGATACAGGCTGCTTCCCACCATGTGCGCCCAGCCTTACGGCAGCGAAATCACGGCGAGTCGATCAGGGTGACGACACCGGTAGGGGCCTGGCTCCCTTGATCGGGAACAGAGGGAACGACGGGAACATCGCTGGCAGGCCGCCGCCAAGTCCCTAGCCTGAAGCCCCCGCGTCAGTAGCGGTGGGAACAGCCGCCTACCGCACACGCCAGCAGAGGCCGCACGGCGGATTCCCTCGCCCACATCCAAGCTCTGCGAGAGGCACAGCCTGTCTACAGGCCCCTTTACGAGCCGACAGCCAGGTAATAAAAAGGGGGGCCTGTAGGGCCATTTCCCAAACCAGACGATGGCCGTGCCCTGCGGGTGAGATAAACCGTTTCTGTTCGCAGACGAAGAGATCACGGCAAGATCCCCCAACGCCGGCGCGTACGACGCTCAGATCCGGGAAGGCTCTGCGGTGGGGCGCTGTCGTGCTACCTGTCGCCCACTCTGTCCCGTTGCATACAGTACTGATCTGGTGCGGAGAGCCTTGGTGCAGCAATCACCTTCGCCGTTCATGCCCATACCGCCTCGGTCGCGGCCCACCACCATGACTCGCTCGTGCGCCTTCGCAGGCGAACATGTCCCGGGCCCCGCCTGTAGTCCGCTGCCAGGGTGCGAGCGAACCCCAGGGGCCACCGCGAAGCACGAAGTCAGCCATCACTGGCTCGATAATCGGTCATCGACTCCGAATGGAATCTCAAAGAATCTTCAAACCGTTCCACCGCTGGCAGGACGCTGTTCGGCCGAGTTCATATCCAGCCCCAGCCTGCAGAAGCATGGTTTCTGCAAGAGATCTGGCATGTTTCTCACAGGGCGTATCAACCCCAAGCGCCGGTCCTGTTGAGAGCAAGTCTGCTCGACCTTCCTCGCGTCTCGATGGCAAACGGGGCGCCAGGATCTCCACGCCGTATGCGCCTGACGCTTTGTCGGAGTCGCATGCGGTAGACCGATCTGATGAACTTTGCCCCAGGGCGCGCGTCTGGGTGTACCGGGTGTTTTAGAGCGGCTAGGTTGATTGCTGGTCAATTTTCCTAGAGGACTGGAGAGGCTGATCGTGCAGTCCGCACCACATCGGGGCCCGGATCGCCGCCTAGGTCTGACAGCTGCGGAGATCGCCCAGATGTCAGGGGCCGTTACGAGGCCTACTGTCGCCGCTGTCGCAGCTACAGCAGGTGTACCGGGGCATGACATTCGGCGGGGCATCTCACCGGAGAACGGCCGGAGGCTCGCGGCGGCCATGTCGGTGGGGTTGCTGACCGAGCGCTCGGCGCGCGCCATCGCGGAGGATCCCCAGGCTGTGATCAGAGCCTCTCAGGAGCTGCAGGCGCTGGTGTGGGAAATCATGCGCGCTCAGCACGAGGCTGAACGCAAGGTTGGGGTCGCCTGAGCAGAGATGTAACGCAATTCGAACACAGAAGAGGCCCGGCGCACTCCCGCCAAGAAGTTTCCGGGCCTCAGGAAGCTCGCCGTTGCGCAACCGCCCTTCTAGGTCTGATGTAGGCAGCCGAGAAGGGTTCCGTTGGCACGTCCGGCGAACTTGATACTGCGAATGAGAGAGTACCCATGGTCAGGGCCATCCGAGAATACCAGCACGCCAGTTTCCAGAACATTTTCACCCCCGGCCGCCCCTCACTCCCGGATTGGAGGACTCCGCTTGACCTGATGGAGGTCCCTCAATGCCCGAAATGGTGGTTTCGGACCCCTGGCTATGGGAGGCAAGCAGGCGTTTGGGCAGCCTCGCCTCAGCGCATGGAGCAGGTTCTCAACTGGTGCCCCGAAGTACTCGCACATCTGACCCTGCTGAATCGCCACGGCCGAGTTCCCCGCACGTACTACACCCTTCGCATTGATCATCACCTGGCCACGGTCGCCGAAGACGACCTGCAACAAGGCAAGGGATGGGAGCTTTTTCCCACCATCGACCTGTGGGAATGCCTCGCCCTGCAAGACAAGCTGTGGCGGATCGTAGAACGCCAGGCACTCGATGTTCCCCGGATCGCTTGCGGGGAGGCGGCAGCGTGACCTCACAGTCACTGACCATCCAGTCAGCCTCCTCAGAACTTGAAAGGGCAATCAAAGCCCTCACAAAGCTGAGTTGCGATCCAGTGACCCTGGGCCCAGGGCGATTGCAAGCAAGCTGCCCTGTCCCCACCCGCAAGCGCCACACTCTACTCGTGGCCACGCACCACACACCCCGCGGCGAGAACGGCAGTGATGGGACGCTAATCCGCTGCCAGGGAACCCCTGCCTGCGGCCAGGAGGCCGTACTCGAGGCCCTCGGGATGGCCTTGGCTCCCCGTAAGCCGGGCGCCGCCAGCAGCATGACCAGCTCCTCCGTCAAAGACGTCTCCCACACCGCCGCTGCTCCCGCCGGCCCCAGCCAGCAGACCCCACGGCCATCTGGCTCTGCAGTGATCACCAGCCCCAGGCCTAGCCCCCCTACCGCCACGGACTGGAGTGACGACAGCGAGGCCACGGAAACACCACCCGGTCTGCCCGTCATCGGATCCACCGGCTGGCGCTACGAAGCCGACGAACACGGCGGAACTGTATGGAAGGTCCGCCGCGGCAAGGAGGTCGCCTGGGAAGTCGTTCTTGACTGGGCTCCCTACGTGTCAGAGCGCCTCGTGGTCCTGGGGGAAGACGGCAAGTCCGCCGGCCGCTACTACACGATCACCATCGGGGCGGACACGCTCACCAAGAGCCTTTCCGACCTGCGCACAGCCGACGGTTGGAACGACTTCAGCGATGACAGTGGCGCAGCATCCCGCACGACTCGCGACGTCCTCATCAACATCATCACGGACCAGGGCAAACGCCTCCCCCGTATCCCTGTCGTCACCCATACAGGCTGGCATAAACTCCCCGACGCAGGCCTCACATACGTCTTCGCAGACGCCCGCACCTACCCAAGCAACCGACTCGTCCGGCTGATCGGAGCGCCACCGGCACTACGCCGCGCCGCAGAGCCGCTCGACTGCGCCGCATCTGACAGTGAGTGCCGGCAGGCCATTGAGGCAATCGCCACGCATGGATGGGCCCCGATGATGGCACTCGCTGTAGGAGCTCGCGCCATGGCCCATAGTCTGCGTCCCTTGTCGGCGACGTTTGTCTTCGATGCTGAGCCCAACTCTGGCAAGACTTCTGCAGCCAACACCGGCCGCAGTCTGCTCCTGACGCCCCGGCCTCACTCGTGGCCGCCCATCCCCACCAAGGGGATGAACAGCACTGTCACCGACATTGAGTGCGCCCTCGACTTCGAGGGTGACATGCCCATCCTCCTCGATGACATCCCGCTCACTCGAGTGTCCTCCGCGTCGGAGGTCCGGGAGATGGAGAAGAAGCTCGAGCTCGTCATCCGCGCAGCCGGCAACGCCACTGAGATCAAGGGCCGCCGAAATCGCGACCTGACCGCGAAGCCGGGCAACCAGATCCGGTCGATCCCCGTAATCGCAGCCCAAATGCTTCCTCCCGCCATGCAGGAGTCCCTCTACCGCCGCTCTGTGGTCGCCTACCTGTCCCGCGAAGGTGGCGAGGTTGACTGGCGCTGGTACAAGAACGGCGGCGGGGAGAGCCTCACCAAGCCTCTGCGGACTATCGGCGAGAGGATCATTGCTCACTTGTACGAACAAGGGGAGCAAGCAAGCGGTTATCTCGAACATCTTGAGCAAGAGGCAGCCCGGCAGCTCACGCCTCATATCAACAAGGCGCTTCCGGAACGCAGCGACACGATGGAGGGAGTCATCACGGCCGCAGCCGCCATGTTGTCGGGCCTGGGACTGGTCGCGGCCGCAACTGGATTGCGCATGAGCGACCTCACTCATACCGTCGCCGCACCACTGGCCGCGTCGCTGGCAAGGCAGGCATCCGTCATGGACGAGCGGAGCACCGCTCAAGGCGGCGTCGCAACAGCCGTCGGTGAGGCTCTGCGCAAGGCACTGTTCCAGAAGCGTGCTCACGTACGTGACGCGAAAGGTGTCGCACGGCCCGCTGTGCCAGGCCACATCGAGCAGGACCAAGGCCTCATGTACCGGCGAGAAACGAAAACTTGGGATGGTAGGGGGCCGGCCTTGTACTGGCTCCCGGGGCGCGGCCCCGCTCTAGGCATCACCTCAAGAAACCTCAACATGCTGCTCAAGGCGAGCGGAGACCCCCGAGTGAACAGCTATGTCGACCGCTCGCTACCCGAGGCTCTTCTCCAAGCAGGTGCACTCCACCGCAATTTGAGCCAAAAGGACCGCATTGCTTCCCACCGGGTACGGGTGGGCGCGGACAATCTCCGGCTACTACTTCTGAAACCAGAGCTCATCTGGGATGTCCCTAGTTGACAGGCACTCCCCGGACAACGCGTCTCACTCAGGTCCGTGCAGCGTGCCAGCCCCCTGAGCGGGCGCTGCCCACATATCCGTGAGCTGTTGCGCCGAGGCGGCTGTCAGGATAGCGAGGCCATGAGATGTAACGGGCTAAACCCCGCAACCATCGAGCGTCGAGAGGCTCAACTCGCCAGCTGCGGGGCTCAGCTAATGCCCTATCGTGCCGTACAGACTGCCCTGCATGCACGTGCGGGGTGCGTCATGTTGCTGCCCTTCACCCGTGAGTGTGGCGAACGGTGTCAGCTGCGGCTCTGAGCATGCCCTGACCTCACTTGTGTGTCCGCGCTCACACGAACCAACCCCGACCAGACCGCCCACCGGGTCCGCCCAGAACCAAGCCCTGCCACACCTATACCTCAGCCATGACCAGCCACCCAACGCGCCAAACACCAGAGGTGACCTCAGCTTGTAGTGCCACATGGACCGCTGCGCCCTGCCAAGAAGATGCCATCAGGTGCGGCCGTGTCGCCAACGCCCAGCCCGCGCATGGTGGAGCGCAGCGCGGCAGTTTAACCGACCGTGGCATCAGCTTCACCTACGCCACTATCTCCTTACATGCAGCCCAAATAGGATCATTTCGACAACACAGTCCGCTCGTTTGCCCGTGCTCGTAAGAGCAGCACCAGAAGCGATTCTTTCGAAGGACGGCCTGGGTTCCGCGATAGACGTTGTTGAGCGTCTTCACTTCGATTTCGCGAGTGGGAGGTTCCGGCGGGGAAGATGTCAAGTGGGGTTGGGCCATAGCGACAGACCATCGGCTCGACTGGCCGCGCGCCAAACAACGGCGCTGGTACTCAGAGCAAACGCAAGATCCTTTTCCGCTGTGTGGCGTAACAGTCGCGCACAGACAGGCCGACTTCTACCATGACCGACAGATCTTTGTAGAATGAGAAGTGGCGCGTGGGGTCTGCCCGGCGGGAACCGGGTGGCGCTGACCACAGCTTTTGCAGGAACCACTCGACGTCAAAGCCGGCGAGGCGAGTGACCATCGGCGGCCCGGGACGGGAATCCCGGGCTGTTGGTCTTTCTCCAGGCAGCGAACGGACTATCCCTTGTAACCCTCGGCGTAGCAGATCGATGACGCGTCGGGCAGGCCTTTGAGCCCGTCGCAGACGAGCATCAGGGACTTGTTGGCGCCGCGGGGCTTCATTTCGGCGAGGATGCGCATCCAGTGTTTGGTGCCTTCGCCCCCCGTCGGCCCGCACAGTCCGAGGATCTCGCGCCGGCCCTCGGTGGTGACGGCTGGGGCCGCCCAGACGGGCCGGTGCGCGACGGCGCCGTCACAGATCTTCACGTGTTCGCGTCTCTTCAGGCGTTCGCGTCGACGAAAACCACCGAGGGAAACCGCCCGGCGTCCAGGGGCGGGCAGCTCCCGCCCCTGACCGCTGGGCCGCAACCGCCAGATCACCCATTCGAACTGCTCATGCAGCCGTTCGAGGTAGGGGCCGGCCGTACCTGCTGGGTTGACAGGTACGGCTCGATGAACCAGGGCTAATTCATTGTCGTGTTGATCTTGCTGCGTCGCAGGTCGGGGGTAGTCCGAGGAGGTCGAGCGGGCGGGTGAACGGAGTGTAGGAGACTTCTCGGATTCCGGCGGCGATGTTGTGGTGGCCTGCGTCGCGGAGTGTGTTGATCGCGAGGTTGC
>NZ_JBIAJH010000089.1:0-9621 GCF_042871845.1 Streptomyces sp. NPDC005533 | reverse complement strand
GCAATGGGTTCCTAGACAGCTCCCACCACACCGGAGGTCTTCGCCATGTTCAAGACCAGCCGAGTGTCAACAACGCTCGTGATCAATACACCTAGTCCTCCGGTGGGAAGACCGGTTCGCCCGTGGCGGCCAGCGTGATCAGGATGGCCTCCACCGGGCAGCCCTCCGCCGCCGTCAGGATCGGCTCGTTCGCGTCCGACTCGGCCGCGCGCGGGTGGGACTGGCGTGCCGAGTCCAGGACGAAGCCGTCCGGGGCGTGGTTCACGCACATGCCCGAGCCGATGCAGACCCCCCGGTCCACCTCGACCTGCCAGCGGTCACCCATCAGGCACCCGCCTCGTGGCCCGCCGGCAGGTGGATCATCTTGTGTTCCAGGTACTCGCTCAGTCCCTCCGGGCCGAACTCCCGGCCCACGCCGCTGTTCTTGTAGCCGCCGAACGGGCCGAGCATGTCCAGGCTGAAGGTGTTGACGTTGAAGGTGCCGGTGCGGATCTGCCGCCCGAAGTCGATGCCGTGCTCGACGTCGCCGGTCCAGACGCTGCCGCTCAGGCCGAACTCCGAGTCGTTGGCGACCCGTACCGCCTCCGCCTCGTCCCCGTACGGGATCAGGCAGACGACCGGGCCGAAGATCTCCTCGCGCGCGATCCGCATGGAGTTGTCCACGTCGCCGAAGAGGGTGGGCTCGACGTACCAGCCGCGGTCCAGGCCCGCCGGGCGGCCGCCGCCCGAGAGGACCTTCGCGCCTTCCTCCTGGCCGATGCGGATGTAGTCCAGGGAGCGCTGCTGCTGCCGCCTGGCCACAAGCGGGCCGAGTTGCGTCGCCGGGTCGAGCGGGTCGCCGACGACCAGCGCGCCGGCCGCCGCCGCGAGGGCCTCGGCCACCTCCTCGTACCGGCTGCGCGGGGCGAGGACGCGGGTCTGGGCCACGCACGCCTGGCCGTTGTTCATCCAGGCCGCGGGCACGATCCCGGCGATGGTGGTGTCGAGGTCGGCGTCGGGCAGGATCACGGCGGCGGACTTGCCGCCGAGTTCGAGGGTGACCCGGGTGAGGTTGCGGGCGGCGACCTCCATGACGCGCCTGCCCGCGGCGACCGAGCCGGTGAAGGCGACCTTGTCGATGCCGGGGTGGCCGACCAGGTACTCGCTGACCTCGCGGTCGGCGGGCAGGATCGACAGCACGCCTTCGGGCAGTCCCGCCCCGCGCGCGATGTCGGCCAGGATGTAGGAGTCGAGCGGTGCTTCGGGGGACGGCTTGAGGATCACCGTGGAGCCCGTCAGCAGCGCCGGGGCCAGTTTGGCGGCGGCCACGAACTGCGGGACGTTCCACGGGATGACGGCGGCGACCACGCCCACCGGTTCCCGGCGCACCAGGATCGGGCCAAGCACGCCCTGGCGGTGTTCCTCGTACGGGTAGGCGCGCGCGACGGTGATCGCGGCGTCGTAGACCATCATCGGGCCGAGCGCCTGGGCGAGGACGCTCCAGGAGTACGGGGATCCGTTCTGGGAGCTGATCGAGCGGGCGATCTCCTCGTGCCGGACCGCGATGGCGTCCTTGATGCGGGTGACGACGGCGATGCGCTCGTCCAGGGTCATCCGCGGCCAGGGCCCCTCGTCGAACGCCTTGCGCGCGGCGGCGACGGCGCGGTCGACGTCCGCCTTCGAGGCGTGCGGGACGGAGCCGATGACCTGCTCGGTGTGGGGGGAGACGATCCGGATCGTGTCGGTGCCCAGCGGATCCGTCCACTCCCCGCCGATGAACAGTTGTCCGTGTTCCACGAGCTCGGTCATGGCTGAGGCCTCCTGCGGCTTGGCGTTCCAGAACTGATACCAGTTCTAGTTCGAGGAGTCCACGGCCAGGACGGAACAGCGGAGAAGATCCAACGGCTAGTCAGAAGGGCCCGGAAGTGGTCGACTTGGGCTCCTACTGGAACACGTTCTCGTCAGAGGGCGGCAACGGGCGGAGGGCTCATGCCGGAGGACACGTCACAGGTCACCGATCACGGCGGAGGCGTGTGGGGAATCAAGGTGCCCATCCCCGACAACCCGCTGGGCCACACCCTCGTCCACGTCCTCGACACCGACCGCGGCCCGGTCCTCGTCGACACCGGCTGGGACGACCCCGAGTCCTGGGACACCCTCGTCGCCGGACTCGCCGCGCTCGGCATCGCCGTCGCCGACGTCCACGGCGTGGTCATCACCCACCACCACCCCGACCACCACGGCCTCTCCGGCCGGGTCCGGGAGGCGTCCGGCGCCTGGATCGCCATGCACGCCGCCGACACCGAGGTCGTCGTCCGCACCCGCTCCTCCGAGCCCGGCGTCTGGTTCGACTACATGAGCGCCAAGCTCGCCGCCGCCGGAGCCCCCGAGGAGCACCTCGCGCCCCTGCGCGCCGCCCGCGCGAGCGGCCGCACCCGGACCCTGCCCGGGCTGCGCGCCGCCGTGCCCGACCGCGAGATCGTCCCCGCCGAACTGCTGCCCCTCGCCGGACGCCGGCTGCGCGCGATCTGGACCCCCGGCCACACCCCCGGCCACGTCTGCCTGCACCTGGAGGAGGCCCATCCCGCGCACCTGCCCGGCAACGGCCGCCTCTTCTCCGGCGACCACCTGCTGCCCGGGATCTCCCCGCACATCGGCCTGTACGAGGCCCCCGAGGACACCCGCGTCACCGACCCCCTCGGCGACTACCTCGACTCCCTCGAACGCGTCGGCCGGCTGGCGCCCGCCGAGGTGCTCCCGGCCCACCAGCACGCCTTCACCGACGCACCCGCCCGGGTACGGGAACTGCTGGACCACCACGAGGAGCGGCTGTCCGGGCTGTGGGCGCTGCTGGCCGAGCCGCTGACGCCGTGGGCGCTGGCGGAGCGCATGGAGTGGAACCGGCCCTGGGAGCAGATCCCGTACGGCTCCCGCAACATCGCCGTCTCGGAAGCGGAGGCCCATCTGCGGCGTCTGGTGAAGCAGGGCCGCGCGGAGGCCGTCCCGGGCACCGACCCGGTGACCTACCGGGCGGTGTGAGGGCTGCGGCACGGTGCCGTACGGGCTCGGGCAGGGCCGGCGCCGGACCCGGGCGCGGCCCGGCCCGGGACCGGGGCGTGGCCGGTAAGGGGCCCTGGCCCCCGGCGCCCCCGGACCCGCAGGCTACGGGCCGGTAGAGTGAAGCCGTCGTCCACCTTTCCGTACGGGGGGAAGCCGGTGCGAATCCGGCGCTGACCCGCAACCGTGACCCACCCGGCACCGCCCGGGCGGGGAGCCGGAATGCCCCGTACCGCAAGTGCGCGGCTCGCGCCGTCGGATCCTCCGGCGGCCGGCACCGTCGAGGTAAACGGAGCCGGAGCCCGGTGCCAGTGCGTGCCCGCCTCCGGTTCCCCAGCAGGAGAGGCACCCTCCCCCATGAACGTCCGTCGCAGCGCAGCCGCGCTCGCCGCCTCCGCCGTGCTCTGCGTGGGTGTCGCCCCCGCAGCCCTCGCCGACACCGCGCCGCCCGCCTCCCCCTCCGCATCCCCGGTCATCCCCTCCGGCCTCTACGGCAAGAGCGACCCCGGCTACGACGGCGTGTGGCGCCAGTCCTTCGCGCTGCTCGCCCAGGACACCGTCGGCGTCAAGCCCGCCGCGCAGGCCGTGGACTGGCTGGTCGGCCAGCAGTGCGCGAACGGCTCCTTCCCCGCCTTCCGCGCGGACACCGCCAAGGACTGCGACGCGACCGCGTACATCGACTCCAACGCGACGGCCGCAGCCGTGCAGGCGCTGACCGCGCTCGGCGGCCACGGTGACAGCGTCAAGAAGGCCGTCGCCTGGCTGAAGTCCGTACAGAACGAGGACGGCGGCTGGAGCTCCAACCCGGGCGGCGCCATGGACGGCGGCACCGACGCCAACTCGACCGCCATCGTGATCAGCGCCCTGGCCACGGCCGGTGAGAAGCCGGCCGACGTCAAGTCGAAGGCGGGCAAGACCCCCTACGAGGCGCTGCTCTCCTTCCAGCTGGGCTGCGCCGCCGAGCCGGCCGCCGACCGGGGTGCCTTCGCGTTCCAGCCGGTCGACGGCAAGCTGCTCGCGAACGGCGACGCCACGGCCGCGGCCGCGCTGGCCGGCCTCGGCACGGGCTCGGCCGTCGTCCCCTCCGGTACGGACACCCCCGCGGCGCCGCTGACCTGCCCGGCGGCGGGCGCCGCGGACCCGGTGGCGGCGGCCCAGGGCGCGGCGGGCCACCTGGCCGAGGCCCTCAAGAAGGACGGCCACCTGACGGCCGTGACCCCGGGCTCCGACCAGCCCACCCCGGACACCGGCAACACCGTCGACGCGGTGATCGCCCTGGCCGCGGCCGGGCACAAGCAGTCGGCGGCGGGCGCCCTGGAGTGGCTCAAGGCCAACTCGGCGCAGTGGGCGAACGGCAGCCCGGCCGCTCTCGGCACCCTGATCCTCGCCGCGCACGCCACGGGCACCGACCCGAAGTCCTTCGGCGGCACCGACCTCGTCGCGGCGCTGAACGCGACCGGCCCGGCCCCGCAGGGCCCGGACACGGACGCCACGACGGTGAAGGACGACTCGTCCGACGACCAGAACCTCTGGTGGATCATCGGCGCGGGCGGCGCGGCCGGCGTGGGCATCGGCATCCTGCTGAGCGGCCGCCGGAAGAAGAACCAGCTCTGATGCGCCACCGCCGGCCCGCCGCGGCCCTCGCTCTGGCGCTGGCCCTCGGGAGCGTCCTGGCCGTCCTGGCCGCCGCTCCCGCGCTGGCGGCCGGCTACCGCTACTGGTCGTTCTGGGACGGCTCGGACGGCGGCCGGTGGTCGTACGCGACGCAGGGCCCCTCGACGGCCCGCCCCAAGGACGGCTCCGTGCAGGGCTTCCGCTTCTCGGTGAGCAAGGACGCGGCGGACCAGGCGGCGCAGCCGCGCGCCGCGGCCGACTTCGAGGCCGTCTGCGGTTCCACCGCCCCGGCGCAGGGCCGCAAGCGGGTCGCGCTCGTCGTCGACTTCGGCGTGCCCGCGGACGCCCCGTCGGGCGAGGCCCCGCCCCAGGACGCCCCGCGCACCGCCTGCGCACAGGTGGCCCCGGAGGCCACGGCCGCCGAGGCACTGGCGTCGGTCGCGAAGCCGCTGCGCTACAACGGCGCGGCCCTGCTGTGCGCGGTCTCGGGCTATCCGAGGCAGGGCTGCGGGGAACCGATGGCGGACGCCCCGGCGGCGAGCGCGTCGGCGGCGGCGTCCGCCACCCCGGCTGCCCCGGCTGCCCCCACCGCGGACGACGGCGGCCCGTCGGCGGGCCTGCTGGCGGGCATGGCGGCCGTGGCCGCCCTGGCCGCGGCAGCCGTCTGGCAGTCCCGCCGCCGCACCCGATGACGGTCCCGACCCCGCGGGAGCCGGCGCCCGGCGACGGCGGGGCGGCCGCCGACGGCGCTGCGGCACCCGCGGGGGCCGCCCACGGTCGCAGCGCGAGCCGCCCGGGTGGCACGGGCGGGTACCGGGGCCGGCCGCAGGCCGGGCGCACCCCCGCCGGAGCCGCACCCGGCGACGTGACCCCGGCCCGCCGGAGCCGCCCCGCGGCGCCGGACTCCCCGCACTGGTCGACGTACGAGAGGAAATGGCGGGCCCCGCTCGCCGGCCGGGCCACCGCCCTGCACGCCGGGGCCTGGTGGCTCTGGGCCCTCGGGCTCGCCACCGCCGCCTCCCGCACCACCAACCCCCTGCTCCTCGGCCTGATCGTCGGTGTCGCCGGGTACGTGGTGGCAGCCCGCCGCACGGACGCGCCCTGGGCGCGTTCCTACGGCGCGTTCCTCAAGCTCGGCCTCGTCGTCATCGGCCTGCGCCTGCTCTTCTCCATGCTGCTCGGCTCGCCCGTCCCCGGCGCGCACACCTTGTTCACGCTCCCGGAGATCCCGCTGCCGGCCTGGGCGCAGGGCATCCGGTTCGGCGGGAGGGTCACCGCCGAACAGCTGGCCTTCGCCTTCTACGACGGCGCGAAACTGGCCGCCCTCCTCGTCTGCGTGGGCGCCGCGAACGCCCTCGCGAACCCGGCGCGGCTGCTGAAGTCCCTGCCGGCCGCCCTGTACGAGGTGGGGGTGGCCGTCGTCGTCGCCATGACCTTCGCGCCGAACATGGTCGCCGACGTGGTCCGGCTGCGGACGGCCCGCCGGCTGCGCGGGCGCCCCACCGGCGGGGTGAAGGCGATCCTCCAGATCGGTCTGCCGGTCCTGGAGGGCGCGCTGGAGCGTTCCGTCGCCATCGCCGCGTCGATGGACGCGCGCGGCTACGGCCGTACGGCGCAGGTCCCGCCGGCCGTCCGGCACACCACCAACGCCCTCACCCTCGGCGGTCTCCTCGGCATGTGCGCGGGCACGTACGGGCTGCTCGCCGCGCAGGGCGGCGCGTACGGGCTCCCCGTGCTCGGCGTCGGCGCCGCCCTGGCCCTCGCGGGCCTGCGCCTCGGCGGACGCCGGTCGGTGCGGACCCGCTACCGGCCCGACCGCTGGGGGCCGCGCGCCTGGCTGGTGGCCGGGTCGGGCGCGGCCGTCGCCGTGCTCCTCGTCCGGGCGGGCACCGTCGACCCGGCCGCGCTGCACCCGGGCGTGGTCCCGCTGGTGGCGCCGACGCTGCCGTTGTGGCCGACGGCGGCGATCCTGATCGGCCTGCTGCCCGCGTTCGTGGCACCCGTACCGCCCAAGGAGGCGTCGCAGTGATCCGCTTCGAGCAGGTGTCGGTCACCTACGAGGGCGCGGCCGGGCCTTCCCTCCAGGGCGTCGACCTGGTGATCCCGGAAGGCGAGCTGACCCTTCTGGTCGGCCCGTCGGGGGTCGGCAAGTCCACGCTGCTGGGGGCCGTGTCGGGGCTGGTGCCGCACTTCACGGGCGGCCGGCTGAGCGGACGCGTGACCGTGGCCGGGCGGGACACCCGTACCCACAAGCCGCGGGAGCTGGCGGACGTGGTCGGCACGGTCGGGCAGGACCCGCGGGCCCACTTCGTGACGGACACGGTGGAGGACGAGCTCGCCTACGGCATGGAGTCCCTGGGCCTGCCACCTGCGGTGATGCGCCGCCGGGTGGAGGAGACCCTGGATCTCCTCGGCCTCAACGAACTCCGGGACCGGCCCCTCGCCACGCTCTCCGGCGGCCAGCAGCAGCGGGTCGCGATCGGCTCGGTCCTGACCCCGCACCCCCGGGTCCTGGTCCTGGACGAGCCCACGTCGGCGCTGGACCCGGCGGCGGCGGAGGAGGTCCTGGCGGTCCTCCAGCGCCTGGTCCACGACCTCGGCACCACCGTCCTGATGGCGGAGCACCGGCTGGAGCGGGTGGTCCAGTACGCCGACCAGGTGCTGCTCCTGCCGGCGCCGGGCGCGGCCCCCGTCCTGGGTCCCCCGGCGGAGATCATGGCCGTCTCCCCGGTCCACCCCCCGGTGGTCGCCCTGGGCCGCCTCGCCGGCTGGACCCCGCTCCCCCTCTCGATCCGCGACGCCCGGCGCCTGGCCACCCCCCTCCGCACCCACCTCTCCCCTCCCCCACCCCACACCCCAACCCCGCCGGCGCCGCACATCCCAGCCCCTCCGGCGCACATTCCAGCCCCTCCGGCGTTTGAGGAGCGGGGTCCGGGGCGGAGCCCCGATCTTGCAGCCTCCCCGGCGTTTGAGGCGCGGGGCCTGCGGCGGAGCCCAGGCGGCGGCGCGGCCGGGCTGCTGGCGCGGCTGCTGCGTCGGGGCACGCCGAGCCCGACCCCGACCCCGAGCCCCGCCCCGGAAGGGCCTGCGGCCCACACCCGCGGCCTCGGCGTCCGCCGCACCCGCACGGACGTGCTCCGCGACATCGACCTCACGGTGGCGCCCGGCGAGATCATCGCCCTCATGGGTCGCAACGGCGCCGGCAAGTCCACCCTCCTCGCCACCCTCGTCGGCACGCTCGCCCCCACCACCGGCGAGGTGACCGTCGGCGGCCGCACCCCCCACCGCACGCCCCCGCCCGAGATGGTCCGTCGCGTCGGCCTCGTCCCGCAGGAGCCCCGCGACCTCCTCTACGCCGACACCGTCGCCGCCGAGTGCGCCGCCGCCGACTCCGACGCCGGCGCGGCCCCCGGCACCTGCCGTGCTCTGGTCCGCGCGCTGCTCCCGGAGGTCCCCGACGAGACGCACCCCCGTGATCTGTCCGAGGGCCAGCGTCTGGCCCTCGCCCTGGCGCTGGTCCTCACCGGCCGCCCGGCCCTGCTGCTCCTGGACGAGCCCACCCGCGGCCTGGACTACGCCGCCAAGGTCCGCCTGGTCGAGATCCTCCGCGCTCTGGCGGCCGACGGCCACGCCATCGTCCTCGCCACCCACGACGTGGAGCTCGCCGCGGAGCTGGCCCACCGCGTGGTGATCCTGGCCGGCGGGGAGGTCGTCGCGGACGGCCCGACGGCCGAGGTCGTCGTGTCCTCGCCGGCGTTCGCCCCGCAGGTGGCGAAGGTCCTGGCGCCGGGCCACTGGCTCACGGTGAGCCAGGTCGCCGCGGCCCTCGACGCGAGGGAGTCCCGGTGAACCGGCCCGTCCGCGTCGGGCCGCGGGCCGCCGCCGCCCTGGTCCTCGTCTTCCTCATCGGCGTCGCGGCCTTCGGCTGGCCGCTCCTCGCCGACCGGCAGTCGGGGCTCGCCCATTCCCAGGACGCCCCCTGGCTCTTCGCCGCGCTCCTTCCCCTGCTGGTGGCGGTGGTCGTCGCGACGATCGCCGACAACGGCATGGACGCCAAGGCGGTGGCGATGCTCGGTGTGCTCGCGGCCGTCGGGGCGGCGCTGCGACCGCTGGGCGCGGGGACGGCCGGGCTGGAGCCGATGTTCTTCTTGATGGTGCTCAGCGGCCGCGTCCTCGGTCCCGGCTTCGGTTTCGTCCTGGGCTCGGTGACGATGTTCGCCTCGGCCCTGTTGACGGGCGGGGTCGGGCCGTGGATGCCGTTCCAGATGCTGGCCATGGGGTGGTTCTCGCTGGGGGCCGGGCTGCTGCCGGGGCCGGATCGGCTGCGCGGCCGGGCGGAGCTGCTGATGCTGGCGGCGTACGGCTTCGTGGGCTCGTTCGCGTACGGCACGGTCATGAACCTGCAGGGGTGGGTGCTCCTGCAGGGCATGGGCCAGGGCATCTCGTTCCACCCGGGCGATCCCGTCCCCGCGAACCTGGCGCGGTTCGTCGCGTACTGCCTGGCGACCTCGGTGGGGTGGGACCTGGGCCGGGCGGCGCTGACGGTCGTCCTGACGCTGACGGTGGGGGCCACTCTGCTGAAGGCGTTGCGGCGGGCGACTCGGAAAGCTGCCTTCGACGCGCCCGTCTCCTTCGATTCGACGGCCGTCACGGGCCGCGAACCCACCCTCGAAAGGGGTACGAACGGTGGCGGAGGGTAACATTCGGGGCCCTGGGCGGTGAGGCGCCCCACAGGACCCACGTCACATACGAACGCCGATAGTGCACCCCGAAGGCCACCACCACACCCCCCTCACACCCGTCTTCACCTGCTGGGAGGTTGATCGCGGCAGGGGCGGGCCGTAGGGACCCGTCTGCGAGGCGGGCTAGTACGCCCGGTCTTTGCCAGGCCGCCGGGTGGTCGGTAGAACTGGATGAGTCGCCGGGCGGCACGGGTGGTTCACCCGCCGCCGACGAGCCCCTCTCCTCCGT
>NZ_JBIAJH010000088.1:0-9668 GCF_042871845.1 Streptomyces sp. NPDC005533 | reverse complement strand
CTCCAACTCCGCAGCCCACCCCTGGGCCTCAACCATCCCCACCATGCCCTGACAACGACAACCACCAGCTCAGGACACGATCCGCTGCTGGAGTATTAGAACGTGTCCTATGTGGTCTGGCGGACGTTGAGCCGTTCATGGGGCGGGGTACCTGAAGTTGGGTCTGTTCCGGACGAGTTGTGGGGATCGCGGAGCCCTTGATCCCGCCGCCGGGGGCGCGGCCGCAGGGCGGCGGGAAGCAGGACACGCCTGATGAGCCGCTGTTCGTCACGATCATCTACGTGCTGGTCAGCGGATGTCCTGGCGGGCGCTGCCGCCCTGCTTGGGATATCGAAGTCGACAGCCCATCGCCGGTTCCTGATCTGGCCGAGACCCAGGGTGTGGGGCCGACTGCACGAGGAGATCCTGCACCGACTCGACGCGCTGGTCCCCTCGACCTCTCCCGCGCAGTCCCCGACTCCGCACATGGCCGGCCAAACAGGGGGCGAACTCACAGGTCCGAGCATCGTGGACCGGGCGCAGCAATCCGATCGGGATGGGCTCGGCGTCTGGGCGCCCTCCTACTTCGCAGGATCCTGAGAACCAGAAGCGTCCGGTCTGGCCCTCGCCCCGGAGCCACAGAAGAACTCTGCCGCTTCGGGGCTCCGGGCCGAGGACCGCATTCCCGCCCGACCTAAAGGCCGGGATTCCCTGCGAAGATCAAGGGAAGGCCGAGGCCCGCGGATGGTTGAGTTAGAGATCTCGCCTCTCAACACGTCCGCCGGGGAGGCCTCGTTGATCACCTATCCAGCGGCATTGGTCCTGCCGCGTGCCCCTGGCGGTAGTCCAGACCAGCACGGTGCCGTCCACGGCCGCCTAAGAGCATGAAGCGCCCTCCGATGACTATCGGGGACACCCCTCGCGCCGAGAAGCGCGGTTATCAACCGGACGGCGGCCGGGCTCCGCTTCCCCGTCGAGCGGCCCCGCAAAGCCCGGCCGGGCTTCCTTCCTGAACAGCCCTGGGAGTCGTCCAGGCCACCCTGCCCTGGAATGGCAATACTGGAGATGGTCAGTCACCATCTCCGGGGAAAAGGAACGACGCGAAGCTTCCCCCGGCCTGCGCAGATGTTAGGCCCGTACCATCGCTTCCCTCCGGAACTGAATGCATTGATTCCCACCCGGGCTTTATATACTGCTTGTAGGCATCCTTAGCTGCCCAGCCCAACCCTCCAGATGGCACAGATCCCGGCTTTCCCCCGGGTCTCATATTTGCCATTTGCTGGTCCCAAAAATCACTAAGTGCCTTTTCGTCCTCAGTTTTCGGCTCGACCTTTGCCGGATTTGGGGCGTAGGGGACATATGCAAACGGATGGCCATTCTTTACTGCTGTGAAGAAATCGGTGCAGTTCCACTCTCCCCGGGCATCCTCCCAGCACTCCTGCGATCCGGCCGAAGGTGCTTTCTCCTCGGCTGAGGCACTCGCTGCGGAGGTAAATATGAGACCCGCGGAAAGAGGGGCCAGCACGGCGCCAGCCCTCATCATCCTCTTTTGCCCCCCCGTAAAGGCTTCACGTGGCCTCCTGTGACGTCCTGCCATTTTATCTCCCTTCACTATCAGCCCAGGGTGCTGAATAACCCGGCTATTTCTCCACGCACCTCGGCTCGTTCGGCAAGCCTCCGTGGACGATTTTGATCACGTTGCCCGCCGCTCGGCTCCCAGCCTCGGGGCCATCACCGACGGCCTCAGAGCGGCTCGCACGCTCTCCCCTGCCGGCTCTATCAGGCCTAGGGCGCTCACCACGCCGATCACGCGGGTGGGGATGAGGAGGCGGTGAATACCGCAGCGAGACAACATGCTCCTACCGTCTCAACGCGCGGTCCGGTGCACGTCAGACTCAGTGCCTGTTCCTAGGTCATTCCACAGAGGTAGCCAGAGCTGACAGGTGCTACGCAGGAATGATCTCGCCCAGCACAGCTGGTTCGTATTTCCTGAGGCCGAGATAGAGACCCTGAACGCCCCGGCCATCCGGATGGAACTCGCCTGACCCACACACCGAGGGCCCCTCCTCGGCGCCCAAGAGCCAGCCAGCCTCTCACCGGCCCTGATCGGCGCAGCCCCTGAGGTATATTCACGGGGTTCTCGGACTGTGTCGTTGATCATGAAAGCGGCCCTGCTCGCAAGCGTGACGTCTGCGACGACGTCAGATCTATACCGGGGCAGGCCCGTTGGGCTGGCACGTTAGGACAGAGCTGGACACGGATCAACTGGACGGTCTGGTAGCCGACGTTCATGCCTGCCTGCGGGCGGCGCCGGAAGGCCCCGCTCTTGAGGGGCTGCGGGCGCTGGGCTTGCGCAAGTCGGTGGTGCTGGTGTTGTTCCTGCTGCGGCAGAACCCTGTCCAGGAAGTGGTGACCGAGTTCTTCGCGATTTCCCAGGCGACCGTCTCACACCGCTGGCACACACTGCCTTCCGTCGTCGGGCGAGTCCTGACCAGGCATGTCCCCCACCCGGCCGAGGCCTCCGCCGGAAGAGTCGTGCTTATCGACGGCACGCTGATGACCACAGGGGACTGGAAGAGCGACGGCACCTCGATGTTCTCGAGCAGGCACCGGGACACTGAGCTCGTTCAGCCCGCCCACCGATTGGGTGACGCGCCTTCAGCGAATGTTCAGGTCGAAGCCTAATGAAAACCTAAGCTGATGCCCCCGCCTGAAAGTGTTCGCTGGCTTCAACCTTCAGATAGTCGCCACCCTGACCGGGGAGACCTGCTTGCCGTCTCTTTCCCCCTGCCCGGCAGCCGGCACGATGCTTTGGCCTGGCGGCAGTCACGCTTCCCTGGAGGGGTTCACCGACTGCGACAAGCTCGGAGACCTCGGCTACATCGGTTCCGAGATATGCACCGGGCGGCGCAAACCACCCGGCCAGGGCCAGGGCCACAAGGAAGCCAATCAGTCGGTCAACACCCTCCGTGCCGCTGTCGAACATGCCATCGCCCACCTGAAAGACTGGAAGATCATCACCACCCGCTGCCGCGGCCCTCTCACGCGATTCCTCACCGTCGCCAAGACCGTCACCGCCCTCGCCTTCTACAAAAAGGGCTGGTGACCCTCAAGAATAAGCCTCTCTGTTCCAGGGAAACACTGCGTGGAAATGACGGTGGCGCTGTGCCTGCACGGCGCGAGTTGACCGCGGGGAAGCTGCGATGGGCATGGTCGGAGCGCTGCCATCGATGCAGCGGTGACGATGGCTGGTCTCTGGCCACTGGTGTTGCATATCTGGATGCCCAGCAGGTCGAGGTCGGTGCTGCCGAACCTGAGCAGCGGTGATCCACTCGACGATTCGGTGCCTCTCACGGTTCGCCATGATGGCGGAGTCACCCACCTCGTGACGACCGCCGGTGCAGCCTGGACCGCCTGCTCTCGCACCTACTGAGGTTTCGGGGTTGTCTTCGGGTAGTGATGGTTCGTGATCTTTGTGGTAGCCGGTGGTACGCGGAGGGGGCTTGGCTGCTGCGGGTGGGGCGTTTTGTGAGGGACTCCGGCTTCGGGTGGGGCAGTGGTTCGCGGCGGGTGAGAGGACCATCGTGATGGCGAAGGATTTGCAGGTGAGTGTGCGGTCGGTGGTGGTGCCGGGGCTGGTGCGAGGGCGGCATGGAGGCCCTGCACCTGCCTGCCGGCCGGCCAGCCGGCCCGGCGAACTCCCCGGCCCACACCGATGCCCAGTTCGCCGTACTTGAGGAGGAACTCGGCGTAGGGCCGTCGGCGCATGGTCGACGACGAACGCTTGACGCGGGCCCGGGTGCAGACGGTGATCCGCAGCCGTCTGCGGGTGAGCCTGCCGGTGGCGATGGTGTGGCGGTGCTGAACGGCATGGCTGGTCCTGGCAGGCACCCGCCCGCAGAGCCATCGAGCGTGAGAGCACGCCGTGACGCTGTGGAAGAAAAAGGCGTGGCCCGGGGTAAAAGCCTCGTGGCGGCATGCGACGCCTGGGGCGTCTTCGAGGACGAGGCCGACTTCTCGATGACACCGGCTCGCACCGGGAGCCGACACTTCGACACCCCCAGAGCCGTGTGCGGGACCAATTTCACCGCCGGGCCCCGGCCGCCGCCCGGTGCTGCTACAGACCCGGTGAGCAGCGCCATCTCATCCCCCACTCATCTCCTCCTCAAGGGTGCAGGAACTTTTCTTGGAAGAACTACCGCGACCTCTCGATCCGCGCACGCCCAGCCCGGCGGCCAGATCGTGGTGACCTGGGACAATCTCAACACCCACCTGGCCGACGGGCTCAAACGCGCGAGGCCGGGCAAGACCGGCTCACCCACCGTCCGCCGACTACCCCAATGACAAGATCCGAGACCAGCGACCTCACGGCGCCAAAAACTCGGGCAGAGGAACGACCGGCACGGCATAGGGTCGCCCGGTGCCTGTCACGTTCCGCTCTTCGTGCATGACGGATCGATTACGCACCGCCACATCGGGCGGCTGAGTTCGTTGGCCTGGGTATGGAGCAGAAAACCGTTTCGCCGCCGGAGTGGGCCGGATTCGCCCGACTGGCCCAGGAGTTCTCGCAGGTATCCGATGCGCCAATCTACGACGCGCTGGAGTGGCAGTGGCTCGCCCAGGGCCGTGAAGTACCCCGTCGCCCCGGGCTACCGTGCAGCGACGAAATCGGATGAACGTCGGCAGTCCGATTCCGGGCAACTGAGCGCACTGCGTCACGGCCGGCGGTACAGCCGCTCACGCAGGTACAGCAGGGCGGCGATGTCCGCACGGGCGGTCAGCTCGGCCAGCAGGACATGAATGACCGCGTCGTCGCCGTCACCCACCGCCTGCGCAATGCGCTCGATCATCTACCGGGTACGGAGATCCATACCCGCCGAACCGGCGGATCCGGGAAGGTCCGGCCCGGCAGACTTGCTGGGTCCGGCGCGTCCCGGAGTGCCTGGCACTGCCGTCATGTCGTCACCAACGCATCGTCCTCACCGAGGTCACGCTTGCGACAGGACGAGGAGGCCGGAGGAGCGCCTCCTCGGCCGCCGCATGTTGGAGGTTCTCTACGGCGCTAAGCCTGTGCACTGCGCAGACGGGCGCTTCCGGCTGGGGCGTCTGCATACATCCGGAAGATGGTCTTGATCCCTCGGGTCAGACCATGGGCTGATGCAATGACCAACGCAGGAGCGGATCCGGTGGCATGCGCCTCTCGGTGGAACCGGATTCCGCGCAGCCCCAGAGCGGCGAGCGTTACGGGTGCCGTGTCGCAGATGGTGATGCTGAAATGACCCACAGCCCGGTGGGCCTTAAGCGAGGGTGCCTTTCTCCCCACTTCGGCGCGGACATGCTCGACCTCACCGGATATCCGGCCGTCGCCAGCCACACCCGGGTTGGCGGCCTCGAGACCGGAAGCGTACTCCCACCACAATGCGACAGTTCAATACCTGCCGCGCCCGGCGTGAAGCCGCAAAACCCCAGTACCCGGGCGGGTAGTCCTCTCACCGGTGCCCGCGTATGTCTTGGTGGCCGCGGTTGACGCAATGAGCTGCCCCCGTCATACCCCTACTGCTGCCCCCTCTTAGCTATGCCATCAGGTCTCGGGAAGCGCCACAAAAACCGGCGACGATTTCCAGCATGAAGACGCCGCAGCGTATCGAGGAGGCTGCCCATGTGTGTACTCTCCCGCCCTTTCCCTGGCGCGGCCCGCCGCAGAAACCGGGAAAGTCCCTCAGTAGTGAACCTCTCCGCCCAGCCTGTCACCAGGGCAAGCGAAAGGCGTTCGCACCAGCCAGGAACGCGCCGCTCCCGGCCGCCGCGCCCTCGCGCTCCCGGACGGTCGATGTGGGGCCGGCTCTGGCCGTGCACGACACTCACAGTGCTTGTGCTTGCCAGCGGAGCAGCCGAGGAAGAAGAATGAGCAGCCCGGCTCCCGGACTGCCCAGCCGTCTCTCGCACGGCCTGCTGCTCGCTGTCCTAATGCACCACGGCGGATGGCTGGACATGCCAGCACGAGCGTTCGACGACGAGGCGCTGTGCAGCTTAGACGGGTTCGTTCACGCCGTTCGCCTTCAGGCCCTCCCTGGCGGCGCTGTCCGCCTCGCCGTCGTCGCCCACCACAACGGTATGACGGACAACTGCAGCATCGAAGCGGCGGGGGACACAGGAGGAACAGCCTGACACCACGCGTTAGCCGAAAGAGCCGCGGTGGTCGTCGGACACAACAACAAAAGTGTTGAGGACGGTCTTACGGATCACTCTTCGACGAACGCCTCGTTCTTCTCCAGTCGAGAGGATCCGCCTGAGTGCGCCCACCGGCGCGTCCCGCCGCCTCGATCCCCGCTGGGCATTCGGACAACGCAACGAAGTCCCATGCCCTCGCAGACCCCACCCCGCCGGGGAAAAAGCCTCCCCGCTGCCGAGGCAAGAAAGGACGGAATCCGAGGATGGACATATACGAGACAGGATGGCGCGCGCGGGCCGCGTGTTGCCCAGCCGAGGCTGAGGAGCACTTCATCGTGGGCCCCGCCCAGATCGGAGCCAAGTCTGTGTGCACCAGGTGTCCCGTACAGACGGAGTGCTTGGCCTACGCCCTGGACAATCGTGTGGAACACGGCGTCTGGGGCGCCATGACCGCACTGGAACGACGCGCGCTGCTCCTCCGCCGCCCTCACATCGCCTCCTGGCGCCATCTCCTGGAGAGCGCACGTTCACAACATCAGCAGCGTAAGACCCTCCCTGCGAGTACACGCAGATCAACGCCTCCCCCCTCTTGAATTCCGCAAGCAGGACACAGCCTTCTCGATGTGTAGTCCGGCCCGGCCCGGGCTTCGCTCACAGGCCTGGGCCCGGGCAGATCGGACGAGCCATGTCGGACAAGGCAGAACCCCTACGGGCGGACTCCGGGGACACGGTAGTCGGTGAGGTCATCGAGCGGCTGATCGACAGTACTGATGCTTCGGAGGCTACCCCGCTGAGTGAGAGGGGACGGCTGACCGACAGCACTCAAAGGGTGCTGGAGCGAGCCGCACACACCAACACGCACGAACACCTCGGCCACGAGAGGAGCGACAGAGCCCGCGGACGAAGCGCCCGGACCAGTCCGCGCCCGATCGAGGCAACGAATTCCTGTACCAGACGATTACCACGACGATGGACGCCTGCACCGTGCCCATCGCCGGACGAGCCCACCGCCGGTCAGACCGAGCCCCGACAACCATAGACATTCCCCACCCGCCGATGGCCCTCGCATACAAAGCAGCGTCGTGACCGTCCTGCAGCCGACGGTGCGCCAGGACCGGGTACGTATACGCGGCCACCAGCCTGCAGCGTCGTGTTCTCTGGGAGAGCCGTCCGGATGGTGTGTTCGGAAACTCCTTCTCCTGTCGTCTGTCGTCTGTCGTCATGCCGGCGAGAAATTTCATCAGCCGCAGGTTCAGGGCGGGGGGCCTCAACAGGGTGAGCCCCAGGACAGCAAGCGTCTGCAGCGACGTGGACGCGCCCAGCAGCCATCCCATTTCGCATGGCGCCGCCCTCGGCACCCGCTGAATCCGCACGGGCCCTCGTAACGTGCTCGTTCGGACAATCCTGCTCCAACGCCCTGAACCCGTCCATGGCACCTGTCGAGAGAGCGTCGGCGTACGGCTTCCGGGCGTGTCTGCCTGGAGAGGAGCTGGCAGCTCATCGAGGACCGCAGACCCACTGAACCTGACCCGGACGCTGGCATCCTTGCACCTCACCGAGCGGCTTGCCCAGTCTCCGTTGCCGCTGGTCATCGGCTTTGCCGAACAACTGTCATGGGCGCTCTACCGGCTGGACCGCCAGAAATGGGTGCCAGAACCCACTACTACTCGATAACGCCAGCCAGGATCTGCCCCGCAGGTAACAAGCCGACCATGCAGACCCGAGAGACACAGTCGGCTCTGCATCCGTTTGGCCCAAGCCCGGCGGCGTGCTTCACCTCGTTCAAATCAGTACCCGATCTTGTTCATCAGGACAATGGCCACGAGGTTCGCCAAGATGACGGTGACGACGCCGATGATTCCCGCCCACGCCCTATGTGAATCGTCCACCTGCACAGACGCCTCCTGACCGGGACCTGACGTCCCTCGCACGCCGGGACCGGGACCCGGACCGGGCTCTCCCAGTATGGTGACGTGGTTCCACGTCAAGCGCTCGGGGAGCATTCCAATGGTTTAGTTCCGGCCTGGCGCCAGCGGTCGCCCCGCTCCTGTACAAGGGCCAGCGCGGACAACTGCACAGGACTGTTGGCGGCGTCGAAGCGCTGCGGGCGAGTGATCAAACAGGCCCAGCCCGCGGCCTGGAATTCCGCGACGTGCGGCGAGCTCTTCTAGCGGCTCATGCAGATACAGCGCACTATCGAGGCAGAGCGCCGGACCCCTGGCAGGCAGGGGCTGCCTTCGCCTCCCTTGACCGGAGCAGCCACAGCACCACGCGCCGAACCTATTTGACCTTGTGAAGTGCTCTCCGAACGCATCTCAGCGACCTTCGTCTGCCCCTGTCACTGAGCTCTTTCAGCCCGCCCACTGATTGAGTCGTGCCTTCGGTGAATGTGCAAGCCAGCGCCTGATGAAGACCTCAGTTGAAGCCCAGCCTGAAAGTGCTCACTCCCGTGGCCCACCCCTTTTTAGGGCGGCCGCAGCGTGCAGCTGGCGGGGCCCATCTCCAACCTCGAGAACGCCATCACCCTCCAACACCACCCGCCCAGCACCCTCCCCCACTGCGCCGCCGGCCTCCAACACCACAGCCTCAGCCATCCCTCAACCAGGCGTCCAAGGGAAAGTCTGCCGAGTCACCACTCTGGCAACACCCCGTCACCTGCAAGAACGGAGAATGCTAGGAGATACCGGTTCCCCCCAGGCTCCCCCCTCAGTCTCCCCCTCAAGGGTCCCCCACCCCATCCTCCCTGGTGCCCGGTCCGAGCACACGCGGCGAGCGACCGGGTCCAGCCCGGACTGCGTCAGCGGGTTAGCGCAAGGGTTCCATCGCTCTGTTCTGGCCCAGAGCACTGCGAATGTGACAGCTGTTGCATCGGGTGCGGCCTTCTCCTGGAGGGTGGCAATGTGCAAGCCGTTCAGTTGGTTCAAGCAGTTTCCGCCAACGCTACATGCCGGTATCCAATCTGTGGGGGCGTGTCAGGGGTGTTGCAAAGTCCAGCGATCTTGTAGGTGTGCTGGTCAGGCGATGTCCAGGAGGTCGAGTGGGCGGGTGAAGGGGTCGTAGGAGGCGTGGCGGAGGCCGGCGGCGATGTTGCGGTGCCCGGCGGCGCGAAGCGTGTTGATTGCCAGGTTGCGCAAGGTGGCCATGTTCTCGGGTCCGTGGCCGGTTCGGATCTTCGAGGCGTCCTCGCCGAAGGTGGTGTCGCGGATGAAGTGGAGCCGGTTCTCGATGGTCCACTGTGACCTGGCGAGCTGGCCGAGCCGCTGGGGCGAGGCTTGTTGCGAGGTCAGGTCCGTGATCGCGTAGATCGTCTGGCGGCTGCACCTGCCGGTCTTGAGGTCGGTGCGGTGACGCAGGACGCGCACGGCCTGGACGGCGTGGGGGAAGTCCAGGCCGAGGCCGGTGACGGTGAGGGCCCTGGTCACACGGGTCTCCTTGCGGCCATGGCTCACCTCACGGTCGTAGCACCGTGCGGTGACGTCTTTCCACGGCAGTGACCGGAGCCCGCGGTGGAGCCCGGG
>NZ_JBIAJH010000087.1:0-10537 GCF_042871845.1 Streptomyces sp. NPDC005533 | reverse complement strand
TCGACCGTCCGGCGCCGAACCGGCTGTGGGTCACCGATTTCACGTACGTGGCCACCCTGGCCGGCACGGCCTACGTCGCGTTCGTCATCGACGTGTACGCCCGCCGGATCATCGGCTGGTCCGCGGCCGGCCACATGCGCACCGCCCTGGTCCTGGACGCCCTGGATGGCGGTCGCCGCCCGCTTCCGCACCGGCTCCGCCGACCTCACCGGCCTGATCCACCACAGCGATGCCGGATCTCAATACCTTGCCATTCGATACACCGACCATCTGCAGGAGGCCGGGATAGCCCCGTCCGTCGGCACGGTCGGTGACGCGCTCGACAACGCCCTCGCCGAGAGCACGATCGGCCTGTTCAAGACCGAGGTCATCAAGCCGAACGGGCCGTGGCAGTCCCTGACCGACGTCGAGATCGCCACCCTGACCTGGGTCGACTGGTACAACAACCGCCGCCTGCACACCGCCTGCGACGACCTCACCCCCGCCGAAGCCGAACAAGCCCACTACGAAATCCGACTGCGGACTGGACCACTACGAGGTCCGTACCTGGGACGCCTGGATGCGCCACATCACCCTCTCCATGGCCGTCCTCGCCTTCCTGACCACCACCGCCACCCGCACCGACGACACCACCACCCCGGCGCTGGCCGCCCCGGAACCCGACCAGAGCGGCCACCCCGAAAAGGGGCACCCAGCCGACGCGTTGCGCAGCTGACCCGCTACAGCGCCGAAGAGATCCGCCGACTCCTCACCCGCCTCGCCTGGCCTCCACCGCCGATCACTGCCGCCCTGGTCACAGCCCAATCGCTCTGGCGGCACACCCACCAAACCCGGGCCCTGCCATGCCATCACACAACCCGCAACCGAAGAGACCGCGAACACGACTCACGGCTGTAGTACCGGTAGCTGTTGGCACTCACAGGAAACACAGCAATCGCTTGCCCCATCGAGGGGCCACATGCCTCCTTGGGCCTCATCGGTCGATTCGATAAGATCGGGATCCGGATCGACGAGGTGGAGGAAGCTCTCGACTGCCGGATGCCCACCCCGGACGAGGCGCGCGCCCTCAACATGCCGACCGTAGGCACCCCGGTGGTCGCTATTGAGCAGACGTGGTGGGCTCAAGGGCTTGCTGTCTGCACGGTACTGTCACGTTGAGCTGGTCTGGTGAGTTGATCTTGAGGTTGGTCGTCTTGGGAGGGTCTGCTGGTGGGTGTCGCGGCGCCGTCGTACAAGGGCCACCGCTACCCGGTGGAGGTCATCTCGCACGGTGTGTGGCTGTACTTCCGCTTCCCGCTGTCGTTCCGTGAGGTGGAGGAGCTGATGCTCCAGCGCGGCGTGATCGTCTCGTACGAGACGATCAGACGGTGGTGCAACAAGTTCGGGCAGGCCTACGCCAAGGGACTGCGCCGTCGTCGGCCGCAGGCCGGGGACAAGTGGCACCTCGACGAGGTCTTCGTGAAGATCAACGGCGAGCGGCACTACCTCTGGCGCGCCGTCGACCAGGACGGCAACGTCCTCGACATCCTCGTCCAGTCCAGGCGGGACACCAAAGCCGCAAGCGGTTCATGGCCGGGCTGATGAAGAAGCAGACGTGTGTCCCCCGGGTGCTGGTGACCGACAAGCTGAAGAGCTACGGCAGCGCGCACCGCGAACTCATGCACTCGGTCGAGCACCGTTCACACAAGGGTCTGAACAACAGGGCCGAGAACAGCCACCAGCCCACCAGGCAACGCGAACGTGCGATGAAAGGCTTCCGCTCACCCCAAGCCGCCCAGAGGTTCTTGTCCGCGTTCAGCGGCATCTCACCACTTGAGGTTGTCAATTCCTTTGTGTATGTAGAGGCGTAGGTCTGCTGGTTCGGGCCTGTGGGGGTGGTTACTTTCGGTGAGGCCGACAAGGCCTACCAGGGAGCCGGCGGCATCGTCACCGTTCCCCACCGCCGCAAGCCCGGCAAAGACCTCACCGCCAAACAGGCGTCCGTCAACCGGGCCCACTCCCGGCTTCGCTGACCCCTCGAGAGAGCCACTGTCCGGATCAAGACCTGGCGCATCCTCCGCAAAGCAAAGCACGCTGCAGCCCCACCAAACTCACGTCAATCACCAAAGCCATCCTCACTCTGGAGACTCACCCCTGAAAAGGCTCACTGAACCTCTTTCATCCTGTCTCTGAGGAGTGAAAGGCCTGGTCAGCCAGTGGGTGACGTGGCAGAGCCCCCGGTCGTTGGCGGTGTTGATTCCACTCGACACTGCCGATGGCCCGGGGGCTCTGTTGGTTCCGTATCTTTCCATGCTCGACCTGCCGCACGAGCTTGTGGAGCACGTCTCCTGGCTCATCTACGAACGGCGGCGCGAGGTGAAGTCACGCTGGCGCAGGCTCGGTTGTTTCAAGCAGGCCCTGCTCGCACTCGCCCACCTACGGAAGAACGAGACATTCGCGCAGGTGGGAGCAGGGTTCGTGGTATCGGAGGCGACGGCCTGGCGTTATGTGGACGAGACCCTGGACGTCCTGGCCGGGTGGGCGGGGCGGTCGCCCTTCGGGGTGAACGGGCTCGGAAGCCGGTCCACGTCGACGGTGCGGCCGCCCACCCGCACGCGGGACAGGTCGACATGGGAGAGGTCGACCAGCCACGAGCCGGGCAGCGCCGGGTCGAAAGCCGGGTTGCCGGTGAGGTGGGTGGACCCGTTCAGCCCGACGGTGAGACTGTTCGCGGCCGCGGCGAACGACATGTTGAGGTCGACCGCGACCAGGTACGGGTTCGTGCACTCCTCATCGGTCAGGGGCCGGCACCAGTCGTAGGGCTCCTCCATCAGCATCTCGGCCGGGGTGCGCAGGTGGTGCCGGGCGAACTTGCCCTTCAGGTTCGGGTGTTCATCGGGGACCTCGCAGTCCACCACCTTGTAGAGGGCGGTGAGCGCGTCCGCGTTGAAGGCGGGCTTGAACTCCCCGGTGGCCTCGTCCTTCTCCGCGCGGGTCGGCGGGCGCAGCGCGGTCATCAGCTCCAGGCCGGTCGTCGCCGTGCTGCCGCGCGGGGTCATCACCCGGGCCGCGTACAGGCCGAGGTACTGGACGAGGTCGGCCGGGTGCATCGTGAGCAGCAGCTGTGGGTTGTCCTTGCGGCCCCACTCGCGGACGTCCAGGGCGTTCCAGGGCAGGATGCACAGCTGGACGCAGCGCCGCCGGGAGCCCTCGGGGTCGCGGTAGATGCGGGCCCACGGGCCGAGGCCGCGCTGGGTCATCTGGAGCCCGGCCCGCTCGATCTGCTTGACCACTTTGTGGCCGGCCGGGAGTCGGCTCGCGTTGCGCTCCTACTCCGACAGGGCGGCGGGCAGGCCGAAGCGTTCCAGGGCGGCCGGGGTGAGGACGAGGACCGGGTCGGCGTCGCGGCCGTTGCGGTGCAGCCGGGCCTGACCGAGGCGGGCTTCGGCCAGCGTCCAGTCGACCAGGGCCGGGATCGTCTTGGCGGGCACGTCCAGGACCAGGTCGCCGACGCAGTACGCCGACACCTGCCCGTCGGTGTCGGCGTCGATGACTGCAAGCGGGCCGTTCTCGAAGCGCGGGTCGACGGCGGCCGCCGTGGTCTTCTTCGGCGTCGCCTTCTTCGCACCCGGGCGCCGGGACGACGCGGCGGGCTTCGCAACGGGCGCCGGGCGTGTGGCAGCAGTCGGGGCCGAGGCCGCCGGTGCTTCGACGGCCGGGGCGGGAAGGGGCACGGGACCGGTGAACGCCTCCGGGACCACCGGCGCCGGGGCGGGCGCGTAGGCGGCCGGGGCGGGGAAGCGGGCGGCGAGGCCCTCCAGGAGGCGGGCGTACGCGGCGCGCTTCGGCGGCCGCGGCTCCGTCTTCCCGATCTCCCAGTTCCCCACGGCCTCGCGTCGAGCACCCAGCGCCGTGGCGATCTGCGCCTGACTCAGGCCCGCCGCCTCCCGCAGGCGCTTGCGCTCCGCAGGGGTTGGCAGGTCGTCCTGCGCGACTTGCTCCAGCAGCGCATCAACGGCGCTGAACAGCTCGTTCTCAGTGGACACAGAGGTCACCTCCAATGGATATCATACCCGATCGCACTTTGATTCGCGCATCGGATCGCGCATCGGATCGCGCATCGGATCGCGCAATGGGGAGATTGCAACACGGTGCGTTGCAGTCCCCTGTTGCAGCCGTCTGTTGCAGTGTGTGTTGCACGCACGGCGGCGGTGAGCACCCAGGCGGCATGGCGACGTTGCAGGACCGGGGCCGGCTGCCAGGCTGAGCGGGTCCGGCCCACGAGGCGATTGGGAGCCCGCCGTGTCCGTCGCGTTCCGCATCAGGTGCTGCCTGTGCGCCAAGAACATCCCGCTCGCCGGGGACGTCATCGCCCTCGATGGCGAGTGGCGGCGCCGCTACCGCTGCGTCAGCTCACGGCCAGCGGCGACTTCGCCTACTTCGTCGACATCGCCCGCTACATGGGCGGACTCCCCTTGAGCGGCCCCACCACGACGATCTGGACCGATGCCCCCGAGGTCGTGCGCGAGAAGTGGCACGCCCTCGTCGTCGCCCGCTGCGCCCGCCCCAACCCGGCGCACTGAACGCCAGCGGCCGACACCCGATACGGGCAGCGGCCGGCCGACCCATCCGAGGAGGAGCCGTGACGAACATCTGGATCATGCGGAAGAGCGAGACAGGCATCAGCCGCGTCCTGTTACGGGCTGACGCCATCAACTACCTGGACGCGGACGACCGTCAGGTCCGCGCCTCCCTGTCCGGATCGAACGAGATCTCGGTGCTGGTCGACGCGAAGGACGGCGGCCTCGACGGGCCGCTGCTACCGGACGACTTCAGCCTCACTCTGCTCTTCGCCATCAGTCAGGCGAAGCAGGACGCACTTCTCGCGACCGACGACCCGGACGAAGAGGACCGGGTCCTGGTGGCGCAGCTCGAAGGAGGGGAATGGGTCTGGAAGACGTTCAGGCCCTCCGCACCCGAGCCGAAGGCTTCTTGAACCGCAGCCCCCTGCGGACACCCTGCGAACGGCACCGGCTTCGCGCACCCCGGGCAACGCATCAGGGCCCGGACCACATGTGGTCCGGGCCGTGATTTCGCCCGCCGGCTGTTCAGCCGCAGGGCCGTGAGGTCACTTGTCGGTGCTCTTGCCCACGAGCGAGGACAGCAGCTCGACCATGGTCGCGTTGGCCGTGCGCTGCTCGTCGATGAAGCCGTCGATCTTGCGCTCCAGCCCGTCCAGGCGCTGGGTCACGTGGCTGCTGAGGTTCTCGACCTTCTGGTCCAGGTTCCCTACCTGCAGGCGCACCGCGGTGAGGTCGGACTTGATGATCCCGAACTCGCGGGAGTCCTGAGCCGAGGTCTCCTCGAAGCGCCGGGTCAGGGCAGCGAGCTCGCTGTGAGCGATGGGGTCCTCAGGCACGCGGGCACTCCTGCCAGATCACAAAACCGCAGATAGAGACTCCACGATATCGCGCCCGTACCCCCGTACGGCCTCCGGTTCCGCAGCCTCGCCAGGCGACCACTCACATTCAAGACCAGAGCACTGGGTCCGGGCCGGGAAGCATCGGCTGGCCTCGGTCCCAGGCCGACCGTGAGCAGCTCGCTAGCCGATACGGGGCGGGACAGCCCGGTGGTACTGCCCCCAGAGCGCTCTGGGCACCGGGCCTGACCCGTACACCCATGCCGGCACGAGCTGCCCCGACCCTATCCGAAGCGGCCCCACCCGGAGCGGGTTCTCCCAGACAGGGGTAAAAGAGCGCCTTGCCGAAGTCACCGGCGTTTGCCCAGCCAGCGGAGCAGTCCCTTGCGCCGCTGAGGAGGAACGGGCGGCGGAGGCCCGGCAGGCTTCGGAGGGATGAGCACCTCGGCGGGTTCGACCGGTGCCGGTACCGGTGCCGGCGCTGGTGGCGCGGTCGGGTGCTGGGCCTGGGGCGGCACGGGCGGCGGCGCGTGGGTGGGTGCGGCCGGTGGCTGCACCGATGCCGGTTGCTTCGCCGCGGGCTTCTGCTTCGTGGCCGCTGTTTCGATGGGCTGCTGTGACCAGCTCTTTCGTACAGCTCCCGAGCCTGCCTTGTAATGGTTGTAGTGCCCCGCACAGTTACATCAGTGTGTCTGCATGTCTGCTTCGATACTCGGTGCACAGGGGCGTCTTTCCCTGCGGCACAAGGTGGCCCCCGGCCGTGCGCAGCTGTCGTTGTCCTGCGGGAGGGATGCGCGGTGACCGGTCGCCTGGCGACGCCTGCTGGATCGCCCATCCTGGAGATGGCCCGCCGCGCGGCCGAGCATCGCGCGCAGGGCCGGCACATCGTCGACCTCACGCTCGGTGAACCAGATTTCGCCCCGCCCGGCCATGTCATTGCCGCGGCCCAAGAGGCGGCCGGCCGTGTGCTGGGCTACAGCCCCGCCAACGGCCTGCCCGAACTGCGCCGGGCCGTGCGGCACGTGGTGGAGCGGGATCGCGGACTGGAGTACGCGGACGCCCAGGTGGCGGTGGGGTGCGGCGCGAAGCAAGTCATCTTCAACGCGTTCTTCGCCACCCTGCGCCCGGGGGACGAGGTGATCGTCCCGGCGCCGTACTGGGCAAGCTACCCCGCCATGATCCGCCTGTGCGGCGGGCTGCCGGTGGTCGCCGACTGCCCAGCCGCGTCTGGCTTCCGCCTCACGCCGCAAGCCCTACGGGCGGCCATCACCGAACGGACGCGCTGGGTCGTGCTGAACGCCCCCGGCAATCCCTCCGGCGCCACCTACAGCCATGATGAACTGGCGGCCCTCGCCGAGGTGCTGCGGCGGCACCCCGCCGTCACGGTCCTGTCCGACGAGATCTACGCCCACATCCGCTACGACGATCGGGAGTACGTCAGCCTCGCGCAGGCCGCACCGGATCTGCGGGAGCGGATCCTGCTCGTCGACGGCGTCTCCAAGGCGTATGCGATGACCGGCTGGCGCATCGGCTGGGGACTGGGCCCGTCCGACCTCGTGCGCGCCATCACCGCCGTACAGACGCAGAACTGCACGCAGACAGCGGCCGTAAGCCAACTGGCGGCCGTCGCCGCGCTCGAGGGGCCCCGGGCAATCCTGGCGGAACGGCGAGCGATCTACCACCGTCGCCGGGATGCCGCATTGGCGATCCTGCGACAGAGCCCGCACCTGGACACGGTGGCGCCCGACGGCGCGTTCTATCTGTTCCCGCGCCTTACGGCCGGTGACGATCTCGCGGTGGCGGAGGTGCTCCTGGTGGCGGGATGCGCAACCGTGCCGGGCCGTGCCTTCGGCGCGCCGGGCCATCTGCGGCTCTCCTTCGCCACCGACATCACCACGCTGGAAGCGGGCTGCCGCACCGTCGTCGGCGTCCTCGACAAGGCCGCCACGTGATCGCACTGACACTCAAAGCCCTGATACCGGTCGTCCTGCTGATCGGGCTCGGCTTCGTCGTCAAGCGGTGGATGATCCAGGGCGAGAGCTTCTGGTCCGGAGCCGAGAGCCTCGGATACCGGGTGCTGTTGCCGGCACTGTTCCTGCACGGCCTCGCGACGGCCGACACCCATGACCTTCCGGTGAGAACCCTGACAGCCGTCCTGGTCGCTTCCACCGTGGTGGTCGCCGCGCTGGTCATCGCCCTGAAGCCCTTGATGCGGCTGCCCAGCGACGGCTTCACCTCGGTCTTCCAGGGCAGCATCCGATTCAACAACTACATCGGCGTGACCATCGCCTCTGGCCTGTACGGGACACAGGGCGTGGCCATGGCCGCGGTCTGCAACGCTGCGATCGTGCCCACGGTCAACGTGCTGTGCGTGCTGGTCTTCGCCCGGTTCGGCGACGCCCGCTTGAGCCTGACAGGCATCGCCCGGCAACTGGTGACCAACCCGCTCATCTTCGCCTGCGTGGCAGGCGGCCTCCTCCAGGCCCTTCACCTGGGTCTGCCACCGGGCATCGAGCCGGCACTGCAGTCGCTGGGAGCCGCTTCGATGCCGTTGGGACTGCTGTGCATCGGCGCCGCGCTGCGCTTTGGCCACGCACGCGCATGGACGGGCCCGATCCTCACGTCCTCGACCATGAAGTTCGTCCTTATGCCGACCGTGACCTTCCTGCTGGCCCAGCCGCTTGGCCTCGGGGCGTCGGCACTGCTCGTCGCCGTGCTCTTCCAGTCCCTGCCCACGGCGTCGTCGTCGTACATCATGGCCCGACAGCTCGGCGGGGACGCACCGATGATGGCCGGCATCACCGCGACACAGACCCTCGTGGGCATCGCCGCCGTTCCGCTCGTCGCGGCCCTCGTTCCCACCTGACCACCGGGACCCTAGGGTCCGCAGCCGTTGTCAGCCCTGCTTCATACGGTGACGGCGGACGGCATCCGTGTTGGCGCAGCGAGCACTGCAGTAGGCGCGGCGACCATTACGGCTGGTGTCGGCGAAAGCCGTCCGGCACGAATCCAACGCGCACACCCCCAGCCGCCGGCCCTCCGCCTCCATGGCGAAGATGGCCAGCCCGCCCGCGGTCACGGCCCGCACACGGCTCTGCACGTCCTTGCCGTCCGGCGCGAAATGCAGATGTGGCCGCAACCCGTCGTGCGTCGTCAGATAGACCCTTCCGGCACCGTCGGCGAGCAAGGCATTAACGGTCTCGCACCGTTCGTCCTGCGAGACAGCCTCGAAAACGGGCCGCAAGCGCCGCGACCACACCCTGATCTCCTCACCAGCCGAACCAGTCACACGAGCACGCCGAATCGCATGACGCTCAAGCACCTGCTCCAACGCCTCGGCCCGCCACGAACCACCCGCCTCAAGATTCACCAGCGACACAGCCAGGCGGACACCGACCATGTTGTCATGCTCAAACTTCACTCACCCATTGCAGCACATCCGTTGTATCCGCCGTGATCGCCTGCACTGGGCAGCGGCGGGACTGTAAATCGTTCCGTGATACTCCCCTCAGGCGGTGGCTGCGAGGAAGTCGCGCACGGCGGGGATGGTGCGGCGTGCCGAGGTGCTGTCACGTTGTTGGGGTGTGATCGTCTGATGGCGTGTCGGGGTGTGGCGGGCCCTTGCTGGGGCTTGGGTTCAGGCTCCTGTGGGCAGACCGATGCCGGCGGTGACGCGCTCCCAGATGGTGAAGCGGACAAGTTTCTCGAAGCGGTGGCCGACGGCAGTCATCAGGTGGCGTGGGGGCCGGAAGTGGGGTGAGATGCCGCTGAACGCGGACAAGAACCTCTGGGCGGCTTGGGGTGAGCGGAAGCCTTTCATCGCACGTTCGCGTTGCCTGGTGGGCTGGTGGCTGTTCTCGGCCCTGTTGTTCAGACCCTTGTGTGAACGGTGCTCGACCGAGTGCATGAGTTCGCGGTGCGCGCTGCCGTAGCTCTTCAGCTTGTCGGTCACCAGCACCCGGGGGACACACGTCTGCTTCTTCATCAGCCCGGCCATGAACCGCTTGCGGCTTTGGTGTCCCGCCTGGACTGGACGAGGATGTCGAGGACGTTGCCGTCCTGGTCGACGGCGCGCCAGAGGTAGTGCCGCTCGCCGTTGATCTTCACGAAGACCTCGTCGAGGTGCCACTTGTCCCCGGCCTGCGGCCGACGACGGCGCATCAACGGCGAGCGGAAGTACCTGGGGCGGGCCGTGGATGCCGACGGCAACGTGCTGGACATCCTGGTGCAGAGCCGGCGTGACAAGGCCGCGGCCAGGAGGTTCTTCCGCCGGCTCCTCACCACCACCGGGCAGGTGCCCCGGGTCATCGTCACCGACAAGCTCCGCTCCTACGGTGCCGCGCACCGCGAGGTCATACCCTCGGTCGAGCACCGCTCCCACAAGGGCTTGAACAACCGGGCGGAGAACTCACACCAGCCGACCAGACAGCGCGAACGCGCGATGAAAGGCTTCCGCAGCACCGGCTCGGCCCAGCAGTTCCTGTCCGCGTTCACCGGGATCTCACCCCACTTCCGACCCCGCCGACACCTGATGACCGCCGGCCGCCACCACCTCGAAATGATGATCCGCTTCACCATCTGGAACCACATCACCGGCAGCACAGGCATACCCGCCACGGCCTGAACACGGCCCCGCCAACATCGCCATGCCCTCAAACGATCACACCCCCGACAACGTGACAGCACCCACGTCGATGACGAACGCGACGTAGGCCGTGCCGGCCAGGGTGGCCACGTACGTGAAATCGGTGACCCACAGCCGGTTCGGCGCCGGACGGTCGAACCGGCGTTTCACCAGATCGGCCGGGCGAGCGGCGGTCGGATCGGGCACAGTGGTGCGGTACCTCTTGCCGCGGACCGCCCCCTTCAGGCCCAGCTCGCGCATCAGCCGCTCGACGGTGCACCGGGCCACCGGTATGCCCTCCCGGTTGAGCTGCAGCCACACCTTCCGCGTTCCGTAGACCCGGAAGTTCCTGTCGAACACGCGGATGATCTCCCGTTTCAGCATCTCGTCCCGCAAGGACGCTCCCTCGGAGCCGGGAGCCGGAGCCGGAGCCGGAGGAACGCTGCTGTCTGGCTGTGGCGTCGTAGTAGGTGGACACCGCGATGGGCGCCCCGTGCTCGCTCAGCACGCGGCAG
>NZ_JBIAJH010000086.1:0-10749 GCF_042871845.1 Streptomyces sp. NPDC005533 | reverse complement strand
GGCGCATCCTCCGCAAAGCCCGCCTCAGCCCCAACAACCTCACGTCAATCGCCCGAGCCATCCTCACCCTGGAGACTCACCGCTGAAAAGGCTCACTGCTTCTGGTGGCGGAACAGGGTACGCCATTGCCCTTTGCGGCCCCGCATAGTCTGCTCTCCCTGGCTCTGCAAGGTCAGCCCTGACCTTGCAGAGCCAGGGCAGGATAGGGGTGACAGAACTGCCGAAGCTCTTTTTTGCCGCAAATGCCGCCTCAGGTCCCTTTGCGCGCAGCGGAGCTTCGGCATGTGTGCGTGTCTGCCACGCCTGCGCTTGGTGTGTTCTGCAACCTCAGCGAGTGATGTGGTGAAGACATCGATCCTTGTGCCCGGGCCCGCGCGTGACCGCGGTCAGTAGTACGGTTCTGACGCCTTTTTTGCGGAGCAGTGACATGGCATCACAAAGCGCTGGCAGAACAGGTGCTCGTGTGACTGCAGCGAGCTCTGGACGGCCTTCTCCCCATCTGAGGGCGGTGCCAGTGGAGAAACGTCGTGGCGGAAGATGACACGCTGGCCTTCTCGGTGAGGACACGGTCCCGGGAAGCCTCCTGTCCGGGCTGCGGCACGGTCTCCTGTCGCGCGTCCATGGCGGATACCGCCGACGGCTTGCAGGCCTGGCGGTCTCCGGGCAGAAGGTCGTGATCGACCTGGCGGCACGGCGGTTCCTGCGCCAGTTGGCGGAGTAGACCCGCCGCGCGTTCGTCGAGTAGGTAGAGGGGCTCACCGAACGGTTCGCACGCCGAACGCCGTCCCTGCGCCGGGCGCTGGAGAGGTTAGCCCTGGCCCTGGCCGGGCCGCCCCGGGTCCTGACTGGCCGAGCACCCCTCTCCGTGCCGACCAGTGCGAACTTACTGCCCCACAGGGGTTGTCTGCCAGGCGACCGACAACATCCGGTTGTCATTCGTCTCGACGGTGGCATCGCCCCCGGCCGGCTGCACGGCGGCCGGCGGACCGTCAGCGGTTCCGATGGCGATGGTGTTCTCCGTGTGGGTGACCGTGCTGACGCCCGGCACGCCGGTGAACGTGTGCACCACCACGTTGGTGGGGTCGCGCGAGTCGTGCTCCATCGCGAGCAGGTCGTTGACCGCCGCCAGCGAGGTGGCCGGCACGACCTGGAACTGGTTCGTGTCCGGGGCAAACGTCGTGAAGCTGATGTTGCCTCCGGCCAGCAGATCCGCCTTGTTGACGACCACGGTCACCACCCCCAGGAAGTCCCGGGGGGTCGTTTTCAGGTCGTAGTTGTTCCAGCTCAGCGTGACCTTGTCGCTGCTGCAGCCGAGCTTCGGCTGGTCCTGCAGGACGTTGCTGGTGTTGCTGCCCGCGATGTAGACGGTCCAGTTCCCACGGGGGTCGAAGGGGCCGCCAACAGCGGCGCCGGCCTTGTCGCAGATCTGCCCCGAGCGGTTGACGACCTCGACGATGTAGGTGGGGCCGACCGCGAGCTGCGCATCGGACGGAAAGGTTTGGGCGGCAGCGGGGTTCTCCGAATTCCCCAACGTGCGGCAGGCCTTAAGCCGCTCGATGACGGCCGTGAACGCAACCGCCTTGGGCGACGCCGCGCCCTTCGGCGTGAGCTGCGCGGTGGTGACTTGCAGGGTCGGCTGCCGCCGCGTACCCGTGGGTACCAGCCCCGTACGGTGCGCATCAGACGCCGGTTGACTTGGAGGATCCGGATCGTCTGCCTATCGGATGGACCCGGCACCTACTTCCATCTGCGGCAAGGGTCGCCGACACTTCCCCCATACGGCCTACGCGATCTCACGCCGCTCCCGTTTCAGGACATTCCCAGGCCACGTTACACGGCAGTTCGGTGACGAACCCGACCGATTGTGGGACTTTGGAGGTGGCCGCTCATGGCGGGCCCACGGCACCGACACCACCGTTGGACCATGTGGCCGGCACGCCACCCGCAGCGCATCGGCCTCCAGGAACAGCCAGGCCGGAACTTGCAACTTGAGACAGCGCACTATGGAATTCCCAGAACGGGGCACAGCTCGGTGCAGCTGGCCGCACCACCCTCAGCCTGGCCGAAAGGCTGGGCGTGGGGGCGGTGTTGCGAAGGTGGCCGGTCCGCCGACCAGGGCCAGCGGTGTCCTGTGCGCGCTGGACCGGCATGAGGAGGCGGAGACGATCACCCGCGGGCATCTACTGCGGGCTGAGGGGCCCCTGGCGGCCGATCTGCGTGTCCTGTTGCTTCACAGTCTCTCAGCCAGGGGCGTCATGAGGCGGCCATGGCCAGGCACCACCCCGAGTCCTCTCCTGCCGACGCCGCAGCGCACGAGCTCGCCAGTGCCGTTGCTCGGCCTGGGCTGCCACAACGAGGGGAGAGGCCCAGCGGGCGCCGACCACAGGCGAACGTGACCTCCATCCCAGCCACCACCGGGTAGGCGAGGTCCCGGCGCGGCTCGCCAGACCGCACAGGATTGCGCAGCAGAGTCGCCGTTGGCGAATGTTGCGACTCGACTACGCCTGTGCAACATCCTGCACCGGTGCTGGTGCTCGCTGGTTTCTGATCGAAAGCCCGATGAGGCGTATATGCTGATCCGCCCCGGCTGTTCACTCTCGCCCGCTGACGGGTCAGTATCCTGCGGGTCTTCCTACGCCACGGACGGGGCTATGAGCTCCTCCCTTCCTCATGCGGCCTGGCGAACCACATGAGGAATCAGTCACGAGATGATGGCGGTGGTTGTACCTGTGGTCTCAGTGACACCATCTTCGTCGGCGCAGAGCCCTTGGGTCGTAAGAGTGACCCCCTCAGAGCTGTAGTCGTGGCCGGTGAATTCCCCGTCGTAGACACTGCCCTCGGACAAATAGACGGAGTTACCGGCAGGGTTGAGCGCGATGGTCGTGGTGCCGGAGGCCTTGCTTTGCGAGACGGGCGTTCCCTGCAAGTTCTTCCACTCGATCGTCTGATCGAAGGTAGTGTCGATGGCTGTGCAGCTGAAGGTGCCGTGTCCTTCTGCGGTGAAGCTTCCATTTCGCAGGTAGGGGGCACTACTGGAGATGCATCCAGTCAGATTACCCGTCAGCTCGAAGTTGACTTCCCTGGGCGTGAAGGTGATGCCAGGGCTGAAGGTAACCGTGACAACGCCGGCGGCACACGTAACACCGGAAAGAACGCGGGCGTTTGAGGCAGATGCCGCTGGCGCCAGGGGCAATGCGCCCAAACTGATTACTGCCAGTGTCACTGCTGCTGTCCGGTGCGCGAGCCTGACAGGAGAAGGGCCGAGGAGGGGCTTACGAGGAGACATTATGCTTTCTTTCTGCTCTGGTTCACGGCAACGACTGCCACAAAGGGTGCCAGTTGTTGAGAGGAGCCGCGGGAAACGACTGGAATCGCGGGATGCCCGATGCCGTGATCGGCAGCGACACGCTCACTGAGCGACAACCGCGAGAGGCTCTGGTAGCCCGTCACCTTTCTTTGGAGCTGAAACCTAGCTACAGCTTGCTAGCGTTTCACCCCTCGGGGGAGGCGCAAACGCAGCATTCCCCCAGCGCGTGGAAGTGAGACATAAGACTCGATCGTTCACGAGTTCCCGTCAGTTGACTGATGGGGCAGGGCGACTCCGTTGCGCAGTTCGCCGCAGGATGGTGGTCAGGTTCGGGATGATCACTTTGGTGGGCCGCCTGGTACTTGCTGGCGAGGTGTCATCGGCGGGCATGCCGGGTGCGGGGATACACGTGAAGTGCTGCGCGACAATCCTGCCGCGCACTACGTCACCAACTCCCTTCCACTTGAGCAGACACCCCCGCCCCCGGCAGCCCCCGGGGGCTTTGCGCTTCCTGGGAACCGGCGTGCCGACCTACGAGGCCCTGCGCCGCTTCACCACCGACCTGGACCGCCTCACACCAGCCCAGCGCCGGCGCTTTTGCCGGGTCGGCTTGCGCGTGGGCGGCTACGATGCTGGTCATCAGCTTCCAGTCGCCGACGGATGGACCCGAATCGCGCTGCGGATGGCCTGAGCTCGTTCGGGCGCTTGAACCGCTGCTGGCGAAACCGGTATCCAGCGGCGGTTCGTGCGGGAGGGCATGGAGCAGATCGACGAGCAGAACATCGCGGTGACAGGTCTGGTGGTGCTGAGCATCCCCGGACCGGACGACGACAGTGCCACGACGGTGATGAAGTTCTTGGTGCGGGGTGGGCCACTTCCGAGGTCACCCCGCTCCGCCGGATTCCAGGCGAGCCGGGCGTACGGGCCAGGGTTTACACGGACGTCCTACGTCCGGGGGGTGCCCGGCTGTTGCCGGGTCCCAGCCCCTGGGTGGCGTACCGAAACCCCGGCGCGACACAGGGCTGTGGGCTTCTTCCTAACCGCCACGGGCCCCGACTTCCAGCGCTGGAAGTCGGGGCCCGTGGTTAGCCGACTAGAAACCGTTGAGCGGGGACAGGTCAACTGGCAGGGGTTGGCTGGCTTTCCTGTGCCTATTGAGCAAGTACAGCATCTTGTCGAACTCGTCCGGCGGCATCTTGAGGATCGGGTATCGCGAGGTTGATGTGGGTGCCCATGGCGTTGGAGACAACGTCAGCGGCACCGGTCTTCAGACTGCCCCGCCTCCACCTGCGACTGTGACGGCGGCGCCGCACCGGGGCATGAGCCGTGCGAGTGGCCCCGATGGGATGCTGAGCTGACGAGACAGACCTCGAACACGGGCTCCCGCAGGGGGGCCATTCGGCCGCTCAGCGCCCGCGCGCGCCTTCCGTCACTGACCGTTTTGGCTCCCACGAGCGGTATGCAGTACGAACTGATGACCGCGCGAAGCCGCGGGACCACCGCGGGTGGGGTTACAGGGCGACAGGATTCCAGGTCAGCTCGCGCTGGTACCCGTGGCGCCAGCCCCGTGTACGGACCGGGTCGGTACGCGGAACGTCCTGGTCGCCGGGGGACTTGGCGTCGACATTCTGGCCACTGTCGGAGAAAGACTGTAGAGCATGGGAGCCCCAACCCTCCTCACTGCCCCAGGACCACAGCTCGCCGTTGACGCCGAGGGGCGAGGTACCGGAATCCTCCATCACCACGAGCCCCTCATTGCCGCCGGTGTAGGCCATCACCTGATCCTTGGCCGGGTTGTAGAGGGTGAACTGGGAGTCGGCACCCCACTGCCTCCACACGCAATATGCATCGGCCGCCAGGAGTGGCTTCAGGTGCAAGTACGGGTCTTCGGCACTGGCGCAGAGCTTGAAGCCGCGGAACGCACCACTTTGGATCAGGACCTTCGGCGTCGCGGCCGACGCCTGAGTAGCCGGCAACGCCAGGCAGGCCCCGGCGACAGCCACGGCAGCGAGCGCGGCACCCAGGCCTCGCCCAGGACGGGAACCCCTCCCGAACGGAAAAGGGGAAGGGGAATCAGACATGGACCGGGTCATATCAACAACTCCTCATTCGCCGCACGCCCAAGGGAAGGCGGCAGCATGCACAGCGTGGGCATGACAAATGCAATTCGGTCTTGCACGGCAGAACGGCCGTTGAAGCGGTCCGGCAGTACCCGGAGTAGACAGAAGAACAGGCCTGGAGCAAGGTGCCCGCAGTCCTTGCGCATGAACGCCCCCTTCTGCAACTGCCGGTCTGCAGGGGCGTGGAAGTCAGGCGATCCTGCATGCCGACTAGACACACGCCCAGGACGCCGCAGGAACTTCGGCCGATAAGTATCCCCGAACCTAACGCCCACCAGACCAGCACGATCAGATGAAACCCCTGGCCACGGCCACTGCCCTCCAGCAGTCGCAGCCCACTCCCCCGAACGTCGAAGGCCATGGCAGTGAAGACAACTTGACGCGTATTCACGAAATCTGAAGGGTCGGAACCGCCGAACCGACAGGACCAAGCGTGTCGAGCAGCCCCTACCGGGCTCCACGCCAGTACACGAGGCTCAGGCGGTCACCCGGGGCCACACGAACCCGGGGCGGCCGCCACCGAGACAGCGCCGGGGCTCGGCGTGAGTAGTGCAGGCACGCATGGTGCGGCCGCCCCGCTGGACGGTGAGCGTGGCCAGTCGGCCACAGCCGTGGTGTCCGGGTAGCTGGGCGGGGTCGGACACCTCGCAGCCACCGGACGGGGTGTCCATATGGATCCGCAGGACTCGCCGAGGGAGTCGCAACGTGGCCGCGTCGGCTCGGTGCCCAGTGGTGGCGTAGGCAGTCACGGGGCCGCGTATGGCTTCGCGACGTGGGATGAAGCGCTGTCCCCTGGCCCGGGGCCGGCTGCCGCTCTGTCCCGCGGGCGGGTAGGGGCGGTGAGGGCACATCGAGGGGCGGGAACCTCTTTGGGACCGGCGTGTTCAACTCGGCACACCTGACGGGTCGCGGCAGGGCGGTCCGCGCGTTCCTGGTCGGTCTGGCTCTTGCGGGACCGCCGACGGCCAGAACCGCTTCCAGCGCTGCGTTTCGACTCCAGGCGGATGGATCGAACGGCCCGTACGTCGGCACGTACACCGAGGACGCAGTCATGCTCCACCACCTCAGCGAGAGGCTAGTGAGGACGGCCGCGTCGCGTTGGCTTGGTTCACGTCGAAGAGCGGTGTTTCGACAGCAGTTCGGGAGCCATCCTGACCCGCGGCACAGGGCCGTTGACGCCCGGGCGGCGCCGCCCACCGCCGGAAACCTGTCGGCATCACCCGTCACGCCGGGTACCGGGACTGGCGAAGGACTTCCCCAACCAGCGGACCGCCCCGCCGAAAAAGGTCCTGCAAGGACGGTGGGCTTTGATGAAATCGCCGTCTGGGAGGCCCGCACGCAGGGCCCAGTCCTCCCGCCGGATCCCGGCGAACACGCCACAACCGAGCACAAGCAGTGGGGCCCACTCCAGCGATACGCCGGACGCCGCGAGTACTTGGCCGGCCTGGTCTGCGACCGCACCGCCATGCGGTAATCACCGCCAGCCAACCCACCAGGCCAGCACGCCCCGACCGCCGTCGCGAGCCACGTCGATACCCTCAGGCTTGGGGACGATTCCGATATCGACAGATGCCGACGGGCACGGAAAGGCCTGGCCCTCGAGCCTGAAGCGCCCGACAGACCTTCCACGCCATCACCAGCATGACATCGTCCCAGGCTCCCGCCCCAGCCCATCGGCCGTAGCGCCAGGACACAGTGAGGTATCGAGGCCGTCCACCACATCAGGCATGCGGCCTTCACCGAGGACACCTGCAAGAGCCCCACCGGACACGGACCGGAGAGCATAGCCACCCTCCGCAACCTTGCGATCAACACCCTCCGCGACGCCGGCCACCACAACATCGCCGGACTCCGAGCGATCTCCTACACGCCGTTCACCCGCCCACTCGCCCTCCTCGGACTATCCCTAATGGGTCTCATACGGGCCGGATGGGAAACTACGGCTCGCATAAGACCCATTAGACCTCCCATGACATAGGGATGTCTGACCTGCACCGCAGCATGACCGTCACGACTATGAATCAGCCTGCCGCGTCCTCGGCCTCGTCGTCCTTCTTCATGGCCTTGGCCTCGCTCTTGAGGATGCGGGCCGACTTGCCCAGCGAGCGGGCCATGTCTGGGAGCTTCTTCGCGCCGAACAGCAGGACGAGGACTCCGAAAATGACGAATATTTCCCAACCCCTGAAGTTACTGAACATAGGCGTCTCCCTCTTCTCTTCCCTGAGGTGCGCAATACGAAGGGCGGGCGGCCAGAAATTTCTTTGCCAAGGTCGAGGAGAAGATACCTCACCGCGCCGCCACAGGTTCCGCTACATCGCCCGCGCCGGACACTGGCAGTGTCGTGGGCAGGACAGTCGTCAATTTCGGCCCGCCGGCCAGGTGGCCTGGGGCCATCTTTGTCGGCCGCTCAGTTTTCCTTTGTTGCGCAGGCTGGATTGCTTCTTTTTTAGAGGACATTTTTTGTAGACGGACTCGGACAGCCGAGATCACCCTGGTAGTAGGAAGCGAAGATCCATCGTTGCTTGAATTTTGCATTCAGGTCGCCGCACGTGATAAGTCCCGTGTTGGTGTCAGTCTTGGCCTCGGGTGCGTAGAGACAGTAATTTGTGCCTGTTAATTGCAAGGTTCCCAGTGGACCACGTAGCCAGTTCTGCGTCACCGGGAAAATGGCGACAAGACCTCCAGAACGAAGTGGAACTGACGCAGCGCCGCAGCTCGCAAGGATCACCAACTTGGTGTCCCAAGCGCCGCTCCTCTTAATAGCCGAGACACACTTGTCCTTTACCTTCAGCCTGCCCTCGGCAGTGTAGGTGAACTGCTGTGCTGTGTTGTCGTTTGAGTGGGTGCAGTACCAATCAGCGACTTGCACGGCTGTGCCATCCGTTGCCCAGCCGCCATTAAGATTCAGGCACAGTTTCGGATCTTCCGCAAGCTTAATCTTCCAGTCCACACTGGTTTCGACGACGGCTTGGGGGCGCTCACCTGCCTCCTCCGCGCTGGCCGCAGAAGCGGGGCTTTGGGCGAAAGCCAGCGTGACCGCACTTAGCGCTGCTACCGCAAGGTGCCCATACTTCGTTTGCTTCCTGTTAATCATTGGTTGACCGGCTTTCTTCGCAATGCTGGCGGCCGCCTCTGGCGAGGAGAGATCAGTTGGATTCCTCCTCAGAGCCAGGTAGCTGCAACGCCAACCTATCTTCTTTGAGGTCTAATATGAGCCGCTGCCGTCCAGAAAATTCCAGGCAATTACATCTTGGCAGAGGCTTTTATTCACAAAGTCGAAAGCGATGACGCCCAGGCGGGGGCGAGCCGACGCTGTCGGATACTGCCCGCGCAGCTTGCGGAGCAATTCCAGCAGGTAGGGGTTGAGTTGTTGCGAATACCACTCAGGGTCATGAAGAAGGTCCCACTGCCTCGAAATATGATTAATGTAGAAGCCGGTAGGGTTGCTCAGTGCGGCATTTACGTGATCGCTGATCGCCTTCTTCTTCGCGTCCAGGCCGACCTCCGACTCGTCTTGTTTCTTCAGTTCTGCATCCGACCACCATACAGTGTTGTCGATGTATGGCAGACCGGTCACCAGTACTATCTTTCCGCGAGCGGCTCCCAGATTCGGGAACGAGGTGGCCTGATAGAAGAGGCCCCTCCAGCATTCTTTGCCGATGTAGGTATCCCGGAGGATCTTTTTGTAGGTAGCGCTGTCCCCGCCGTTCTCCTGCTGCATCCTCATGATCACTGTTTCTTTCGGATTCTCGGCGAAGAAATCCCCGATCTGGGCCAGTACGTCCCCGAATGTGATCTCCTGGAAATAAAGACCGTGATAAATGGGTAAAATTTCGCCGTCAGGATAACACCGAATGTCCAGGTATCGGACGCCCAGGTTCAGCTGGACACCGATCGAGAGATTCTGGCAGCGTGCATAATCACCGAAACCGCCAAGCGTTGACCCAGAGTCATGCGCACCAGGAATGGTAATGTTTTTTAAAAGGGTCGCGTCCGGCAGCTGCGACATCCATCGCTGCCCTATATCCACAGAACTGATCCTGGCAGTCACGCCCCGCGATGCGACTGGAATGGCGGCTGTGCGGCTGATGCTCGACGGAACAAGGAGACCCGCCGAGGTCAAGGCTGTTAAAGAAAGGAATGCGCGACGATTTAGGATCATTCCGGCTCCTATGTCGGAGAGAATTGTAGGGCATCGGACAGACCATCCGATGCCGAAATGCACACTATCTGGAATATACACTCACTCGCGGGTAAGCGGAGTGCGACCAGTGGGAAGCGAGTCGGAAAATAAGGCGCTTGTCGAGGAATTTTCTGCTCGAATACACGGGCCATATGAGACGATCTCATCACATATTGGCAAATTCCAAGGAAACTGGTTCGCCGGAACAGTTAATGCGTCGGGCCCCGGAAGACATCACTTGGCAAATATGTGATCCTCGGCCGTCTCATCGCCTGCGGAAACCGCAGCCGCTTCGTGGATGCTGAAGCGAGCTCGAGGCCCCATGCCGACCGCAGGCAGCCGCCGCGGCTGCCATCCACAGTCCGCAGGCCGGACCAAGGAGAGCGGCCGCCTCGAAAGGTGTAGCCGGTTTATGGTCCTCAAAATCACCTCCTTCCGCTGCCGGCCTTCTGGACATGGAGAGGACCCGGCGGCCAGGACATGACGGCGTTGACGGCGGCAAGTAGATACTGGCTCTTTCGCGATTTCCATGTGCCCGAGGTGTTGATCTTCCCGGTTCATGACCATGCCTCCCTACGACGGGAGCGGGAACAGACACCGCTTCATGCGGAAGGCACGCGATGCCGGAAGATCCCATTTGCCCGCGAGGGGCCGGATCAGCTCAATGACAAGCTGAACGAGGTCATTGCCGATCTCCGTGTCATCAAGGGTGACGTCTTGGCCATCCGGATCGGCCGGGGTGCCACAGATCAAGAGCTGGATACTTTCATCGGCGAGCAGCGGAAGACGAACGAGACCCTCGTCTCGCTCCTGTCCGAACGAGGTCGCTCCATGGAACGCCGTGCGGCGGCGCAGGTCTGGTCCGACTCCGCGAAACGAACCCTGCACGCCCCCAGCCTCTCCCTCTCTGCCAGTCCCGGGTGAGATATCCCTGCCTGGCGGGAGCTCGCTGAGGCGCAGCACAGGCGAGCAGGATGCGGTGCACAAGGCGATTGCCGGTGGCGGCGCAGAGCCGGACGTCCGAAACGGGCGGGGCAGGAACTGCTAGGACTTGTCCGGCCGATCATCGTTGGAGGCAGTCGGGCATGATGCCCGGGTGAGCATCATCGTGAAGTTCTTCGTGGCGCCGGACGACACGT
>NZ_JBIAJH010000085.1:0-11103 GCF_042871845.1 Streptomyces sp. NPDC005533 | reverse complement strand
CAAGCCTTTCGTCTGGACGAAGACAGCCGACCAGATCCTTGAGTCCCTCGCCTCGTACTGCCGGCGAATTACTGACTCAGCACACTAGGTCGTCTGTACGCGAAGGCCCCGGCCGCCCCTCGCTCGCAGGGGCGGCCGGGGCCTTCGCGTACCGGGTCCGGGTGCGTACGAGGCCCCGCAGGCCCCGTACGCCGCTCAGGAGGCCCGTACGCCGCTCAGGGCGCCCGGTCCGGCGCCCGGCTCCGGGGCGGACGTCAGACGGCCGTCGGCCATCGTCGCCGTACGGTCCATCCGCTCCAGATGGGCGTGGTCGTGCGTGACCACGACCGTGGCGGTCGATCGCTCGCGGGTCAGGGTGACCAGCAGGTCGAGCACGGCGGCGCCGCGCTCGTGGTCCAGGGCGCTGGTCGGCTCGTCGACCAGCAGCACCGCGGGCTCGTTCATCAGGGCGCGGGCGATGTTGACCCGCTGGCGCTGGCCGCCGGAGAGCTGGTGCGGCCGCTTGTCGGCCTTGTCCGCCAGCCCCACCGCGTCCAGCAGCTCCAGCGCGCGGCGGCGCACGGCCTTGGCGGGCCGCCCGGAGAGGTGCGCCATCACCTGGAGCTGTTCGGCGGCCGTCAGCGAGGCCAGCAGGTTCGGCTGCTGGAAGACGATCCCGATCTTCTCGCGGCGCAGGGCCGACTTCTCGGCCGCGCCGAGCCCCGCCGTGTCCCGGCCTGCGACGACGACCCGGCCGGAGTCCGGCGTGACCAGGGTGGCGGCGACCGCGAGCAGGCTGGACTTGCCGGAGCCCGAGGGGCCGATCACCGCCGTCAGGGTGCCGGCGGGCACCTCCAGGAGGACGTCGTCCAGGGCGGTGAGCCGGCTCTCGCCGTCGGGGTAGGTGAGCGTGACGTCGTGGACGAGCAGGGTCATCGGGCGCTCCCGAGGGCGGTCAGCGGGTCGACGGCGGTGATCCGCCGGATGGACAGGGCCGCGCCGAGCGCGCCGAGCACGATCATGATCGCGGCGGGGACGAGGACCGTGGCGGCGTCGAGCACGAAGGGCACGTTCCCGCCGCTGATCAGTCCGCCGAAGCCGGCGGCCAGCGCGGTGCCCAGCCCGGTGCCGATGGCGAGCATCACCACGGCCTGGCCGAGGGCGTCCTTCAGCAGGTAGGGGGTGGAGGCACCCAGTGCCTTCAGGACGGCGATGTCGCCGCTGCGCTGGATGGTCCACACCGTGAAGAAGGCCCCTATCACCAGGGCGGAGATGACGAAGAGGAAGCCGCGCATCAGCTGGAGGGAGCCGTTCTCGGCCTGGTACGAGCCTATGGCGCCCAAGGCCTCGTCGACGGTCTGCGCCCTGGTCGCGGCGGCCTCGTCGGCGGCGGCGAGGTCCAGGCCGTCGCCGGAGACGGCGACGACGGTGGCGAGGGTGTCGACGGAGGTGCCGGGGTTGCCGATGCGCTGCCAGTCGTCGAGGTCCATCCAGACGACCGGGGTGTGGCTGTAGGCGGCGGTCCCCGAGACGGCGGCCACGGTCAGTTCGAGCGGGCCGATCCTGAGCCTGGCGCCCGCGGTGAGGCCGCCGAGCTCCTTCGCGGCCTTCTCGGCGAGGACCACCCGGCCCTGGGTGAGGCCCGCCTTCCGCGGCCCGAGCGGGCCGGCGGGGTCCACCCCGAAGACCGAGACGGCGGCGGTGCGCTCACCCGAGACGGCGTTGGTGGTGCGGATGCCGAGCGGCTCCGCGGAGGTCACCCCGGGCTGCTTCCGCCAGGCCAGCCAGGCGGACTCGGGGACCTGGGAGTTGGTGAAGGACACCTTCTGGTCGCCCGGGGGCGCGGCGAAGGCCAGGTGGGTGGCGGGCAGGCCGGTGATGGCCGAGATGTTCTCCCGGGCCAGGCCGGAGGTGAGCCCGGACAGCAGGCCGACCAGCAGCGTGATCAGCAGGACGACCGAGCCCATGAGGGCGAACCGCCCCTTGGCGAACCGTAGATCTCTCCATGCGACGAACATGTTCCCCACCTTGGTCTTCCGCGTGGACACAAGGCATCGCGCCACAGGAGGGATCCTCGTGTCGAAGGGCGCACCGGTACATCAAACTTTCGGTTGACCGGGGCCGGCCGGGCCCGACTTACGCTGGTCCGGCCATGACTGCTGCCGCTGCCCCCTTCCTGCCCGTCTCCCGCGCCCTCACCCCGGTGTCGAAAGTGCTGCGGATGTGCCTGCACGCGCTGCTCCTCGGGCTGCTCGCGCTCGCCGCCGGCCGGGCCGTGACCGACGCCGCGCCCCGCGCCGGCTGGGTGATCGCCGCCTGCGCGGTGCTGGCCGCCGTCTACGCGGGCGGCGTACGCACCCCCGCCGTGCACGGTTCTCCGCGCGCCGGGGCGGTGTGGCTGGCCGGGCTCGGCGCGGCCTGGGCGGCGCTGCTGGCGGTCTCTCCCGACGGGCTGTGGATCGCCTTCCCCCTGTACTTCCTGGAGCTGCACCTGCTGCGGCTGCGCTGGGGCGTCGCGGCCGTCGCACTGACCGCCTGCGCGGCCATCGGCGGGTTCCTCGCGCACAGCACCGCGGTGACCCCCGGGGCCTTCCTGGGGCCGCTGCTGGGCGGAGCCGTGGCGGTGGCGACCGTCCTCGGCTACCAGGCGCTGTACCGCGAGAGCGAACGCCGCCGCGAGCTGATCGAGGAGCTCATCACCACCCGGGCCGAGCTGGCCGCGGCCGAACGGGGCGCGGGGATCCTGGCCGAGCGGGAGCGGCTCGCCCGGGAGATCCACGACACCCTCGCGCAGGGGCTGTCCTCCATCCAGCTGCTGCTGCGGGCCGCCGAACGGGCGCTGCCGCGGGAGGCTCCGGCGCTGGAGCACATCGCCCGGGCCCGGGAGGCCGCCCAGGACAACCTCGCCGAGGCGCGCCGCTTCGTACGGGCCCTGACCCCGCCGGATCTGGAGCACGGGTCGCTCGCCGCCGCGCTGGAGCGGCTGTGCGCGGGGGTGCCGGGGCCGCGGGTGCGGTTCTCGCTGAGCGGCAGCCCGCGGGTGCTGCCCACCCCGTACGAGGTGGCGCTGCTGCGGATCGCGCAGTCGGCGCTGGCCAATGTGGTGCGGCACGCGCGGGCCGGGCGCGCCGAGATCACCCTGACCTTCATGGACGCCTCGGTCACGCTGGACATCGTGGACGACGGGCACGGCTTCGACCCCTCCTCGGCCGCTTCGGCCTCCGGCGACGGCGGCTTCGGGCTGCCCGCGATGCGCTCGCGCGCCGAGACGCTGGGCGGGCTGTTCACCGTGGAGTCCGACCCGGGCCAGGGCACCGCCGTGGCCGTCACCCTGCCGCTGCCCCTGGAGGTCTGACGATGACGATCCGGCTGCTGCTCGCCGACGACCATCCGGTGGTCCGGGCGGGACTGCGCGCGGTCCTGGACACGGAGGCGGACTTCGCGGTGGTGGCCGAGGCGGCGACCGCCGAGCGGGCGGTGGAGCTGGCGGGCGCCGAGCCGGTGGACGTGGTCCTGATGGACCTCCAGTTCGGGCCGGGCCCCGGCATGCACGGCTCGGAGGCGACGGCCCTGATCACCGCACGCCCGGGCTCCCCCCGGGTGCTGGTGCTGACCACGTACGACACGGACGCGGACATCCTGGCGGCGGTGGAGGCGGGCGCCTCGGGCTACCTGCTCAAGGACGCCCCGCCGGAGGAGCTGGCGGCGGCGGTGCGGACGGCCGCGGCCGGCCAGTCGGCACTGGCCCCGGCGGTCGCACTGCGCCTGATGGACCGGATGCGGACCCCGGCGGAGGCGCTGACGAAGCGGGAGCTGGAGGTGCTGCAGCTGGTCGCGGACGGCCTGTCCAACCAGCAGATCTCGAAGAGGCTCTTCCTCAGCCAGGCCACGGTCAAGTCCCACCTCGTGCACGTCTACGCCAAGCTCGGCGTCGACTCGCGCACCGCGGCGGTCGCCGCCGCCGCCACCCGCCGGCTGATCCGCACACCGTGACCCGGTCCCGGTGCGGGGCCCGCCAGCGGGGCGGCGCGCGGGGCTGAGCGGCGCTACGCCACCCAGTGCGGGCGGTCCACCGCCGACGGCAGGGGTATCCCGTCGTGCAAGACGCTCGCGAGGCGGCGTACGCCCTCGTCCAGGCGGTCCGCGGAGAGCGTGTAGGGGATCCGGAGCCGGTGTTCGAAGGTGCCCGGGTCCACCCCGAAGCGGGCACCGCGGCCGATGTGCACGCTGGCGGCCGCGGCGCGCTCGGCCAGGGCGGAGCTGACGGCCTCGCCCAGGTCGACCCAGAGCGAGAGGCCGCCCGGCGGGACCTTCCAGGACCATTCGGGGGTGTGCCGCTGGAGGGCCCGCACCAGGGCCTCGCGCTGGATCCGCAGCCGGGCCAGGCGTGCGGGCAGGGCCCGGTCCATGTCGGCCATCAGCGGGAGCGCGACCAGCTGGTCGAGGACCGAGCCGGTCATGTCGGCCGAGACCCGTACCGCGGTCAGTTCGGCGATCATCTTCGCGCTGGCCCGGACCCAGCCCACCCGCAGGCCGCCCCAGTGCGTCTTGCTGAGCGAGCCGATGGTGATGACGTGGTCCGCGCCGCCGCGGGGGGCGAGGGAGGCCAGCGGCGGAGGCGCGGGCACGTCCAGCGCGATGTCGGCGATGGTCTCGTCGACGACCAGCCAGGTCCCGGTGGCGCGGGTCGCCGCGAGCAGCCGCAGCCGCTGCTCCGGCGGCATCAGCGCGCCCGTCGGGTTGTGGAAGTCGGGGATCACGTACGCCATTCTCGGCACGGTCTGGCGCAGGGTGGACTCGGCGATCTCCATGTCCCAGCCCGCGTCGGAGACGGCGATGGAACCGGTGCGCAGCCGCGCGTGGCGCAGGGCGTCGAGGGCGTTGGCGTAGGTGGGGTTCTCGGTGACGACGCGGTCCCCGGCCCGGCAGAGCAGGCTGACGACCAGGCTGAAGGCCTGCTGGGCGCCGGAGGTGAGCAGGATCTGCTCGGGGCGCGTGGGCAGCCCCCGCCGGCTGAACCGCTCGGCGACGGCGGTCCGCAGGTCGGGCAGGCCGAAGGGGTGGTAGCCGGGGCTGCGGGCGAGCCGGGGCAGGCGCGGCGCCGCCCAGGCGAAGGCCTCGGCGAGGCTGCCCTCGGGGGCGCCCATGGCGGCGATGGCGAGGTCGATGCCCGGTTCGCCGTCGGCGCGGCCGCCGATCCCGCCGATGATGGCGTGCGCGCCGACCGGGCGGTGGCCGTCGGGGAGTTCGGTCCAGGTGCCGGAGCCGCGTCGGCTGCGGACGTAGCCGCTCTCGCGCAGCAGGTCGTAGGCACCGGTGACGGTGGCGCGGCTGGCGCCGACGGCCTCGGCGAGTTCGCGTTCGGCGGGCAGCCGGACGTGCAGGGCGATCCGGCCGTCGAGGATCAGTGTGCGGACGGCGTCGGCGAGCGCCCGGTAGCCGGGGCGCGCGAGGACCTCCGCGGGCAGCAGGGCGGCGAGCTGCCGGCTGCCGATGGTTCTGTCCGCTGTCTGGACCACTCGCCCGTTTGCCATGCCAACCTCCCCTGATTGGCTCTGACGGCCAGGCCAATCGAGGACCAGACTCGCCGTATTGGCCCCCGATTGGCAAGGAGACGGCGAGATGCTGACCGACCGTGACGAACGTGCCCTGCTGGCCGCCGCCGAGAACAGGGTGTCCCGGCCGCTGCGCGTCGGGGCCGTGCTGGACTCCGTGCGCCGCACGCTCACGCGGCGCTCACGGGATTCCGGACAGGAGCGAGAATCGGTGGCATGTCAGCCAACTCCCCCTCCGGTTCCGACTCCCCCTCCGATCTCGGCTCCCCCGCCGATGCGCCCGTGATCGCGGGCCTGCTCCTGGCGGCCGGCGGCGGCCGCCGGCTCGGCGGGCGCCCCAAGGCCCTGCTCCCCTACCGCGGCCGCCCGCTCGTCGAGAACGCCGTACGGGTCCTGCGCGAGGCGGGCTGCGGCCCGGTGCACGTGGTGCTCGGCGCCTCGGCCGCCGAGGTCCGCGAGCGGGCCGACCTGGCCGGCTGCGTGGTCGTGGACAACCCGGACTGGGCGGAGGGGATGGGTTCCTCCCTGCGGGTCGGACTCACCTCGCTGGCCGGTACGGGCGCCCGCGCGGCCCTGGTCTCGCTGGTGGACCAGCCGGGCATCGGCCCGGCGGCCGTGGCCCGGGTCCGCGAGGCCTACCGCTCCCCCGCGAGCCTGGTGGCGGCCGCCTACGACGGGGAGCGCGGCCACCCGGTGCTGTTCGGGGCCGACCGCTGGGCCGACATCGCGGCGACGGCGACGGGCGACAAGGGCGCGCGGGTGCACCTCGCGCGACACGCCGAAGAGCTCATGCTGGTGGAGTGCTCCGACATCGCGGAGGCCTTCGACATCGACACGCCGCCCGACCTGGCACGTCTCCTCTGAGCACGGTGTGACGGCGATGGCACTGAGGGCCACCGGGACGGTGGATCTGTCGACTCAGAGAATCTCGATATCAACAAACCATTGAACTTCCACCATGAGGAAATTACTATCCACTGGTCAGAAGCGCCCTGAACCCCCAGACGGCGCCCGCGACCGTATTCCGGAACTCTCCACACCCGACGGCACTGCGTGCCGTCTCGCGCGAGCATTCCCCCGCGGCCGCCAGGCACCGCCGCTGAAGGAGTGACAGATATGTCCGCACCAGCGCCGTCCCCGCTGGCCATCGTCGACGCCGAGCCCCTGCCCCGGCAGGACGAAGTCCTCACCGAAGCGGCTCTCGCCTTCGTGGCCGAGCTCCACCGGCGGTTCGCCCCCCGCCGCGCCGAGCTCCTCGCCCGCCGCGCCGAGCGCCGTGCCGAGATCGCCCGGACCTCCACCCTCGACTTCCTCCCGGAGACCGCACAGGTCCGCGAGGGCGACTGGAAGGTGGCGCCGGCCCCGGCCGCGCTGAACGACCGTCGTGTGGAGATCACCGGTCCGACGGACCGCAAGATGACCATCAACGCCCTGAACTCGGGCGCCCGGGTCTGGCTCGCCGACTTCGAGGACGCCTCCGCTCCCACCTGGGAGAACGTCGTCCTCGGCCAGCTCAACCTCATCGACGCCTACGAGCGCCGCATCGACTTCACCGACCCGCGCACGGGCAAGGCGTACGCCCTGAAGCCCGCCGACCAGCTCGCCACCGTCGTGATGCGGCCGCGCGGCTGGCACCTGGAGGAGCGCCACCTGCGGTTCGAGGGCGGCCCGGCCTCCGGTTCGCTCGTGGACTTCGGCCTGTACTTCTTCCACAACGCGAAGCGCCTGATCGACCTCGGCAAGGGCCCGTACTTCTACCTGCCGAAGACGGAGTCGCACCTGGAGGCACGTCTCTGGAACGAGATCTTCGTCTTCGCCCAGGACTACGTGGGCATCCCGCAGGGCACCGTCCGCGCCACCGTCCTCATCGAGACGATCACCGCCGCGTACGAGATGGAGGAGATCCTCTACGAGCTGCGCGACCACGCGGCGGGCCTGAACGCGGGCCGCTGGGACTACCTCTTCTCCATCGTGAAGAACTTCCGTGACGGCGGCGAGAAGTTCGTCCTGCCGGACCGCAACGCGGTGACGATGACCGCCCCGTTCATGCGGGCGTACACCGAACTGCTGGTCCGCACCTGCCACAAGCGCGGCGCGCACGCCATCGGCGGCATGGCGGCCTTCATCCCGTCCCGCAAGGACGCCGAGGTCAACAAGGTCGCCTTCGAGAAGGTCAAGGCCGACAAGGACCGCGAGGCCGGCGACGGCTTCGACGGCTCCTGGGTCGCCCACCCCGACCTGGTGCCGATCGCGATGGCCTCCTTCGACGCGGTCCTCGGCGAGAAGCCGAACCAGAAGGACCGGCTGCGCGAGGACGTGCACGTCGCCCCCGGCGAGCTCATCGCGATCGACTCGCTGGACGCGAAGCCGACGTACGAGGGCCTGCGCAACGCGGTCCAGGTCGGCATCCGCTACATCGAGGCCTGGCTGCGGGGCCTCGGCGCCGTCGGCATCTTCGGCCTGATGGAGGACGCGGCCACCGCCGAGATCTCCCGCTCCCAGATCTGGCAGTGGATCAACGCCGGCGTGGTGTTCGAGAACGGCGAGACCGCCACCGCCGAGCTGACCCGCACGATCGCGGCCGAGGAACTGGCCGCCATCCGCGCCGAGGTGGGCGAGGAGGCCTTCACGGCCGGCAAGTGGCAGCAGGCCCACGACCTCCTGCTCCAGGTCTCCCTGGACGCGGACTACGCGGACTTCCTCACGCTCCCCGCGTACGACCAGCTGCTCGGCTGATCCCCGGATTCGGCTGAAACGCACAGCGGCCGAACCCCCCGGCTCCGCCCCCGTCGCCTTCACGGCGCGGGGGCGGAGCCGTTTGCGTTCCACAACAGGAGGAGCGCACTCCCGAACGACCGATCGGACGTTACTCGTTCGTAACGTGACTGTACCTAGCGGTAACAAGTGGGCCCGTGTCACCTTTCCGATGCCACCGGCCGGCGGTACCCCCACTTTCCCAGCCATGCGACGCAGTCGTCGCCGACTTCGGCATGGCCGAAAACGCAGGAGTTCCGCCGTGATCGGATTCCGCAACGCCAGCAAGGACCGGTACCGCAGTCGGGTGCGACGACTGACCGGGGCCGGATTGGTCCTGCCGCTCGCCGTCGGCGCGCTGATGGCCGGCGGCGCCGGGACCTCCGCGGCCAGCCCCGGGACCGGACCCACCGCCGTGGTGTCCATGGGCGACAGCTACATCTCCGGCGAGGCCGGCCGCTGGAAGGGCAACGCCCTCACCAACACCGGGAACCGGAACGGGACCGACCGGGCCTGGGTCGGCGGCAGCACCTACGATCCCGCCAAGGTGTACGGCACCACCGCCGGCGGGTGCCACCGCTCCGACTCCGCCGAGGTGCGCAGCGCCGGGGCGATCGCCGACGTCGCCGTGAACCTCGCCTGTTCCGGGGCGGTTTCGGACAACGTGTTCCGCGCCTCCAACGGCGGCGTCGCCTTCAAGGGCGAGGCGCCGCAGGCGGACCAGCTCGCCGCGGTGGCCGCGAGCCACGACGTCAAGGTCATCGCGCTGTCCATCGGCGGCAACGATCTGGGCTTCGCCGACATCATCAAGGACTGCGCGCTCGACTTCGTCCTCTGGAACTCGTACTGCTACGACGACCAGCAGTACGGGGTCGACCAGAAGATCGACGCGGTCATGGGGAAGGTCGGCAAGGCCGTGGACGAGGTGCGGGCGGTGATGCGCGGGGCCGGGTACGCCGACTCCTCGTACCGGATCGTGCTGCAGTCCTACCCGTCGCCGATCCCGCGGGGCGCGGAGAACCGGTACACCCAGAGCGACTGGAGCCGTCTCAACACGGGCGGCTGCCCCTTCTGGAACCGGGACTCGGACTGGGCGCGGGACTCGCTCGTGCCGCAGATGGCCGACCGGATCAAGGGGGTCGCCGCGGCCAAGGGGGTGCAGTTCCTGGACCTGCGGGACATGATGCAGGGCCGTGAGGTGTGCGCCAAGGCGAGCAAGCAGGTGAGCTCCACGGTGCCGGCCTCGGCGAAGACGAGCGAGTGGGCGCGCTGGATCGACAACAACGAGACGCAGGGCCTGATCCAGGAGTCCATGCACCCGAACCACTTCGGCCAGCTGGCGGCCGGCCGCTGCCTCGCCCTGGTCGTGGCCCAGCCCGCGAGCTCCGGCTTCAGCTGCAAGAACACCGCGGGCGGGGACCAGAGCGGGATGTTCCTGACGCCGGCCCCGTAAGGCCGATCGGGGCGGGAAGGTGCACTAGAACGTCGCGTCCAGCACGGAGAGGACGTTGCCCGCCGGGTCCTTGAACCAGGCGATGGTGGGCCCGCCTTCCGCCTCCCGGACGATGCCCTTGGCGTCCGTGTCGAAGCCCTCGTAGCGCTCGAACCGGACGCCCCGCCCGGTCAGTTCGTCGACGGCCCGGTCGACGTCGTCGACGGGGAAGTTGAGGATCGTGAAGCTCGCGGGCTCGTGATCGTCCTTCTGGTAGACCATGACCGTGTTGTCGCCCGCCAGGAGCAACGACAGCAGACCCATGTCCTTGTTCTCCGAGACGCGCAGCCCGAGGGTGCCTTCGTAGAACTCCTTGGCCCTGCCGAGGTCGTCGACGGAGAATCCGCTGAATGCCTTGGTGTCTGCGAACATGACCGTTCCTTCGATCCGACGCTCCCCGCTCTCCATCCTCCCCCCGACGGCGTCGGCCGTCGACCGACGGGTGGGTGCACGGACCGTCCGGCGCGGTTCACCGTGCGTCGCCCCCTGGCAAATCCGGGTGATCGGCGCGGCGCGGGCTGGCATGCTCTCGCCCATGGCAGCCCGCACCGCACGTCCCAGCCTCTACATCTCCGTCGACATCGAGGCCGACGGACCCATCCCCGGCCCCTACTCGATGATCAGTTTCGGGGCCGCGGTCGCCGGCCGGCAGGACGGCGCGTCGTATACGGCCGCCGATCCGCAGGAGCGGACCTTCTACCGCGAGCTGCGGCCGATCAGCGACGCGTACGTGCCCGAGGCGCTCGCCGTCAGCGGGCTCGACCGCGACCGGCTGGTCCGGGAGGGCGCCGACCCGGCGGCGGCCATGGACGCGTTCCGGACCTGGGTGCGGGAGGTGTCGGCCGAGGCCGGCGCGCAGCCGGTGATGTGCGGCTACCCGGCCCCCTTCGACTGGACCTTCCTGCTACTGGTACCTGATGCGGTTCGGCGGGGACAGCCCCTTCGGCCACTCCGGCTGCCTGGACATGAAGACCCTCTACGCGACGAAGGCGCGGGTGCCGCTGCGCGCCGCGGTCAAGGGCCGGATGCCCCGTGAACTGCTGTCGCGGCGCCGCCACACGCACCACGCCCTCGACGACGCCGTGGAGCAGGCGGAGTTGATGAGCAACCTGATGCTGTGGACCGCCCCGGTCGACTCGACACGCTGACCGGGCACGCGTACGGCGGTGGGGCCGGCCCCCCCCCCCGGGGGGGGGGGGGGGCCCCCCGGGGGGGGGGGGGGGGGGGGGCGTGTGGGGCGACCGGGGGGGGGGGGGGGGGGGGGGGGGGGGGGGGGCGGCCCCCGGGGGGGGGGGCCGGGGGGGGGGGGGGGGGCCAGGGGCC
>NZ_JBIAJH010000084.1:0-11489 GCF_042871845.1 Streptomyces sp. NPDC005533 | reverse complement strand
ACGCCATCCCCGCAACTACCTGGCCTTCCTCGGCCTAGCAGCCGCCCTCTGCTGCTACAAACGCCTCGTCCGCCTCACCACATAGGACACGGTCTAAGAGCCCAGCTCGATACTCTGCTCGACGGTCCTGGGATCTGCCCGTCTGCCAGCACCCCCTGGTCAAGCCAGCCCACGGGGGCGCTGGCCGCCGTGTTGTTGGTGGTACTGCCATGGCGCAAATCACGCCGTCCAGGTCTGATGGCCTGTGGCTGGTCCTGGCCGGCGACACGGCAGGCAGACCAATTGTCCGGCTCGTCCGCCGAGAGGGCTTGTAGTAGAGATTTCGTGCAACGGGCTGGCTGGTCGGGTCAGATTCAGTTGCTGGTGAAGCGGGCGTCAACGAGTTGGCATACGCCTGCCCGAACTTCCGGCGCCACCGGCGGATAGTCTCGTAGGCGACAACCATGCCGCGCTGATCATAGTCAACTGGGACTGCCTTGCCTGTCGACAGGGGCCTGGCTCTGTTGGTCGGGAACAAGGGGAACCAATGGAACACTCCTGGTCAGTCCCTTCTCCCGCGCGCCCTGCAGTGCCGCGCGTCAGAGGAAGTGGAACAACTATCCGCGGGCCTCCAGCCGCACAGCCAGGCGGGAGGCCTCCGCTACCCACCTCTGCAGCCGCCAACAGAAGCGCTTCCGACCCAGCCCATGACCCGATTGTCACTTAGCTTGTTCAGTGGCGAGTCTCCAGGGTGAGGCTGGCCTTGGTGATTGACGTGAGGTTGTTGGGATGGGAGCGGGCTTTGCGGAGGATGCGGCAGGTCTTGATCGACGAGAGGGTTCTCTCGGCAGGCCATCGGAGACGGGAGTGGGCCCGGTTGACGCGTTTTTGTTTGAGCGTGAGGTTCTTGCGTGGCTTTCGCTGGTGGGGAACAGCAACGCCGTCGCCGTCGCCCTGATAGGCGCGGTCCGCGACGACGGGGATCGTGAGGCGGACGCAGCTGGCGAGGATCCGATGCCGGCGGGCTGCGGTCAGGTTATGGGCCCCGCCTGGCAGGGAGGGATCCAGGCTAGGGTTCCGTCCGGCGCGGTGATGACCTGCAGGTTTACCCCGTGGCGGCGGTGCTTGCCGGAGTAGTCCGCTCGCACATCGCCGCTGCGGCCAGTCCGCGAGCCAGCTCCGGATGTCGCGTTCGAGGGCCTGGGCGGAGGGGTGGACCCCGCGCCTGACGGCTGTTGCGCACCGCCAGGGCCACAGGATGCCCCTTCGATCCTGCGCCCGCGCGCTTGCCGACCGCAACCGGCCCTCCGCGCGCCCGGTACGGGCCGCGCGTGGCCGGGCGGTGGGGTTGCCGGGCGGTGGGGTCAGGATAGGCCCGTTGCCCGTGCTGGCCGTGGGTCCGCGTCCTCACCGTGTGTTTTCCTCACCGTGGGTGGCGTCCCAGACGCGGACACGGCCGACCTCACCGGTCCTGGTCTCACGCAGGGCGGGGCGGCCCAGAGGTCTTCGGCCGGGACGCGGCCAAGCAAAGGCTGACATTGCAGGACCCAGCCAGGGTGACTACAGGCCCGGACGGGTCCTGCGTGGTGGATTTACCGGCTCGGCCGCCGGTCAGATCCTCGCCACGCTCGCCCCGCATCTACTTCCGGAGGCTGCTCGTCGCGGCCGGCCCAGTGGGCGCCGGGAGACCCGGCGATCACGATCGTCGTGGACGCCGGCTATGACGTCACCCGTTTGGCCTGGGTACTGCGGGATCTGCCCGTCGAGCTGGTCGGGCGGATCCGCGGCGATCGGGTGATGCGTCTACCGAAACCGCCGAGGATGCACGGGGTCAACGGCCGACCGCCCAAGCACGGGCCGGAGTTCCGCTTCGCCAAGCCCGAGACCTGGCCCGAACCGGCGATCACCACCGCCACCGACACGGTGAACTACGGAAAGGCCGAAGCGCAGGCCTGGGACCGGGCCCACCCGAGGCTCACCCACCGCTCGGCTTGGCTGGAGCGCGACGGCGAAGTCCCCATCGCCGAAGGCGCGCTGGTCCGCCTGAAAGTCGAGCACCTCTCGAAAGAACGAGAGGCTCAGTGCGTGTGGTTGTGGTCCTCCAGGACCGGCGCCACCTCAGCGGATGGGAACCTGTGCTGGCAGGTGTTCCTCAGGAGGTTCGATCTGGAGCACACATTCCGCTTCGGGAAACAGACGCTCGGCTGGACCACCCCGAAGGTCCGTACTCCGGAGGCCGCGGACCGCTGGACCTGGCTGCTGGCCGTCGCTCACACTCAGCTTCGCCTCGCCCGCCCGCTGGCCGCCGATCTCCGCCGGCCCTGGAGTAACCCGCCAGGCCCGAACGCAAGCCGCTTTCCTTCTGCGTCTTCCGCATTCGGCTTTCTCGGCGGAGTCGGCTTGGGGCTCGTTGTCGGCTGCGTCGTGGTCGTCCCGATGACCCTGCGCTGGGCGTGCGCAGCGGCGTAGGTCATTCGTCTGTGACCGCTCCCCGAACGCGTCGATGCGATGTGCCGTCCCATATCAGTCCTGTAGCTGCGGCGATGAGGTTTGGGAACAAGTCCTAATCTTGTCGTTTATCCACAGACGTCGAACTGGGCTCGAACTTGTTCGGTGTTTCCCCAGTTCACAGGACGTGTGAGAGGCCGTGCTCCGATCCTGTTCTCAGCCTTGATGCAGGTGCGGAGGACGGGGTCGTGGGACTGGTCGCGCAGAACGTCCAAACAGGCGCGTTCACCAAGCTGTCGGAGTTCCGCTCGGGGCTGTACGCGTGCCTGAGGTCGCGGGCGGATGCCCTGTTCGACTTGTGTGACGCGCTGCTGTGCACCGATGGACCGGTCCGCACCCTCGTGGATCTGGCGCTCGCGCCGGAACACCGGCGCGGGCACGGCGCCTTGTACTCCGGGATCAATCAGGGCCGGATCGGCTTCGCCCGTCTTCGTCGCGCTCTGGCGGGCGCGCCGCTGCCCCGGGCTAGCGACGGCCGCTTGGTGCTGGCGGCCGGACGCGGACACCAGCTCAGACCGGTCCTTTTGTCACACCTTCGGCCGCGGCCTGGGCAAACACCAGATGGTCCCTGGCTGGCCCTACTCGATCGTCGCCGCTCTCGAGCCGGGCCGGGCCTCATGGACGGCCCTGCTGGACGCGATACGGCTGGAGCCCGGCGCCGACGTGGCCGCAGTCACCGCCGACCAGTGGCGGGAGAGTGACCCGGATCTCCTGGTCGTACTCGACGCCGGATACGACGCGCCCCGCATCGCCCATCTCGTCGCCGACCTGCCCGTCGAGGTGTTGGGGCGACTCCGTTCGGACCGGGTGATGCGCAAGCCTGTTCCGGTGCCGTGGATCTGCCCGCCGCAGGGTGGGCGCCCACCCAAGCACGGCAGCGAGTTCGTCTTGGGCCGACCCGAGACCTGGGGCGAGGCCACCGCGGCGACCGTCACCAAAACCGACCGCTACGGGACGGCGACCGCGCAGGCCTGGGAACGACCGCATCCGCGGCTGACCCGCCGGGCCGTGGGGCTTGACCACGAGGGCCCGCTGCCGGTCATCGAGGGCACCGTGACCCGCCTATCGGTCGAGAAACTGCCCAGCGGCGGGGTGAACAAGCCCGTCTGGCTGTGGTGGTCAGGCGCTGGCGCCCAACCCAAGGACGTCGACAGGTACTGGCAGGCTTTCCTCCGACGCTTCGACGTGGAGCACACCTTCCGGCTCCTCAAGCAGACGCTCGGATGGACCCGGCCGAAGCTGCGGCACTCGGCGGCACCTTGACCGCTGGACCTGGCTCGTCCTGGCCGCACATGCTCAGCTCGGCCTGGCTCGCCCTCTCGCACGGGATCTGCGAGGGCCTTGGGAGAGACCGGCGGAACCAAACAGACTCACCCCTGCCCGGGTCGGTCGCGGGTTCAGAAACCTGCAGGCGAAGACGGGCACGCCAGCCGGTGCACCGAAACCTACCCGTCCTGGTCCCTGACGCCCGCTCGGCTCAAGAAACCGGCGGCCAGCGACCCGCTACGACGGCGGACGAGTCCTCGTGGCGCCTCGCACGGTGGAGGGGCCAGCACCGCCCGCGAGGGCGCCGAGCTCTCAGGCGCAGGCGAGCAGCTCGCCGGTCTTGCCAGCCGCAACGCCCAGCACTCGGTCCGCGCTGACATCGGTGTCCGACTCGATGAGGGTGTCGAGGTACTCGCCCTCGATCAGGGCCTGGACGCTGGCCAGCAGGATGGGGAGGGTCTGCTCGAGTCTCGGTGCGTCGGTGAGGGTCTGGACAGCGGCGAAGAACAGGGCATTGCCGGCCAGGATCGCTGCGGGAACCCTTGGCGCCCAAAGGGTGGGCCGGCCGCGCGGCAACGGGTCCTGGCCGATGATGTCGTCGTGCAGCAGGCTGGCGTTGTGCACGAGCTCGACCGCTACGGCGGCCGGGTATGAGGCCCGGGGTTCACCGCCGACGGCCTGGCAGGCCAGTAGGGCTGGGGCCGGGCGCACGGTGTCTACGGTGCTGCCCTGGTCGGCCCACCAGCCGAAGTGCAGTTCGGGGATGTGCCGGATCTTGGGGGGCAGGGTGTTGACTCGGAGTCGGATCAGCGGCCGGAGGGCCGCCCCGGTCTGAGCCAGGATCATGGTGCAGTCACGCGGTGAGTCAGCCACGTACGCTCCGCTTCCAGGGGGCACGTCCGCATCCACCCTCGGTCGCCGTGTGCTGGCACGCCCGGTAGGGCGCGCGCACCCGCGCGCGAAGCACTCCTTGGTTAAGGAACGCTGCGGATGCTCCAGCTGTTGTGCGAGCTCAGTCCCTGTCGTCCTTGACGGCCATGCCGCAAGCCGTCGCCGGTTAGCCCCCAGCTGAACCCGGCTCGCCCGGCGACCGCAGCCTCTCCCCTCTGGCATCTCGACCATGGCCTGCGACGGCTTGGTCTGCTTCGAGGACGAGACTGGTTTCACCCGCAGACAGCCCACCGGCGAACCTGGGCCAGGCGGGGCACCACACCGGTCGTGAAGCCGTCAGGGCGCCGCTCGGGGAGAGCCCCGGTGGCCTGGCTGATCGCGATGTGCCCGGGCTGGCGGAGCGGGCTCTGCCACCGCCTGCGCCGGCACACAGGCCGCAAGGGCGAGCGCCGCAGCGTGTCCGGTACCTGGGGCTGGCAGACCGTGTTCATCCTGCCCGCCTACGCATCCCGGGCTCAACGCAGCCCGGGTTCCGGCGGGCCCGCGTCCAACGCAGCTTCGCCAACTTCGCGGCGTAGGCCTCGGCCGGCTCGAAATCCTGGTTCGCGACCGGCTCAAACGATTCCAGCACCGGCCCTGCGTTCTGGCCGGAACCAGTCTCGCACCCCCACTACTCGCTGCACCTCGAAAAGCTGAAGGCAACTCGCCCACCGGTCTACCGCAACCTGGGCGGCTTCCGCGGACGAACCGGAGAACTCCGCAACCACCCCACCTGTACCAGAGACGGCGCATCACTCCCGCCTCGCTGACACAGCGCCGGCGGGGAAGTGCTCTTGCCAGATCTGGCGGACGCCGTCACGGTCGCCGAGGCTCCGTTGGAGCGGCTGTCTAGGGTCGCCGCTCCAACGGAGCTTTCGGTCTATGCAGTCCGGTCCGTCGGACCGGTTGACTTACGGGTTACGGGGTCAGGCCGGCCCTGCAGGGGGAGGTCCAACGGCCGGTCCGCCCAGCCGGTCACTGCCAGGTCACACTGACTCGAGATCCCAATTTGGACAGCTTCCCGTCGGAGTCGTACATTTCCGCTTGCCCAAACACTGTCTCTCCGCTCCGGCTTTGGATGGAAACTGTGGTGGTTTGCGGCTTGCCGTCACAATTTGGTGTCACCGTTGTGGTGCCTGCAGGAACGGACCAGTTATTCCAGAGCGGAACCACGATTTTCGTAGCGCTACCACACGTGTAGGTGATGTTGACTTTGACTATTCCCGTTGACGTGGTGCCCTTCACACTGTTGACCGTGATGGAGGGAGATACGTATGGGCCAAAGGTCCACTTCTGCGCGTCATCCTTATTATCGCACGGCTTGGTCACCACATCGGTGTCCCCTACCGGATGGGCATTTGACGCGGCGAGGCAAATACCGGAATCCGTGCTGGCCCCCGGGCTGGCGGCGCCGATCAAGGTTTTACTGTTGTCAGTGAAGAGGTGGATGGTTCCGTCCGTGTATCTGCGCCACTGCTGGCCGTGAAGAGTCGCGGCGGCAGCGGTGGCCGACGAGTTGCACGTTTTCAGAACAACGGAGTGGTCGCTTGTCGTCGAAGGTGCCGACTTGGTCGTGCTGGCAGTGAGGCAGTACACCGTGCCGCTGCCGTCGTCCGACTGCATCGCCTGCAGCTGGCCGTTGGTGTTGAAGGTCCACCTCTCCGCGGTGTTGTTGTTGTTTCGGTCGAAGTCACAGTACCAATCGATGATCTTCATTCCGGCGCCGTCGGTCCAGTTGCCGTTATCCGCGCCGTTCAGGCAGTAGCTGTCCGGCGGCGCAAGCGCGCTGGTGAGTTTGATCTTGTGGCCAATAACGCTTCCAGGCATAGGCATGGACTTGAGGACGTCTCCCTTCCCGGAGTGCCACCAGTCGTTAAGGCGCTCAACGGAAGGCTTCACCTGCCCTGGGATGCCGCCGAAGTGAGTCGCCAGCGTGTCGATCTCTGCTTTCGCAGCCTCCACGTCCGGCGTTCCGTCGCTATGCGGCTTCGTGATAGCCAGAAGGAAAGCGGCGATTCTCACGTACTCACTCGGGGTACCATCCGTTTTGGGCTGCGCGGCTTTCCACACGTCACCCTCAGCGGTGAAATCGAAATCCGCTGCCATTTCCTTCAGGAGATCATATGTGTGCCAGTAGCTGACCCCGAACGCCGCTCCACTGACGGACGCCTCGAACTCGTTTGAAAAGTCCTGACTGTACGCCGCGAAGCCGTCAGTGCGGCTACCGTTGGCCAGACCCTTCTTCGCGGCGCTCTCCAGTTTGACGGCGGGGTTCGTTTTCCAGTCAGTCCCGGCCACCGCGACGACATCCTTCACTGTCTTCTTCGCGGTCTCGCTTAGGGCATAAGACGGATTATTCAGGTAAATTTTTGGATTGTTCTTGGCATAATTGCGATACTCCAGCTTCAGGAGCTTCAGAAAATTCGGCTCGAACGCGACTTTGGCAGCATCCTGCCAGGTGGCGCCAGTGAAGCCCGCGTTGATCAGGCCTTGCTTGATGCCCTCGACGGCCGTCATGGCGTCCTTGCCGTCGAACCCGACCGACTGTAGGGCATTGCACGTCATGTGATTCAGGGTCTGATCGTCGACAAGATCGGTCGCCTGCGTCAGGTTGCGCCACTTGTAGTATCCGACACCCTCCCGGACTCGGAGGTCGCCGTAGGCCTGATTGATGTCGGCGCCGTCATTATTAGCGCCACCCGCATCAATGGCAGGAACAAGTTTCTGATCTTGGGCAATCCAAGAGTGGTTATCGTTGACGGACATGCGCGAGCCGTACAGGTCATCCCTCATGATGAACATGTCGATAGGGGCAAACCCGAGGCGGCTCGCCCACCCACTGACCCCGAACACGTTGATTCCGCCCAATATCATGTTTGCAATGGACCGCGCGTCGCCGCTCAAGCCTCTTGCGATATTGATACCCATGCTTACGGCCCAGGTGTTGATGGCTTCATAATAGTCGGCGCTCTTGATGTTGGACTTCTTGCCCTTGCTGACCTTAATACCCTGCTTCTTTATGGCTGCGATCAGCTTTTCGCCGAACGGGGTGGTTTTGTCGAGAGCCGTTTGCGTAGTGTCCTCTTTCATTCTTCCGAAGAGGTCCGCGGCACCGTTGACAATTGTCGAGATATCCCCGTTCAAAGTAAGGAGCGGCTGCAGCTTCTCCAGCATCTCTTTGTCGCGGGTGCCGTCTGCTATCTCCTTGGCAGTCCAGGTCTTGTTCGACACAGCCGCGACCGCCGAGGCGGCCTCTTTTCGGAAGTCCTTGAGAGCCCTGACCGCGGATCGTATTTGCGCCTCCTCGGCCATGCCCTGGAAATATTCCCATCCCGACGGCACGCCCGTCGTCACGCTGGCGGTCGCGGCCGCCATGTCCGCGAGGGCAAACAGCAGCTTCGTCTGCGAGAGAACGTAAATGTCTCCCTGGGAAGTGCTGTTCTGTACGTTCACCTGAACCGTGTCCTTGGAGCCCTGGGGCGCGTTGGCCCAGTCCAGGAATGAGGTGGGCAGGTTGAACAGTCTCAGTATCTGGCCATCCGACTTGCCATTCACCCAGTCGTATCCAGTTTGCGGGCCTTCCCAAGAAGTGAAGCAGTTGAAGCCAGCAGGGGTATCGGCCGCGCTGGATGCGGCCGCGCCGGCCAGGAGGCCCGTTCCAGCAATTCCCATGGAAAGGACCACGGCGAGGGAGCGGTTCGCGACAACGCTCGCTATATGTGGCTTCTTGTGACGTAACATCATTTCTTCTCCTACTGGTGGAAAGAGGGCGAGGCCGAGGCGGCCCCGTCCGGATCTGCTGAATTACCGATCTGGCGGCGCACCACTGCCACGGCGCACTCCTGTTTAACCGGGCTGGGGACGCTACGACGCGCAGCCCGGTCTGATCAGACCTGCCGCTGTTAGAACAGGGCTGAGGGCGGCGGGACGATGTTTCATGTGCCGTGTCCGTGCCTGATTCAAGGCGGCCCTCACGTGTTGTGCTCTCTCACGAGATGCGGTGCCGTCCGGACAGCGCGAGAAGCCGTGCTTCCCGGGAGGGGGCCTGGGCATTCATCATTCCGTTTCCGGCGGTCATGTCCGCCAGTCGTGTGCTCCGATAGTGTGCGCGGTTCTTGCGGCAGCAGGCCTGCAGGATGGGCCGGCCCGACCAGGAGTGGGGAAACTGCTTCAGCCAGAGGCGACGCCGGGCAAGAAGCGCGGACAGGTGATGCACCATCAGGCGGTTTCCGTCCCCGGTGCACTTGGAAACGCTCCCCTCGGCGAGCAAGACGCCTCACCCCGCCCGGCACAGGTTTCCCTGACCATGGACATCCAAGCGGCTGCGTGAACGGCCGCGGGCAGACCTCTGGACTGGGACGCCCTGGAAAGAGCCACGGCGACGGCCTAAGGCGAGGCGAACCGAGCAGCCAACGCATCTGCCGGAGCGGTCCTGCTGACGGCGCTATGATCCGCCTTCCAGGCTCGCCGGAGCCGAAGCAGGTTGCCCCAGATACCCCAGCGAGAGCACGGGAAGCAGGATCAAGAACACCTGCCTGAAAGAGGGCAAGCGGAATAGAGCGAACATCAGTCGCTCTACCCTTGGGTGCACGCCCGGTGTGGACCCTCACCACGGCCGTCCGGCGTCCACCCACCCGCCAGACCCTGACGCCCTGCATGCTCTCCAACACTTACCACCCACCCCGCCCGCGAAAAGCAGGCACCTGGGCGCCTGGCCCGACCACCCCGTCAGACAAACGCAATCTCCAGCGGCAGCCGTGCTGCGGTGTCCCAACACGGACTCCACCAACGACAACCTCCAGTCAAACGGCCCGAACCCCGGCCATCGGCCACTGAACCCTTAGACACCGCCAGCCGGAAAACCTCACGCCCTCACCCAAAAAAACCGACATCCGGCGGCAGTTGTGGTTAAAAGTCCCGAATGTCGGCAGGTGTCTGCCAGGCTCTGCGGCCTCGTTTTCCGACCGGCCGGAGATGCACGTGACCCACGAGACGATCTACCAGCGGCCCATGTGGGCGCCTGTCCCGAAGGGCACCGCTTCCCCGATCCGCGCCGACGGCTCCCCAACCATGGAGCCCTTTCAGCTTGGTCACTGATCGGTGGGGTGGCGGGTGAACGGGCAGAGCCCCACCGATGTTGAGCGGGTTGTCTAGGCCAGCTCGTCACCGGTGGGGCTCTGTTGGTTTCCTATCGTGCCGTACTCGATGTCCCGCATGCCCTCGTGGAGTGGGTCACCATGCTGACCGTCATTCGGGAGGTCGACCGCAGGTGCAAGCTGTCACCTTCACAGCGTGCACTGGCCGCACTGGTGTACGTGCGCATAACGACACCTTCACCCAGCTCTCCGCCGGATCCGCGATCAGCGCGGGCGATGCCCACGCCTGTGTCCACACCGTCGTTACCCGCCTGGCGGTCCGTGCGCCGGGACTTACCACGGCAGTGGGAGATGCCGATGTCCGGTACGTCCTGCCCGGCGGAACCTTGGTCGAGTGCGGCCGCAGTGGCGACGGACGAGCCGGCTGCTCGGGCAAGCACCGCCGTCACGGTGGGGTCTTGGCCCAAGTTGCGTGGGCTGGTGACGGTGGAGTTCCAGTCGGTGGTCAGCCCGGCGGTCACCGCTTCGAAGTCGTCTCCAGGCCGCAGCAAAGGTTCTGATGCCGGGCAGGCCCGACGTCATTGCCGCAGTGATCCACTCCGGCAGGCGTAGGCCGTCGAGCGTGGTGGTGAGCATCTCCGCGAACGGCGGATCCAGCCGCAGACGATGGAGTATCGGCCGCGGAATCCCCGGGCGGTGATCTCCCGGAAGAGAACGAGGACGGTCAACCGTCTACCGGTCTCGCCCCAGCGTTCGGCCAGGTAGGGCTTAAACGGATCGAACTTGCCCGGAAGTTGCCGCTTGCGGCCTTTTGACTATGTCCTGCCAGGACGCGGCACGGGCGTATCGCCGGACGGTGTGCCGACCCGAGCCCAGATCCTGCGCGACGGCACGCCGGCTCATGCCCCGGGGGGAGTAGTTCGTGAACGAGAGCGTGATGCGCCCGCTCGGCGAACTTACCCCCGGCGTATTTTCGCCTTATCACCTGCGGTTTCTTCACTCGGCATCGCCGAGATTGGTCCCCGCTCGGGGGCAGGCAGCGGCACGTCACGCAGGCTGGAACGATGGGCGGCCACGGTCTTCTCGACGGCGGAGGCGCGGTTCTGCCAGAGGTGGAACCGGGCGCTCTCATCACCAGCTCGGCCGGCGCCTTCCGGGCACCCGCCAACCTGACGATCACCCTTTCCTCGTCCGCCCCCGAAGCAGCCCGGGCCTACAGCAATGCCGGCGTAATCCGCCCCCTGCCAAACACGGCACAGGCATCCTGCATGACCACGCGCCCTGGCGAGAACTCGGTGCTCACCACCCCACCCACGGGATTGCGAACGCCATGCACCGCATGATCAAGGGAGCCAACAGTCTCGGAATGACCGTCCGCCTTCGAACCGCTCACAGACTGACCGGCTGAACCACGCGGGTCATTTTCTTGTCAGTCGCACTTTTGGCCAGGCACTGGAGCGATGACCCAAGCGAACGGTGAGGCTGTTTCCTGCTCGGCGCATGGATCACGCAAGGGGCGATGCGGTCAGCCCGTGATTTTGAGCAAGCCTTGATTACTCCGTCGCCCACTACGACCAGCTCCTGCGGCTCGCCGACCCCGCCGCCCCACCCCTTAAGACCGTGTCCTATGTGGTGAGGCGGACGAGGCGTTTGTAGCAGCAGAGGGCGGCTGCTAGGCCGAGGAAGGCCAGGTAGTTGCGGGGATGGCGT
>NZ_JBIAJH010000083.1:0-11857 GCF_042871845.1 Streptomyces sp. NPDC005533 | reverse complement strand
GGTCAGGCCCCCACCCTCCGGATAACGCATACCAACGGCATACCGCAGGGATCATGAACCGTCACTACCCGACGACAACCCGAAATCCTCAGTAATGGAGCATCTCACCGTGTCACCGACTTCTGATCACCTACGTGTGTCTGCCTGCGCTCCCCTTCCCGCACTGCCCCAGGCGCAGAGCCACTTCTCCCAGCCCGGGGAGACTGGCTGGCACCGCACGCCTCTGGCCGACGCCCTTCTCACGCTCGCGCACAAAGACGTGACCTCCTTCCACGCCTTGCCCCTCTCCCACGGCGACTCCCTGGGCAACTCGTCGGTTCGCGAGCGCTATACCGCCCTCTTCGGCGCCGCGCACCTGGCCTGCGACGTCTCCTACAGCGGTGCCATGCTGGACTCCTACTTCAGACCCCGAGGTCCGCTCCTGCAAGCCCAGCGGCTCGCGGCGCAGGCGTTTCGTGCCGACCACACCTACCTCCTCTCCGGCGGCACGAGCACTGCCAATCGCGTCGCGCTCGGCGCACTGGCCAGCCCTGGCGACAGGGTCCTGGCCGACCGCAGCTGCCACCAGTCGGTCCACTTCACGCTGCCCACGCTCGGCGTGGACGTCGACTATGCCCCGGTCCGAGGCTGCTGCGAACACTGTCCCCGCGAGTTCGCTGACCTCCCCCGCCTGCTGCAGATGTACGCCCAGAGTCACCAGGAAGGCCGCCCCTACCGCACGGTGGTCCTCTCCGCTGTTTCCTACGACGGGATCCGCTACAACCTTCCTGCCGTCCTCGGCGCGATAGCCAAGATCGGTTCCGATGTCCGCGTGGTGATCGACGAAGCCTGGGGGGCCGCCCATAACTTCCACCCCGCACTGCGCCCCCTGACCGCTCTGGAGGCTTTCCATGGCCTACGCCGCTCCCAGGCGGCCGGCCATATGCAGATTGCCGTCACCCATTCCGCACACAAGTCGCTCTCGGCACTGCGTCAGGGCTCCTACTTGCACCTAATCGGAACCCCCGCGTTGCAAGAGCGGGTAGAGCAGGAGCTGTTCCAGCAGCACACCACGTCTCCGAGCTGGCCGATCCTGGCCAGCCTCGACCTTGCCCGGGCGCAGGCGCTCACCGAAGGCGAACAGCTCGTCCAGCGCTCGATCGACTTCGCCCAGGCCATCCGGACGGAGATCGAAACAGACCCCGAGCTGTCGTCCTACGAGATCCTGGGCTCCGACCGCGAGCTGCTAGACCGCCTGCTGGTGGACGACGACCCGGTCCGGATCATGGTCAGCGTGAAGAACCTCGGAATCTCGGCCTCGGAGCTGCGCCGAAAACTCTTCGAGGAACACGGCCTCTACATCGCCCGTGAATGCGGCGAGGCCGTCCTCCTCCACATCCACATCGGCGTCGACGAAACGGCGGTGCACCGCCTCCTTGAGGCGCTGCGCACCATCCAAAAAAGCCAGCAGGCGGCACCCGGGCTTCCCGAGGACACATCCGACCACTTCATCATTGCCTACCCGCCTGGCATCCCCATTGCCGTACCCGGCGAACCCCTCAACGCAGAGCGTCGGCAGGAGATCGCACACCTGCGTGCCGAGGGCAGCGAAATTTACACTCTCCACGGCCGCCGCGTGTACAACCGCGACCAGTCACAGTCCTGCGACCAGGGCTGAAGGGGACCGGCTGCTATGCGGAGACCGGGCTTTGCTGTGCCTCGGATGTCCACAGGTCTGAAGCATTCCCTGGCCGCTTGTGGGGCTATGTCCGTGACAGCGTCCGGCCTGGGGCTCCTCCCCTCCGCAGAGGGTGCCTCTCTCTACCTGCGCCATCCAGGGATGGCCGACGAGCCGTCAGGGGCGCTGTGCCAGGCGCTGCTGTGGACTCTGGCGGCGGGGCTGGGGGCGAGCGGGCTGGCGATGTTCATCGGCGGCCTGCGCAGCGGGAGGCGGTGGACGGCGCTGATGGCCGGCTGCATGGTGACGACAGCCGTGTCGGGGATGGGCGTAGCGGCGATGTCGTGTTCAGCAGGGTGCCCCTCCCCGCTACCAACCGTCGCCGAGCTCGTGCCCATTGTTTCGGCGGTGATTCTCTTCGCGCCGGTGATCACCGTAATGCTTGTCGTGGGCTGGTCGTCTCCCGATCGGTTGCTGCGGGCGGTATCCATGGGGACGCTCGCGATGACGGGGTTAGGGGCCGTGGCTGCCGCAACCACAGGACCAACAGCACATGGAGGGCTACACGGAGGCACGTTCCCACAGGTGATGATCGTGGCGGCGTTGTCCTGGTTCCTGGTTCTCATAGCCCGAAGCGCTCCGACGGCACCGACAATGGGAGCGTCCCTGGCCTGGACGTCCGTACTCTTCACAGTTGCCGCCGCCGCATGGTGGCAGCCGTCATGGCCCATGCTGAAGACATGGCACACGGCGGTCACGGTCGTCGTGCTGATGCTCCTTGTCCTTATTGAGCTGGTGGGCGGAAGTCCAGCAGGCGAGGCACCTATCCTGCCCACCGTCTGTGACCTGTGCCGACGGGTCATCCCTCTCGGCGATGGCCTGTGTAGCCGCGTCCGCGACTCGTCTTGGGCCGACCCTGTCGATCCCAGGTACGATGGCCGGCGTTTGATCATCGTCTGTGACACCGGCCACCTCGCCAAGCTTCAGGAGCAATTCCGGCAGCGGCCCTTCGTGAATGAGGAGCTGTGGGCCGCGAAGATCAACAGGGCCCACCTCCGACACCAAGGCACGCTCGGTATGAACCAGCTGGCTGAGGAGACCGGCCTCGTCCTGCATCAGATCGAGGCAGCCGCCCTCTGGGCTGTGCGCTGAGGGCAGCCCGACAGCGTCGACGGCAGAAGCGAAGGGCACCTGCACCGCGCGAGTGAGGAGTGCTACAGACATACCAGCCAGGGGCTCCCTGGCAGGTGCCCCGCTCGTCCAGTATCAGGGCCACGACGTTGCGGGTACTGGGGCTGGCCAATGCCAGACCATCTGCAATCCACGGCCCAACGAGCTGTTTCCTCACGCTGTACCGGGCTGCGGTACGTCGGCATCTGGAGGGCGGATGAGACGCTCGTCACGCAGACGACGCCGGCGTCCTAGTGTCAAGATGTGATGGTCTGCCGGGTTTGGTAGGAGCCATGATCGGGCTCCTCCTCGAAGAGGGTTGGACCTGGGGAGGTCTACCGCCCCGCGATGCCCGGAGGCATCGGACCGCCCGCCTCTATCCCTCCAGGGGCGGGCGGTTCCCGTTCCGGGCCCACGTGTATGGCCTCGTCACGTGGTATGCCTCAGGATGCCCCGGCCTTAAGACCCTGGGGGACGGAACTTCCGCGGAGCGGAGTGGCCGGCTAGAGGCAGATCTTGTACGAGTGCTGCGCCGGGAGCAGGCCCACACCGCTGGCAGCCCCGACCCAGCTGGGCCCGTTGGTGACAGCGGTCCGCGCCACGAACTTCTGGTTTCGCGAAAGCGACAGTGCCAGCAACAGATCATCCGGGAGTTCGCGAAGGCCCGGGCGAAGGGCTCGGCCGCCGCAGCTTCGGGCGGGCACGTCCCAGCACAGGCAGAAGTGTGAGACGGCGCGGTCGTGGGACTGTGCGCAGTGCATGTCCCTTCTGAAGGGTGTGTGGTCCCGTGGTCCGGGCGTCCAGAGCTACGGCGACAGCCGAATCGCGGCCTTCGTGACGGCCGTCGCGACCGAGTCCATGCCTGCAAGCGGCTGGGTCCTCTGGGCTGACTGAGCCTTCGCCAACTTGAAGTCGCTGGTCAAAGGGCTGGTGTGTCTGGCGTTCGGTGTGCTCGTGCTGGTCGTGGGCGGAAGCCTTCGGTGAAGATCATTTGTCAGCGGTTGACTTCGAGGTTCGTCAGGACGAGCAGGGCGCGTAGGAGGCGGGTGGCGCGGGTGGGGTCGGTACGGAGCTTGGTGAGGATCCGCCAGTTCCTGAGGTGCGCGAATCCGTGTTCGACTGGTGCGCGTCCGACGGCGAGGACACGGTTCGCCTCCTTCTCTCCTGGGGTGAGCTTGTGGGTCCGGCTGGCGGCGTAGCCGGTGACGACTACGGGGTCGAGGATGTCGTTGTCCAGGCCGCGGAAACCGAGGTCCGCCAGGGCTCCGAGGCCGGCGGCGCGCAGGTGGGTCAGGATGTGGTCGTGGCGGGCGGCGGTGTTGTCGTGGGTGCGGCCCGGCCTCGCTGCGGATACCCAGATCAGACGGCCGCGTTCGTCGGTCAGGGCGAGAAAGTGCAGGCCGTGACGCCGGTGTTTGCCGGAGTAGTTGCGCCGGTCGGCCTTGCCGGTGCGACGCCGGGTGGGGATGAGGGTCCCGTCGATCAGGACCACCTCCCCACCCTGCTTCGTGACCTTCCGCAGGGCACGGTCCAGACGCGGCGCCTGGGCGGCGAGCAGTCCGATCAGCTCGTCGCGCCAGCGGCGGACGGTGGACTCGGAGACACCGTTCCCGCCGGCCATGTCTGCCAGGCGCTGGTCGTGACGCAGCACGGCCAGGACGATCACCGCGATCTTCCCCGGAGGGAGGACCCGCCACCGGGACCGTATCGCCTTCAGATGACGCCGCAGCAGGCCGGCGAGGTGGTTGACGGTGCGCGTGGACAGCGGCAGGCGGCACTGGTAGACAAGCGGGCAGGTGTCCTCGGCGTGTTCTTTGGTTTTCGTCACACAATTCCAACGGCCGCCGAGGGTGCCGTGGTTACGGCTATACCGCCGGACGCACCGGGCTGGGACAGGTCACAGACGGGTGGTGAACCGGCCGTCGGGCTGTTTCCGCAGCCAGCCGCGGTCGGCCAGCCTGATCAGCTTCCCCCGCAGCGGCTCCAGCTTGGCCTTCACGCTGACGTCCACGCCCAGCGTCTCGCCTACCTGCCGGGCAGCGACCGGGCCGCCGGCCTGGCGCACGACGGTGAGGATGCGCTGGTAATCCGGCGGGAGCATGGTCTCCTCGGTTTCCGGCTCGCGGTGCGGAACCAGCATCACGGCCCGCCCGGCCACCTGGCCGGGCACCGGCGAGACTGACCCACGCTCGCCGGCGATCTCTTCGCTCACCCGCTCGAGAACCCTCTCGGCGATGGCGAGTTCGTCCCTCTCGGAACGCACCTTGGCCAGCTGCTCGACCAGCTGTGCTTCGAGATCGTCCAGTTCGGCGCGTCGCGCGGTAATCCGTTCCAGCAGCTCGGGATCCAGCATGCGGTGGATCGTAGGGGCCGCCGGACCGCCACGGGCACGAATCTTGAAGATGTTGCCGGCTTCGTCACCGGCCCCGCGTCATCTCGGGAGGCCGGAAGGCCTGTCCGGTGCCTTCGCCGGGGGGACGGCCAGGATGTTGCGTACCGTGACCGGGTCCTGTCCGGTGCGGGCGGCGATGTTCTGGACGGTCTCTCCGGCCTCCCGGGCGGCGTGGATCGCTGCCGACAGGCCCCGGCGCGCGGTCTGCAGCGCCTGCTGCGCTGCGGTCACGGCTGCCGCGGCTGTCTCCAGGTCTCCTGCGTTGTTCGCCGGGGACGACACGGTTGTGGGGAAGGACGGCATCAGAAGGGGGGCTCTTCGCCAGGGGTGCCAGCCGGACCGGCGACGGGTACGGCCGGACGGACGGAACTGGCGGAGGCCCAGGGATCGTCTGGAGCGGTTTCACGCGGCGGAACCGGGCGAGTGGTACGGGTGATCGCCACGGTCGCGAAGGTCATCGATGCCCCCACGTCGTCGACGTCCAGCACCATCCGCGATCGCTTCTCTCCTTCGGGGTTCTCCCACCGGTCGGTGCGCAGCCGTCCCGCGACCACTACCCGGGCGCCCTTCGACAGGGACCCGGCCACGTTCTCGGCGAGCTGCCGCCAGCAGCTGCAGTCCATGAATGTCGGCTCCCCGTCCCGCCACGTATTCGTGTCGCGGTCGAAGGTCCGGGGAGTCGAGGCCACCGTGAAGTGGGCCACCGCCACACCGGCAGCGGTGAACCGCAGCTCCGGATCTTCCACGAGATTCCCGATCACTGTCAGAGGAAGGTCGTTACGCATGACAGAGAGCCTCGCACATACCACTGTCACCCGATCGGCCGTCCCGGCCATCCGGCTTCCCGCGAAATACAGACACCGGCTCCAGCGGGATCACCCGCGGCGGTGTTCACCCCACCACGGCAGGATCGGCGGCAGATCGCTGAGCCCGCGGGCCGGCCGCTTCGGCATCCGCGATTCGCCGTCGTCGCCGTCCCACCTCCGTCCGTACTGGTCCGGAAGATCGCCCCAGCCCCAGTACGGGACAGGCCGCTCAGGTGTCCTGCCCAGCTCGTCGACGGGGTCGATCTTCTTCTCCGCGACCGTGCACAGATGAGCCCAGTCGTCGCCCATGTCGAAGACGTAGGCGAACTGCTCGCCGGCCTGCAGCCTGCTCAGCTTGGTCGCACGGCCGTCCACCGTGCCGTCCGGGGCCTCGCCACCCCACCACTCCAGCGGACTGACCCCGGTGCCGTCGGACAAGGTGAACAGGTGCAGATGAGCAAGGTCCCAGCGTGCGAACGCGAGATCGACAGCCGTCGCGAACTGGGCGAACGAGTGCGAGCGTGAGGCCGCGAAGATCCTGCCGGGGCGGGGCCAATAGTCCTCACCCCGCCCGGACACCAATTCCACCCGGATAGACAGCCAGGTACGCGCCACTGACCACAGCCCCTTCACACACCACGTCCGAGAGACTCCAGACTACGGCTCGAAGCGCCTCTGCACGGGCGCCCCCTGACCCACCGGCAAATGATCTTGCCCGTGAACTACCGCCCACCACCAGCATGAGCACCCCGAGCACCGGTCACACCAGCCCCTTGACCAGCGACTTCAAGTTGGCGAAGGCTCACTGAGCAGTTCGAGTGCCGCATCCCGCGTGACTCTGGTGGTACCGGAGGCAGTGCCACAATTCGAGGCGGGGGGCACGGCGTCGGCGTTCGTGCTCCCCGAAAGCTTCAGACCACTGCGGTCACCACCACGGCGACCCACGCGGTAGCCCCAGGATCCAATCCGGCCAGCACGTCGGCGATGGCCCCTTGCACGGCTCGTGCCACGTCATCCGCACGGTGTCCGGCATGAACCGCGACCGACACCTCTACCTGCCAGCCCTTTCCCCGCGAATCACGGAGAATCTGTACCCCGACTGCCCTGTCTCCGGGGCCCCGGAGCAGGCTGCGTGCTCGCTCTCGTAGGCCAGGGCTTAGATAAGCCACCCCTGGCACAGTTTGCACCGCGTCTGCGAGCATCACTTTGACCCGCTGTGGGTGCAGGTTCATGCTTCGGGCCTCTCGTCCGCGTTCCACCTCAGCTGACCCCGTCAAGCAGGTCGACTACGGCTACGTCGATGTGCCGAAGATCGATTCCGAGCTCATGTGCGGCAGCGGAAAACAGCCGAGCCCGCACTGCGTTCGCAAGTGGAGGCAGCCCCACATTCACGCTTACAGCGATTTCGATCCGTAGATACAGAGGGCCACGCGGCAGTCGACTACCGGGACGCCTGACATCAGCAGACGCAGTAAGGGGCTGCAGGGTGCAACTGCCGGCCGAAACGCCTGCCACTTGGTCTGCCGCTGAACGCAGTACTTGGGTGGCAGCAGACGTCGTGATCCAGGTGTCCTCTTCCAGTCTGCCGAGGGGCAGGAGGGGGCCCGGCCGCAACTCAGTGCGGACCACTTGCATGACCCGCTCGGCCAGTCCCGCCGCGTAGTGCGGCGACTCAGCCACCGCCCTGTCGACCAACGAGTACAGGTCCGCCAGTTCTACCAACGCCCCCTTGCAGTCCTTGCAGTCCTCGTGGCCAGATGAAGGCTCTCCGTTGTCCCACAGATGAGCGAGGGAGGCTCCACAGTGCAGAATCTGATCGCCGTCGCCGTCGGAGGACCCCAGTCTTTGCTCTACTGCCATGCCTGCATTGCCTCCATCAGGCTGCGGCGTGCGCGGAAGATTCTTCCCCGGACAGCCGTTTCGCTGATTTCCACGACCCCTGCGATCTCCTCGTAACCCATTCCGTGCAGCTCCCGCAGCACCCAGCAGGCGCGCTGCTCCGGTGTAAGAGTCTCCAACGCCGTTGCCAGAGCTTTGACGGAATCCGATGCCTCGGCCGCCCTCAAAGGCGAGACCTGGTGGTCGGGTGCCATCGGCTCGGGCACCGAATCCAAGGGGCGGTAGGAACGCTCAGACCGGAGCATATCGAGGCAACGGTTAGTGACGATTCGGTACATCCAGCTGCTGAACGCCGCATCACCGCGGAAGTCTGGCAGTCTCCGCCACGCACTGACGAAGGACTCCTGGACGGCATCTTCGGCCTCAACATCGCTGCCCAGCAGTCTGCTGGCCAGCCGCAGCATGGCATCGCTGTGCCGCCGGACCAAGACCTCGAACGCTGCATCGTCGCCTTCAGACGCCCGGGCTACGAGCAGAGTGTCTGGCAGTTCGGACTCGGCCGGCGGGGCCATAGATGTCTGCTCCGCCTCATCCATGAGCTGGGCATCCCCGTCCATTCCGGATTTGTTGCTGTGGTGCCGCTTGCGCGTCTACAGATCCGTGCGGAGCCCAGCGCGGCACCCGCCCCATGCACAATCTGTCAGTATGCCGTTGGAGTGGGTTGTGTTAGTCATCCCACGCCGTCGGCCGCCAAGAGCCGGAAATCAGGCAGGGGCAGCATGTGCCGGGAAAGCTAGGCACGTTCTTGCGAATCAAGCCGGAGCAAGACGACGCTGTCGCCCCAAGGGCCTGTAAAGAATCTCTGGAGAAACGCCGTGAGGATTGCTCCGCGGCTACGTCCCAAAGACAACCTGGCGACTGGCCAGTCCCGAACTAGTCGGAGGTCGCCAATGGTGAGGTCAGCGAACGATAAGTCTGAGCCCGTGGCAGGAGTGTCCCGCCATAGCTTCTCCTGTTTTCCCCGCCTAGTAGGCGCCACACTGCTTCTTGCCCCTAGGGGCGACCTAGACTGCGCGGTCCTGCCAGCACTGACCGCCGTCCGCAAGCTGATTAGCCCTCGACTGTCGGCTGTACACGTAGATCTTCACAGCGTTCCTTTTATGGACTCGACTGGAGTCAATTTCCTTATGTCTCTCTACGTTGACTGCAGACGGCTGGAAATCGAACTGGAGATCAGTGGTATGCGCCCGCATCAGAGAAGATTGTTGGAATTTGTCGGGCACCCCCTCTTCACCCTCTGTAAACAGGGAAGTGATCATCGGCCTACCGGCAGGATCGCTCGCCCCGGCCACCGCAAGTGCCCGCCTGATACCACGGTGAAGAAGTAGGCCGGGCTCTCGCGGATGCGGAGTCGAGGCAGCCGAGTGACTCTGCCACTGGATCACGCAGGTTGTTCGAAGGCACGACATGGCCTCGATCTGGCTCCGACCACTAAATGCCACTGGCTCTGGCTGGGGCGCCCTAGCCTCGTGGAATCGATCACGGACCAAAAATCCGGCTCAGGGACGGGCGACGCCCCCCAACGAGGGCTCTCCCCGCTCAGCTCACTAATAGTGTGGAGCGAAGTCGCCACTCCCAGCGAGGCATTACTCCGAGGCGTGTTACCAGCTCACAGACCGCACATTCAGGCAACGATGTCCCCTAGCACTAAGATTGTAAAGAACTGGAGGGAATTGGAATGACCGGAGGCATCGCGGTGGGGCCGGACCGTGAACTGGCTGGCCGAGGCCGTACAACGATTTCTAGCGGTGTGGTGGAGAAGGTTGCGGGGCTCGCTGCTCGCGAGGTGGAGGGTGTATACGCTCTGGGGAGCAGTCTGACCCGGGCCTTCGGCGTAGTTCGCGACAGGGTTCCTGGCGGGGCGAGGTCGGCTGTCTCCCGCGGTGTTAAGGCGGAGGTGGGTGAGCGGCAGGCTGCGCTTGAGCTGGAGATCGTCATCGACTATGGGGTGTCCATCGGCGAGGTTGCGCTGGCGATCCGGGAGGAGGTGATCTCGGCAGTCGAGGGTGTGACAGGCCTGGAAGTGGTCGAGGTCAACATTGCCGTCACCGATGTCAAGCTGCCCAACGATGATGGACTGCTGATTCTGGGGGGCGAGCCGCGGAGAGCCGGCTCGAGTGACCCTCACGACGAGGAGGACCACGCATGACCATGGCGGTGACCGGCCAGGGGGTCGGCATGGCACTCGGTTTTGACCGCAGTTCATCCGGGCCGAACCAAGCACGAGACTCTCTCCTTCCTGCGACGCGAGCGGCCATCCCGACTGAAGTGTGGGGGGCCGAGCTGGATTCTGTGTTCGCGCGGGTAGCGGGGCGGTTTCCACGGGCGGATCTACGGTGGCGGATGCGAGGGTACCTGCGTGGGCTGCTGGCTCCTGTCGCGCGGAAGAACAGCCGACAGCTGGCTGCATGGGCGGGTCATCGGGATCCCGCCGGGATACAGCATCTGATGGCCGGTTCCCGCTGGGACGCTAACGCGCTCCGTGATGACGTACGCGAGTACGTCGGCGAACGACTTGGGCCCGGCGGAGTATTGATCATCGACGACACCGCGTTCGCCAAGAAGGGCCTCACGTCCGCGGGCGTGGGCCGGCAATACACGGGAATGCCCGGGAAGATCGGCAACTGTCAGGTAGGGGTGTTCGCCGCGTACGCTACCCGGTGGGGGCGGGCCCTGGTGGACCGCGAGTTGTACCTGCCGAAGGCCTGGACCGCGGACCGGGAACGGTGCCGAGCTGCGAAGATCCCGGACGAGCGGGAATTCGCGACCAAGGACGAGCTCGCGAGCACCATCGTTACCCGCTGCCTGGCCGCCGGCCTGTCGGCCGAGTGGGTGACCGCGGACGAGGCCTACGGCCAGGAATGGCAGTTTCGCCGCCTACTCGAGGAACTCGGGGTCGGTTACGTCGTCGCAGTGCCTAAAACTCAGCAGGTCGAAAGTCAGGCCGGTGTGTGGAGGATCAATGAACTCATCGCTCAGGCACCGGAGGACGCCTGGCGGCGGATCTCCTGCGGCAACGGGATGAAAGGACCTCGCGTCTACGACTGGGCCAGCGCGAAGCTTCCTGCCATCACCCCCTCTGACGGCGATGAGTCCGCCCACCACCGGTGGATCCTAGCCCGCCGTAACCTTATCCACCCCGCCGAAATTTCCTACTACTTCGCCTACGCACCTACCAGCTGCACTGTTGCTGATCTGGCTCGTGTGGCCGGTATGCGCTGGGAGATCGTAGAGTGTTTCCAAGACGCGAGGAACGAGTGCGGCCTGGACGATTACGAGGTGCGGCGGTATCCGGGCTGGTACCGACACATCACCCTGGCCATGCTCGCCCACGCCTTCCTAGCGGTCCTCGCCGCAGACAAAGTTGCCAAAGAGGCTGCAGCGCCGGCTCGCCCGGCCGCTCCATCGCTCTCACCGCGACAGAGATCTGCCGACGCCTGGCCACTCCCCGGCCCCACACCCGTCCGCTTGGCCGCCCCCAAGGCCACACGCTGAGCTGGCCCGCCTGGCAACCACACAATCAAGGCAACCACCCGAGGCTGCCAGCGCCAAGGCGAACCAGCCCAGGCCGCAAAGTCTCACTGGAGCATTAATGTTGCCTTCCTTAAAGGTGGCAGAAATACCGCTGGACAAGGCGTGGGGTAGGGCTTTCTCTCGGATCCAGGGCCGGGCTCATGCGTTGAGCTGGGCCCCCATGCCCGAGTCTCCCGGTGGCCGAAGGCTTCACCGCTACGGCCGCAAAGGGACAGATGCCAATCCCCCTGAAAATGTAGATGCCTTATCTATGCGGCTTGGGCTCTCTGGTGGGCTCGGGCTCGCTGTTGGTTGATCGTTTGCTTGTGTCTGGTGTTGTAGGAGTCGGCGATCCAGGTGGCGATCTTGATGCGGGGCTTGGTGCGGGTCGTGAAGTGGTGCGGGTGGATGTACTCGACC
>NZ_JBIAJH010000082.1:0-12115 GCF_042871845.1 Streptomyces sp. NPDC005533 | reverse complement strand
AGGACGTCCGGCTGCTGCCCCTGTGGCAGGGCAAGCTGTACGTCGCCGCGCAGGAGGACATCGCGGGCGCCGAGCGGGCGCTGGACCCGCAGACCACCATGCAGATGTGGGAGCTGTACCGCAAGACCAGCTGGTAGTCACAGCGCTGAGGCGGGGACGGTTTCCCGCCAAGTGGTGTAACAGCGAACTTCGTAAGCTTATGGAGTCGCTGTGCACGGCGGGCAGAATTGATTGGGGCTCTGACTCAGGGGCTCCTGCATGAACTGGTCGAGGCTGAAGCCGCCGCCCGGTCGCGGTGGGGTCCCGGTGGTCAGACAGGGACCCGCACGACGATGCGCAACGGGCACCGGGGAGAAGGTGCTGACCACGCAAGACGTGGACCTGCCGATCTTTAAGGTCAACGGCGGGTACTTCCTGTCCTCGCTGCTCGAGTGCCGACGCTGCATCGGCCAGCTGCTGCGCCGGTACTTGAAGAACATGTTCTGGCGGGACGTACTGCTGCTGGCCATGCGTCGTTGCGCATGACCGCAACGAGAGCCGCCGAGTCAGGACCGCCAGCTCACCCGCGACAGCTTCCATCCCCTACGCCCCCAGGCCGACACTCCGAATGTCGCACCCATGTTCATAAATACTGAGACATCGAGACCAAGATCCAGTCCGCGAGCTTCCTGGACCGGGACGCCTCGCGGATGCACACAGCACCGCTGCCGGCGCCATGGCGGCCCTGCGCAAACCTCGTTCTCGACGCCCTCCGGCCCAGCGTCCCATCAGCATCGCGCTGGCCGCCGGTACGACGCCGGCTACCTCACCGACCGACCACCGCCCTGGGCTTCACGTGATCAAGCCGAACAGATTCCCTGACCGACGTTGCCCTTGCCAGGCGAACGGGGTTGGTGTCCTTATTCATAGAGGTGATTAAGTCTGCCTGGAGTTTCCTGAGGAAGGCCTGCCGCTCGGCCTCGGTACCGTATCCCAGCGCTTTCAATGTGTTGGGAGTGTCGGCGATGACGAGGAGGAAATGCCTGGATTCCTTGTCGACGCTGGTGCCGAGGGGCAGCGGGTCGGTCCAGTATAACAACTGCCGGCCGGCGTTGGTGGTGTGCGGCTCGCCGCGCAGGACGACCTCGTTGGCCTTGCCTGTTGCGGCTGGCGTGGCGGACAGATTGGCAGCTTTATAAATTCCGGAATCGGTGATGACCGTGGTAGTGGGGGGGGCGAACTGGCTGGGCAGATATGTTTGAGTAGGCGCGTCGCTGTTGCGTCCCTTCCAGGCCTCGAAGAGGAATCTAGCGGTTTTGAAGTAGCAGTTTTGGCCGCCGCCCGGGCACAGCTGGAGCCAGTTGAGCGCGGTTCCGGTTTTGGGCGAGGTGTCGGGGCTGTCGGTCGCATGCGAGTTGTACTGGAAATTGAGCAGGCCTCCCTGGACTGCCTGCGGGTAGGCCTGCGCGATGAGGTTCCGATCAATCATCGGCTTGATGACTTGGGCGTCATTGCGCTCGATTACGGAATGGTCCTCGCCGTTCCAGGCGTCGCCAGCGATCTGAACTTTGTCTGGGTTGCCGTTCTTTAGTTCATTGTGGTGGTTGCGGTAGATGTCCCAGTGCCATTGGGTACCAGAGAGCACGGGCGCGTAGTAGTCGAGCCCGTCGGGGGCGAGGCTTACACCTTGCCCAGAATTTATGCCCTGGTACATAGCCGCCAGTTCGCGTGCTGTGTCCCTGTACCCACTCCGGTCTACGGTGGCGCCGAACTCGGAGACGAATGCCGGGGTTCCCCACGTCCGCGCGGCAGCGCGTATGTTGTCGAAGGCGCTCAGGTATTCCCCGTTGGCGGCCGGCACATCCGCGTCTGCCGGACGAAGGTCATCGGGTAGTGCCCGCCGGACGTCGTAGTAGTGAGGCGTGAATACAATCCTTAAGGTGTGCTGGGGGTCGGGGCTGGTTCCCAGCGCGGAGGGGAACCGTATCGGGATGACGCTCTTCCACTTGATGTCGCCGATCTGACTGTTCCAGAAAACGTTCGGCTCGGCGAATTCTAGCTTTTCCTGCCACCCCGTTTCATCCATTGCCTTGCGGATGCTGCGGTAGAACGGCCAAAGTGTCTGCTCGTCCCACTGCTGCGAGGTCACACCTTTATCCATCCCGCCGTCAATGGGCGAATTGATCGGCTCGAAGCCCACAATCCATTTCCAGCTGTCATCCTTCAGCTTGGACTTCAGGTAAGCCAAAACCCTTTTCGCGTGCCGGACAAAGGAGTCCCGAATTCCGACAGTACTGCCGACAATCGCCTGATTGTTCCAGAAATATTGAGCGGCGCGCCTCACTCCGCTAAAGTCTGCCACATTCGCCTGACCCCACTGTTCCTCCTCCACACTACAGGCGAAGCAGTTTTCCGTGCCAGTGAGTCCAAGGCCGCCGATCACCCAATCTGGCATTCCTTCACCCGTGTACTTTGAATTCGCTTTGAACAGCGCACGGCCCTGTAGGTCCTGGTGATATTCCACGATCACACGGAGCCCGCGAGAGGTGGCTTCGTGGATCTGTGCGATCGCCTTGTCCAGGTAGACCGTATTGAGGGTGCCCGGGGTGGGCTCGGTGCCCTCCCACAGGAGCTGGAAGCGCACCACGTTTGAGCCGGCCTCCTGCCTCAGGGCTGTGAAGGAGGCGGCGGCGTCCGAGCGGTTACGGAAGGGCAGCAGGCCGCTTTCCTTCAGTTTGACGGACCCTGACACCGCGTAACCGCGCATCACCACCTGCCTGCCGTAGCCGTCCACGAAGACCTGGTCGTTCGAGACGACGGTGCTTGGCGCAAGAGAGACATGTGCCGCAAGCGTGCTGTCGGGGAATGTGTGCGGGACAGCGCCAGCACCGGCAGAAGGCACACACACCGCGAGCAGGAGCACGCCCGCGCCCGCTGCTACGGCCAGGCGACGCCGCACGGCCCGCCGCGCATAGGCCGTCCTCGGAGGCAATGTGCTGGCCAGTGCACGGCGCGCTGCGATGGCCGGCAACGCGGGACGCACCCGGGCAGCCAGCAGTGCCCCGCAGGCCTTCTCGCGCAATCGTGCTCGCTTCTTGCCTCCTGCAGGCCCCCCGTACGCCCAGGACTGCGGCTTTGTGGGTCTGCTCATGAGAATCTCCACTCTACGAAAGGAAGGACGGCGCCTTACACGAAGCACTGACATTGGCGGTGTGAGGCAGCCGGTGCTGACTGCAGCCCGTTGGGCCGGTGCGGGGGCAGCGGGGCAGCGGGGCAGCGGGGCAAGGAGAGCTTCTTCTTCGTGATCATTGCTGCCAGGAGGTTTATGGTTTTCCGTTGCCAACCGCAGAGCGACAGTGCTGCCCGCCATGACGCGAGAAGGGGCGACGGGGTGCCTCGTCTCTGGCCAGGACCTCGCCGCAGGCTCTTCAACTCGTCCTGTGCGAGCCCCCGGCCACCAAGATCGCGTGCGCCCATCGTCTGCTGATCACGCAGGCTCTGGCCGCGGGCATCGCATGTCCTGGACGTGCTGCGGCGGCGCCTGCCTCGCCCTCAGAGCAGAGGCGTCTGTTCGCGCAGAACACCCGGGCGCCGTTCGGCAGCTCTGGCGCTTCGTTCCGGTGGCCTACAGGCATCGACCACCTTGTGGGGCCGCCTGCCCTGGCCCAGTCACCTCGACGGGGCCCAACAGCGTCCTGCCCCATTGTGGATCACCGACGTCACGGACGCGGCCTGGCTTGTCGCCCACGGGCATCTGACACGGGAGCAGCCCGTGGCCGTGTTCCCTCCAAGGCTCTTCCGTGATCCCTGACGACGGGTGGGGGCAGGACGCCGTGGCCTATCTCCGGACCTAGCTGCTGCCCGGGAAGTGTCCTGTCGATCGCCCACGCGACGTCGGGCTTCAGCCCGACCCGAGTCGAGCGGATCCAGACGTGCCTGCGGGGAGGCGTCGCCTTCAGGCCCTGGAACCAAGGAGGTGATCACCTCACTCTTCGGTAACTGAGGCCTTCCACGGCGGCCCGGGCCGCCGTAGGCACCCACCGCCCGGCATCCAGACCGGCGTGGTTGGTCAAAAGGCCAAGGCCCGACCGGACTTCTCGGTCGACACCGATCTGCTGCGGGTTCCTGGGCGGGGTAACACTCCGGAACGCCAGATGATAGCTCTTTGTAATATCTCTTTGCTTAGAGACATGTGCGTCCAGTAGCGAGCGGGCCTGTTGTGCCAGTGGGTGATGGCCCGTCGGTGGGCGGGATCGAGGGTTGTTTGGTGTGGTCGCGGACGGCTTCATCGGTGCCGCAGGGTTTGCGTGCGGGTGTCGGCGTAGCGCTGGGCGTCGCTGCGGCGCCTTTGGGGCGACGGCGGTTTTCGGGGTCGCCCCATTCGACGGGTGCGGGGAAGCCTTCAGGCGGGACAGTGGCGGCTTTCGATACCCAACTGCTGTCCTTGGGCCGAAGAGTCGTGCGAACTCGGCTCCGGTGAGGAGGCCCTGGCGGGCCGCGGTCCAATTCGGCCCATTCAGTGGCGTTCCAGGTGAGGGTGCGGCCGTCGCGGTGGGCTTGCGGGGATGGCCGTTCAGCGAAGCAACGACGCTCCGTTCGGGCTTACTCCAGACGGTACCTATCGTGCGGGGTGTCTGTGGAGCGGCCCCCGGAAGGAATGGTCCACCAAACGGCGAAGCTGCTCACCGGTCCTGGACGTGCTCGACGTGAAGCCCGGCCACTTGGGCCTGGTCATGCCACGCCGGCTCGGCGTCGGGTCGTACGGCCCTGGTGATGACGGCACGCGCTCCGGGGGGCGAGGATGCGTCGGACCTCGGCGGGTGCGGCAAGCGGGTCGGACGGGTGGCCGGCGCTGGCGTCCGGCAGGCCGGTCCGCTCAAATGTACCCACCCGGAACGCGGCCCGGCCGGGCGACGGGAAGTTGGGGGTAGAGCGGCGGCGAGATCGACGGCGCGCGGTGAGATACCGATGCTGACCACGGGAACATTAAGGGCGCGGCCATGCCCCAGGCCCGCCGGCGCCGACCTCACCCCCTGGGACGCCCTGATTGGTGGCTGTGCAGGTAGGAGCCCGTGAAGATGAATCCCGTCCGCGCAGGTCACCGTGATGGCCGCCTCGATGACACGGGCCTTCTCCGTGCCGGTCACCGAGAGGTACGAGCCCTTGCCGGTACGCGTCAGGACCGGGGCGCGGCGGTTGGCCCAGAGCCTGCACAGCCCCTGAGCGCTGGTTGTGTTCACGGCTGCGAGGAAGCTGTTGCCGTCGAAGCCCTTGCCCCACAGCACCGGGCATGTCCGTCCAGAGCAGGAGAAAGAACGGGCGGCGAAGCTGGCCCCACCGCTAAGGGCGAGACGGCTGACCCGCTGTAACACCCGTCGCCGGTACTCTGCCACCGGTCACCTCAGCCCCGACGAATACGAACGTCGACACCACAGCGCTAAAACGCTCGCCGCGTGATCCATAACCGCGTGCCCCCCTTACGGGGGAAGGCTCCTTACTGACCCATTCCGGCCTGACCATCCATCCACCACGCCACCCAACTCCCGAACAGGGCGGGAGGGTAGGCATAGGCCGTCTCGCTTCAATGCGGCCTGAACAGGCATGCTGCCGTGCGCCCATGCAGCAGCTGCCCCTGGGAAGGGGAGCGTGAGAGATACGAAGGGGCGTTCACTCCCGTGGGAGTGAACGCCCCTCGCTACGCGCTGCTCCCGCTGTCGGACCTCGTCTTGTATACATCGCCAGCCGCGTGCCGCGGGGCCGCCCTCAGCCCCCGAACCCGGGGGCTCAGCCAATGCGCCCGCGTGCAATCATTGCATTGTGGCGTCCAGGTTTTCCTGCAATTGGGCTAGAAGCGGTACGGCGCTACAGAGAGCAAGAGCAGCGAGCGCTGTTACGTTCTGTGTTCGCCCCTTACAGCCTGCTCAAGCCTATCTTCAGGACATTGGCTAGGGGTGTCCCTATCCCTGTCTCTGTCACGGCCAGCCTTGCTTAATCTTGGCAGGGGCGGTGTTCCAGCTCTTGGGTATGAACGTAATTACGTACGCCCCCCTGTCGAAGTCCGCGTATCCGGCGGACCAGCTTCGGAACTTGCTCTCGTATACATGCATCGGGCCCATGCTGCTGTTGGGTGCGTGATAGTGGTTGGCGTGGGTCCATATGGTCCTATCGGCATCTGCTTCTGTTTGATCCCCGAACCAGCCATAATCGAAGTTGACCCACCCTTCGCCAGGCTTTGCGGGGCTGCGCGGAATATTGCTGTCATTCGACATATCCACCAGGCCCGTGCTCTGGTTGGGGCGGAAGGCGTCCGGGTCGCCGTACTTCCTCTTGTCGGGGCTCCGCTGATCCTGCCCGCTCCAGAAGTGCTTCGAGTAGATTACTGCCTTCATCTTGGACGGGTCGTAATTACCGCCGTCCCTCTCCTTGAAGGAGGGCGTATGCTTTAAAGCAGAGTAAAAGTTCGAGCGGCCGTCCTCGCCGAGGAGAGCGTCGCTCTTCCTTGCGAGTTCGGCCTTAAGGTTGTTGATGTAAGCCGCTTCGTCGTGTGCATTTTCTAGAGCCTTGTTCATGACAGCTGCCACATCGCGCGCCCGCCCGAAGCCCTTTCCCTCGTCGAAATTGTCCTTGGCGATGCGTCCTTCAAATTCAGCCTGTGTTTCATTGGGGCGAGGATGCGTGTTTTTCAGGTCGTTCTTGTACTTGTTCTCATCGAAGGATGCGAACGCCAGTTTGTTCGTCGGGTAGGGGCCCGAATTCACCCAAGTGATGCCAACGCAGCCGTAGGACAGCTTGTCTCGCTGCCCTTCGGTCATTTGCTGTATGTTGCCATCCCGGTGGCTGTAGACTTGCTGCCACTTGCGTATGTAATTATTGACATCTGTACTTGCCCTATCTCCGTAGGCCCGGTACGCGTCAGGCGTCCTGTTGAGAGGCTCGGCAGGAGGGATTTCCCTGTTGCCGGCCGATTCGGAGTCACGGAAGGAAGCGTTGGCACTCGGCGGGGAATCCGCCGAAGGCTTTCCTGATAGGCCTGCAGTCAGGGCCCTTTCGTTCAGTTCGTTAATATATTTAACGTCACCCGTCGTCAGGCCGTACGTTTCGGCGTAAGACCCCTTCTTTTCACCGTCCCGGACGCTGGCGGCCTGGCTGACCGAGGGCGCAACGCCGGCAGCGCATATGACCGCACCCACAGTGGCGAGGGTAAGGAATTCGCGACGTTTATGCATTAAAATCAATAACTCCAGTTTGTTGAAAAATCAGGAAATGAAGGCATGCGAGAGCGGTAGGCAATGAACGGGTTCGGGTAGGCCGCTGATCATGAATTTGGCCGCGCTGCCCTGAGCGGATACAAAAGGCCGCAGGTGCTGCGCACGGAAACGCAAGCAGTGCTCGAGGTGGCGGGAGCTATTCGCCGTTCATGACCGCGTGGCGGCCGGCTACGTCAGGGTTGCCGTCGAGGCGGCGACGCGGACCTGATCGTGGTGTTCGGATCGCCGTAGCGGACTTCGACGCGTGTATGGGAGCTATAAGTCGGTGTCAGCCCGGCGGGCCTGGCCGGGGTGGCCGACTATGCGCACGGCGATGTCCGTGCCGAGGAAGGAACCGTAGAATTTACCCCTGGATCGGACACGGACGAAGATTTGAAGCCCTCGATTTTTTATGGCGCGAGGTGGTTCGTCAGGGCCAGGGACCGAAACCCTGCACAGGGGCAGGCCGGACGCTTGAACTGTAAGTTGGCGCGCAGGTGCCCCCCCCCCCAGCGGAAGGGGTTGGCGTCGTCCGCGTTGATCGTGGCGTGGGGTGTCGGTGATCGCAGGCGCAGCGCTCCCGGGGTGAAAGCTCGGGCGAGGACCGGGGTCACGGTGACGCCGGTGAGGGCGCGGTGAGTGGTTCGGGTATCACGTCTCGGCTCCTGGATGGGAATCAGGTTGTACGAGCAGCGATCATGGCCTCGAGGTAACTCTCCTGCAACATCCTGGCTTTAAAACTAGCCACCCTGCCGCATTGGACGGTATCTGGCCATGAATTCGACCGCGCCCAGCGCGGGGATGCGATAAGGCAGCGTTCCTGCGCCGGGCGGGTGGTCCGCGGCGAGTCGGGTACTGATGGTGCGGGTAATCCCGCGGTGGCTTCGATTACCTCGTCGCCCCTTGGGGATCAAGGGTTCCCGTCAGCGGGGGGCATCGGGCTGTAGGAGCTCCGGCGACATGCTCGGGGCACAGTTGGACGATCCATCACCCGGCGGCGCATGGGGTGTTCTTCGCCAATCGCCGCCAGGGACCTCGCGTCCGCTCCGTCGCCGCCGCTGCGGCTGCCGCTGATCCCGGCTTCCCACAAGAAGGCTGGTATAGCCCCGTGCATAGACCCTGCGACCAGCTCCGCTCGCTCCCAGAGCTCGAAGTGGCTCGGCAAGTTAGGCGACAGGCACCTGCTATCGCCATCAGATCTTGTGACTGCATGTTGCCATGCCGTTGTCTGACCACGCTGATCGGTGCGGGGCCGGAGCAGGCGGAGGGACTGGCCCCGCGCACGGCGGACTTGCTCGCGTGGCCTGCCGGAAGAATCGGAGGTACTCCTGCAGGGCGGCTCTTCACCAGCGAGCGCAGCCTCTTCCGGTGTGACCTCACTCTCAGCATCACCTGGCCGCCAGGCACTGCGGTGGGAGGGCAACATGAGGTCGTCGTCGTCAAAGGCAGGGGCACCCGCTCCTCCGTGTGCGGCTGCCATCGGCCCTACGGGGCGGGCTCGTAGACGACGGTGGTCGTGGAGCAGTCCTCGGCGAGCCCGAGGAGGGCCTGTCGTTCGGCGTCGTCGACGGCCAGGCCCCAGCGGAGCTTGGTTCCCACCCAGGTCGCCGCGTACGTGCAGTGGTAGGAGCCGTCGGACGGCAGCCACTCCGCCGGATCCTTGTCCGCCTTCGAGCGGTTGGAGGCGGCCGAGACCGCGATCAACGTGTCAGGGGACCCCTGGTCGTTCGCGTACGCCCCGCGCCGCGCCGCCGACCACGGCGTCCGCTCGGAGTCGTAGACCTGGGTTGCCGTTCCCCCTGAAGAAACGATCACGGTCGCGCAGTCGGCCGTCCGTTCGCGAGGGCACGCCGGCGTGCCTGGAGGTCGGCGGTCCAGTCGGTGGTGGCTCGGTCGCCCGTGCAGGGCGGTGGTGACGTGGAGGCCGAGGAGCGGGGCGAGGACCGCGGGCGGCATGTCCTGGGCGAGTTGAATCAAGGCGGTCGTGCTTGGCGCCGGGGAGGTTCTCCTCCGCGTGCGCCACGATTCATTCGGCGCGCGGAAGCCTTCCGGCTGTACCGGGGGGCCGTCGTGAGGCTGTGACCTGCGGTGGGGAGGTCCTGGGGAGTCACCACCACGAGCTGGTTCCAGTCGTGATGCGGCGGGGGTTGTCCTGGTGAGCCGTCTGGTGAGGAAGCCGCCGTTTCGTGAGGGCAGAGCACAACACCTCACCCGGAAGGCACCCCTATGGCTCCCACACCTCCTCCTCGCAGTCGGCGCAGCCGTGTCGCCGATCGATCTCTGCTGCCGCCGCTGCGCAAGCTTCGCCCCGAGACCGTTCCGGTCCACACGGCACCGCGCAGGCCCCGGCTGGTTCGCCTGGCGATGTGGGGTGTCCTGGGCGCCGGTCCTCTCGCCCTGGCCGCCACTCTCTACGCGCCGCCGACCGCCGTGGTGCAGGCCGCGCCCGCGCCGCACCCCGCCGAAGCCGGCACTCCGGCCGATCCCCGGGGTGCGGCGGAGCTGTTCGTCGACCTGTGGCTGCGCGCCGACGGGTCCGACGCCGACAACGGCATCGCGGCCGGAGTGCGGGCGCTGGCTCCCGAAGTGGACTTGCCCAGACGGCCCCGCTCCACCGACGCCCCGCCTGCGGCCGCAAGGACCCGCGCATGACGAAGCCCACCTCCAAGCCGTCACGTCCGGCGCGCGACGGCACGCAGACTGCGGCCGCCGTGGTCCGCGGCCTACTCAGCCTCACCGTCCTGGCCGCGCTCCTCGCCAGCCTGCCAACACTGCTGGGGTGGCCCCCCCGGAGTAGCGGCCCTCGGCTCCCTGTTCTCAACCGACGCCGCCGGCCAGGTGTCGCCATCGCCGGATGGGCCGGCTGGCCCCTGTTCGCCTGCGCGGTGCTGCTGTAAATCCCCGCCCAACTCCGCGGCCGCGCCGCCCCGCAAATCCGCGGTCTGGTCGGACAACGGGCCGCCGCCACACTCGTCGGGGCGGGGCTGCTGGCCCTGCCCATCACCGCGCCGCGCCCGCCACTGCAAGCCTCTCAGCCCAAGTGAGCATGAGTGAATCCGCCGTCCCTGGTGCCACGGCCGAGAACGGCGCCGTCATAGGCACCGCGGCCGCCGCCGACCGCGGGACTACGCCGGTACCGTACGCCGTGGGGGATGTGAAGCCGAACGAGAGCTTGTGGTCGACCGCGGAACAGAACCTCGGCGACGCCCAGCGCTGAGAAGAAATCGCGGCACTCAACGAGGACCACACATGGTGTACGGCTGTGTCTTCCATGCCGAGCGCCCCATCCACCCAGGATGGATGCTCACCCTCCCCGCCCCAATCGGCCGGCGGCAAACGCATCGAGTACGGCGTGCGGGAAGACGACAGCCTGTCCTCGATCGCCACCGACCAGCTCGGCGACTCCGAGCGGTACACGGAAATCTTCAAACTCAACCAGGGCGAACACCTCCCCGACGCCGTAGGGACCGTCACCGACCCAGATCTCATCTACCCCGCCCCTCCCCCAGGCCGGCACTCCCTCGTCGCCCGCGCCCCCGCGCCACCCCCGCGCGAGTCAGGTCCGACGGGCGGGGCATGCCATGACCCCGTCAGCCGCCACGTCGCCACGTCGCCGGCTGCAACGCCGCCCGTCACGACCTCCCCTGTCCCGGACACCGGCGCACCCACGCCTGCGGCCTCGACCTCCACGCCGGCCGCAACGCCGGCCGACCAGCTCCCCCAGCGAAGCCCGACGGCTGCCATCACTTCCGATGCCTCTGTGCACTGGCCCTGAAGAGCCAGACTGCCGACATCAACTGGGCACTGACCGCGGGTATCGGCACGCTGCAGGCCCCCTCCCTCGCCAGTGCCCTGGGCCTGCGACGCATCCTGCAACGACGCCAGCGATGCGCCGAGCAGACCATCCCCCAGGACGCCGAACCCACCGACACGGAGCAGACCCTCGCCGCGGCCTCGGAGCCGGCCGGCGTCGAGCTCATCGACCATGTCCTGCGCACCCTGCCCAACTTCGCCACCGGCAGCGGCCGCGATCTGCCCGCACTGCGCGGTGCCCCACCTCACGGACACCGAAGGCGTCACGCTCCTTCTGGAGGAACCCGCCGAACCCCTCGCCCCGTTCATCGCCGACCCTGATGCCCGGAGCTGGATTATGGACCGTCAGACATCCCCGGCCACCGCCGAGGAACTCCAGAACATCCAGGCCCCGTATCCCGGACTGGCCACACCCTGGGAGCCGATGAAACGAGCCTGCTCCTCGCCGACCTCACCACCTGGCGTGTCACTGGGCACCTGCGGATGGACGGACTACTGCGCAATCCTCACCACCAGCCTGGGCACCCGCCTTGGCAGGCTCCTGCCGCCGTCGCCGCCGACCTCGGGGAGCTGCTTCTCGAAGCGCACCAGAGGGGGGAACAGGTCCTACCGTGGCTCCTCATCGACGCCGGGGACCATGCGGAGGAGAACTCCGTCCAGCTCGCGGATGCCCTGCCCGCGCCCGTGACCTGCGGACGGCTGTGGTCCTGCCAGCCACCGCCAGGACCCGCCGAGCGTTCCCCACGCCGAGATTCCTCGACACCACACCCGGCCACAAGGCGCTCCTGGCCCTGCTGGAGACCTCGCTTATCCTGCAGCGCATCACGGACGAGCAATACCGGGAGTATGTCCACGCCCTCCAGGTCTCGGTTGAGGCGCCGACCATCGCGGCTGAGTTCTGGGGGTTGCCGAGGACCACTGCCGGGCGGCCGCCGCGGGCGCCCCACTGACCGTCCGGGCCGCCGACATCGACGCTGTGCCTAAGACCGTGTCCTATGTGGTGAGGCGTCGTTGACGTCGGTATGGGGCGGGGCACGTGGAGTTGGATTGTTCCAGACGGGCTGTGGGAGATCGCG
>NZ_JBIAJH010000081.1:0-12220 GCF_042871845.1 Streptomyces sp. NPDC005533 | reverse complement strand
CAGGCGCCCGCTTCCACAACGGCCACCTCACCGACCACCCCGAGACCACCGCAGCCTGAACAACCCCACCGATCCACAACTCTTGACTATTGCTCGGTGGTGACGACCTCGTCGCCGGACTCGCGCCCCAGGCCTGGAAGCGTTTGTCCGCCGGGAAGGGATCCCACGGCGAGCGCATGTACCAGTGGGCGCGGATCCCGATCCGGATCTGGTGGGAGAACGGCCACGGCCACTGGGTCCTGGCCCGCAGAAGCCTAAAAGACCCCACCGACCTCGCCTACTACCTCTGCTACGGCCCCGTCACCACACGGCTGAAAGACCTGGTCACAGTGGCAGGCGCCCGCTGGGCTGTCGAAGAATGCTTCCAGGCCGCCAAGGGCGAGTGCGGCCTGGACCACTACCAGGTCCGCCTCTACCACGCCTGGTACCGGCACATCACCCTCGCCATGGCCGCCCTCGCCGCACTCACCGCCGTCCGCGCCCACGAACTCTCAAAAGGGGAAACGACGGTGGCCTGATACCGCTGTCCGTAGCGGAGGTTCGCCGCCTCATCGGCCACCTCCTCCACCCCGCCCACCTCACCATCCACCACCATCTGCACTGGTCGTACTGGCGAAGACTCAGTCAGACACGAGCCCGCGACAGCCACTACAAACAACGCGGACACACACCCGGTTGGGGCTGATTCGGGCTTTTCGGAGGATCCGCCGGGTCTTGATCCGGGCGATGGCTCTCTCGACGGGCCACCGCAGGCGGGGGTGTGCCCGGTTGACGCACTTCTGTTTGGCGGTGGGGTCCTTGCCGGGCCGTCGCCGGTGGGGGACGGCGACGATGCCGCCGGCTCCTTGGTAGGCCTTGTCGGCCAGGACGGGGATGCCGAGGCGGATGCAGGTGGTGATGATGCGGTGGCGTCGGGCTGCGGTCAGGTCGTGAACCCGGCCGGGCAGCACGGGCGAGATCCACACGAGTGTCCCGTCGGGAGCGGTGATGACCTGCAGGTTCACCTCGTGCCTGCGGTGCTTGCCCGAGTAGTCCGCGCGGCTGTCACCGACGCGGTCGCATTGGGTGAGAGTCCCGTCGAGGAGGACGTATCGGGTGCCGGCGGTTCTCAGGGCTGCGGTCAGGCCGGGCGGCCAGGAGGGCGATGACGGCGTGGACGTAGGCGTGGGCGGTGCCCACACTGATCCCGAACCCGGCGGCGATCTGCGTGAGGGTGTCGTTCTTGCGCAGGTACACCAGTGCGGCCAGGGCACGCTGGGACGGCGGCAGCTTGCACCTGCGGTCACCCTCGCGGGTGACGATCAGCATGGTGACCCACTCCACGAGCGCATGCGGGACGTCGAGTACGGCACCCAGCCTTCCCAGGTCGGAATGTAGGTAATGTCGCCGGCCATTTTCCGGCCGGGCACGTCGGCGGTGAAGTCTCGGTTCACGAGATCGGGGATCGGGCCGGCCGAGCCGTCGTTCTCGGTGAGGCTGTGGCGCCACGGCCGCGGCTGGCAGGCCTGGAGGTCCAGTTCCCGCATGAGGTCACGCACGAGCTCGGGTCCACAGGCCACACCCCAGGCGGACAGGTCGGCGTGCACCCGCCGGTAACCGTAGGTGCCGTCAGAATCCTCGAACGACTTGGTGATCAGAAATTTCAGATCCTCTCGTCGCCGGGCGGTCGCCGAAAGCGGCCGGCTCCGCCATTCATAGAATCCGGAACGGGATATTCCCAGCCAGTCGCACATCTTGGCAACCGGCACCCTGCCTTCCGTGTTCGTGGTGAACATTGCGTACTCTGCGTCGATGAACTCGAATTTGTCGCTCACCGAGGATCCTTGGCAAAGTACGCCGCGACTTTTTCAGGAAAGCGACCTTCTGTCGCAGTTCCCTCAGTTCGCGTTCCTGCTCGCGGAGCCGGGCCCGTTCATTCACTGCGAGGGGCGGCTCCTCTCCCGCATGCTCACGACGGTAGGCGTTGACCCAATTCCCGAGTGTGTCTTCGACAAGTCCGAGTTCCCGGGCGACCTGAGCGACCGGACGCGAGGTCTCGATCACCAACTTCACGGCCTCTTCCCGATACTCATGAGTGAAATTCCTGCGTTTCCGCGACAACCGACTTCCCTTTCCGGATGGTCCCATCGTAGTGGGACCACTGTCCGGAGACTTCGGGGCGCCTCACAGCGGTATCAGGTCAGGGTCTTTGAGAAGTGATCTTGTGTCCGGGTTCGTCAGGTCAGTCCGAGGGCGGTGAGGGGCCGTAGGCGGTCGCGGCCGGTGTGACGGAGGGCGGCGGCGATGTTGGTGTGGCCGTCCTGGCGGTGGACGCCGATGGCAAGGTTGCGCAGCCGGCCATGACGCGGGGCAGGTGGCGGGTGCGGATTTTAGAGGCGTCCTCGCGGAAGGTGCGGTCCCGGACGTGGTGGAGCTGGTTCTCGATGCGCCAGTGGCCGCGGATCCAGGCGGCGAGTTCGCTGCCGGTGGCCGCGCCGGGCGGCAGGCTCGTGACCAGGTAGATCCGCTCGATGGTCAGCTTGCCGTGGCCCAGATCCCGTCTCCAGCGCACGACTTGGAGAGCTTGGCGAGCGTAGGGATGGTCGATGTGGGCGAACGCGGCGGTCTTCAGCCGGCGGATCTCGTCGCGATGGTGGGCCCGTCCGCGTTCATAGTGGTCCAGGCGGATCTCGGACCAAGGCAGACAGCGGACCTTCCTGCAGAGACCGGGGTTGTTCCGCTTGACCACGGCGAGATAGTGGGCACCGCGTTTGTGCAGGTAGGCGGCGTGGTCGTGCTGAGTGTGCAGGGCGTCAGCCGTGATCACCGCGTCGGTCAGGTCGACGCCGTCCAAGAGCGGGGCGAAGGCCGGGATCTCGTTGCTCTTGCCGTCGACCTGTCGTTGGGCGAGGACCTGGCCGCTGTGGGTCATCGCGGCGATCAGGGCGGTGGCCGGCCGTTTCGCGGTGCGGGAGCCGCGGAGTGTCTTGCCGTCGACCGCGATGGCCTTTCGGCCCGGCGCTGGGGCTTTGCGTTCCTGGAGGAAGTGGCCGATGGCACGGTCCAGGGCATCGCCGTCCACGGCGGCCGGGACGAGGCGGATGGTCGTGGCGTGGGGCGGCCGGATCAGGCCGGTCAGGGGATCGGGGCGGAAGCCGAGCAGGGCCAGGACGCGCTGCGGGGCGTCGGCGACCCACTCGCCGATCGCCGTGATCGAGACGGCGTCGGACACAACCGCGGCGGCCGCTGCGGCAAGCAGAGCCGTCCACGGATACCGGATGCCACGACGGGCCCGTGGATCAGGCACTTCAACCAGATACTTCCGCAGGTCAGCGACCGTTTCCAGCGAGGCTGGAGGGGAGGAATCCCCCAGTTGTCGCAGGCATAAGGGCATACGGGAAGATGGGCTCGCAGGCATGGACTCGCTCGGTGCTCATACGGACTCGACACCCACATGATCACCAGCGGCCATGCCTGTTCTGAGTCCGGGGGCCTGCGGACAGGTACCGACAAGCCGTCATGTACCGGGCGCAGCAGGTGAAACGCCCACCTTGAGACTTCTCAAAGACCCTGGGTCACCCACGCCGACCGACACCGCCTCCGCCTCAGACGGTACGGCTATACTCTCGCTGGTCACCGGTGCAATCCTCCATGACCGGAGCTACACCGTTTCTTTGGCTCTGTCTCACATCCGGTGGTGACGGAGCGTTGCCGCCGTGCGAATCGGCGGCGATCCCCCGTAAGCAGCCCGCTGGCCTGGATATTCGTCGGTTGGGCCAACGGGCACAAGGGCGACAGATGCCGCGGCACGAGCGGCATCGGGCTCCCCAGTACCAGCACCTTCCCCGCAATCCCATTGACCTGCAGGGATCGTGGACGTGGGCTTTCCCGCCACCAAGGTAACAATCTGTCACCACCGGATGTGAGACAGAGCCAATCGTTCGGTGTAACTCCCGATCATGGAGCCTTTTCCATCTGTACGGCCTGGGGGTGGGGTGGGGTGGGGTGGTGGCAGGATGTTGACGGCAGCGTGACGTACGGGGCATCTCGCTGGTTTGGCCGGTTACCACGCCTTGCCTGACCTGCGGAGATGCCCCGTGTTCTCTTATCCTGTCGCATGCGACGTTGACGAGGAGCTCCTGGAGCTGGTGACGATGGTCCTCTCGTCGCTGGAGGGTGAGCGGTCGTGCAAGCTGCGTCCTTACGACCGGGCTCGCTGCACGCTGGTCTACCTGCGTAAACATGACACGCTCGAACAGATCGCCGCGGGCTTCGGTATTGGTGTGGCCACGGCCTGGCGGTATGTGAACGACACGATCGAGCGTCTCGCCGCCTTCGCACCGTCGTTGACGGAGGCACTCACCAGTCCTCACGCCGACGGCATTGTGCTGTTGGACGGCACGGTCGCCGAGACCGACCGGGTGAAAGCCAATGGGCACTTCTCCGGCAAATTCCGCCGCGAAGGCGTGAATCTGCAGGTCATTGCCACAGGCACTGGGAAGCTGCTGTGGCTCTCGCCCGCCACGCCGGGCGGAACCCACGACCTGACGGCCGCTCGCGAGCACCACATCATCGATGTCTGCACTCAACTGGACCCCGAAGTCCTTGCAGACAAGGGATACCAGGGCGCCGGCGGAACCGTCATCACTCCCGTCAAGCGTCGGCCGACCACTGAACTGCCTGACAAGCACAAGAAATCGAACAGAGTATACGCGGCCCTGAGGGCTCCCGTCGAACGCGCCATCTCCCGGGTCAAGGGATGGAGGATCCTCAGGCACGCCCGCATCAGCCCGAACAGGCTCACGTCAGTCGCCGCAGCCGTCCTCACCCTCACGATCTACACGTGAAAAGGGCTCCTGGTTCCAAACGGTGTAACTCCGATCATGGAGGATTGCACCTGTGCCCAGTGAGAACGTAGCCACACCGTCCGATGCGGGGGCCGCGCCGGCGGGCGTGGATGACCAGTTTCTGAGCGAGCTCGTGGCGCTGCAGCCGCCCTGAGCGATGCCGCACCCACTACGCCAGAAATATCCTGGCCAAGGTGCCGAAGTCCGCCCAGCCCTGGGTCGCCACGCTGCGGACAGTCTTCGAGTAGCCCGGCGCCGACGCGGTGCGCCTCCGGATGGCCACCGTCGTCGCCGGTCTGGACGAGAAGTTCCCCGCCGCGGCCGAGCACCTCGAGGCGGCCCGCGAGGACCTGCTTGCCTTCACCGCCTTCCCCCGCGAGGTGCGGAAGCAGATCTGGTCGAACAACCCGCAAGAGCGTCTGCACAAGTAGATCCGTCGCCGCACCGACGTCGTCGGGATCTTCCCCGACCGCACCTCGATCGTCCGCCTGATCGGCGCGGTCCTTGCCGAACAGGCCGACGAATGGGCCGAACAACGACGCTACATCGGAGCCGAGATCCTCGGCCGCTGCCGACTCCGCCTCCTGACATCAACCGCGGCCACCACCGACATCAGCACCGTCCCCGAAGCCCTCACCGCATAGCCTGACCCCGGATCACCGAGTGGCCGTCGATACACCACTCCAACGGGCGTGACCGCGGGCGGTTCGCCTATTCCTGCAGTTCAGCGTCACGCTCTCAGTACCCTCCCCTCTCTGTACACGTAAGACGCATGCCTGTGGCTAGGCGATGCCGCTTATCCGGCTGTGCCAGGAGGAGAGCGCGGGCGGCCTCGGCAGGCGCCTGCCAACGACAAGACCGGAGAACACAATGGCTTCACTTGCAAAACGTCGCCTTTCGGTGGCCTCTGCGATTCTAGCGATCATTGGCGGAACACTGTTTATCGATGCACCCCCCAGCTCAGCCGAACCCGTAGATTACGGCCTGAGAGTCACGAGACCGGGCAACGGCGTTATTTACTGGCGGTTCGACAACTCACCTATGCAAGAGGGTGGAAATTCGGTGCCACCGTTCATCAAAGCCGACGGAAAAGAAACAGGCCTGGCTGCAGTGGTAAGAGCTGCGGTCAATAAAATGAATGAAAGCATAGGTGCGGGCATACAACTGGCATATGGGCCAGCGGCTGGAGTAAGTGATGGAAGTATCCCCGTATCAGTCAGTCGTGTGCCAGGCACCCATCCCACGATAGCAGCTGAGAAGCCCGGAACTGCGGCTGTAACAACGACCACATGCACCGCAGGCATTTGCACTGCTGTAATTTACATCAATGGGGATTTGATCGGCGCAACTGGCGATTTTGATTCCTCTTATGATGCAACCACCCTAAACGACATACTCCACGAGATAGGGCATGTGCTCGGCCTGGATCATGCGAGTCCGCTGAGAGAAGCAGCAAATTGCCCCGAGATCATGAACTACGGCTGCCTGGGCGAGGCCCACCCGGCCGAGTTGTCTCGTGCCGAGGTTGCTGTTATCAAGAACGGTTACGGGCTTGGTAACCAGCGGCAGTTTACTCCTGCCCGGTGGAACATCTTCCTGACAGGCACCACCTGAGGAGATTTTTAACCGTTAGCGCGGTCGTCAGTAGGGTGGTTTTCTACGGGAGAGGTGATTCCTATTATGCACTGCAAAAGGTGGCTTGCCAGGTTGATACCAGTAGTGCTGGCGGCGTGTGGGGTGGGGCTGACACAGCCAGCGTATGCGGATTTAATAGTGAAGCCTGTGAAGATCGGGGTGGGAAATGAGCAGCAGGTCCGCTGTCTGTCGGTGCCCGCTAATTTTTTTCCGACTTCCACCGAAATCGGGGTCTATTCACAGGTTGTTACGCAGGACTGCGCTAACGAAGAGAATTCCTATCAGGACTGGACCCTCCAGCTGGATGGCACGCTTCATCTATATCCCCGCGTGTTCTCACCGGCAATGAACGGCTGGAACGCGGGTGTCTGCCTGAACGCTGTGTCGGATGCGAGCGACAGCAAGGTGAACGCTGCTTTCTGCAACAATTCTGCGAACCAGCAGTGGCGGTTTGACCGGCGTGGCAGCCTGAAAAACACGGCTTCGGGTAAATGTCTGTCCGCTCCGCCGGACTCCTGGAACGTGAATGGCAGCGAGATGGTCCTTCAGGACTGTGATCTCAAAGCGCCGGAACAGGTGTTCCCTCTTCAGGCCCAGTGGGGTCCTCTTCGCGTCGGCAGCATGTGTGTCAATATGCCTAATGACTGGCAAGGTGACGGCTATGTACTGGAGGCATTCGACTGCAACAGTACGCACGCGCAGTGGTTCTGGTACGACAAGAACCACAACATGATCGTTGGGGATTACAACGGCTGGAAGAACCAGCAGAACACTGGGGGCCGCTGGTGCGCTTCCTCAACCGGATCCACAGCGCTGGGAACCGAGATCGTGGAAAGGGCATGCAATGTACTTGACCTAAGCCAGCGGTGGATTCTGAAACCGGACGGTGAGTTCCAGCATCCTGCGTCAGGCCTCTGCCTGGGCGTCAAAGACGGCATCGCCAAAGGCAACCATCTAGATCTTCAGACCTGCGACCTCTGATTCGCTGCTGTGACGTTCCTTCAGGACTGAACCCCGCCATCGTCAAGAAGAACCGCCCCGGGCTATTGAGGCGGAACTGTGGGGCTGCCTGTCTCGTTGGTGGGGTGAACGGTTCCGGGCCTTGACCCAAGGCCGGGTAGTTAGGGCGTGCAGATCATTAACCCGTCGATTTGGCCTCGATCCTTCAGCGTTGTGGTCGCCTCGGTTGGTTTCATGATTCGCCCTGTTTGTCCCATGTGGTCGGGTGGGCGGTCTTCGCGTGACGCTGCGGCTGCGCCGGGGTTCCACATTTCCCGGTGGTGGTGCGGGTTTCCTCCGGTCTGGTCGTCGAGGGGTCGGGGCCGGCTGTCAGGTGAAGGCCGGGAGGTCGCCGATTCTGTTCCAGGCGGTGGTGAACGCGTGGGCCCACGGCCAGGTCCGCTCGATGCGGAGCCATCGGCGACGGGCATGCCGGCTCAGGCGGGCGGGCAGGTGGTAGAGCCGGAAGCGCATGGTGTCCGGTTCGGCGTCGGCCAGATCGGGCTCGTCGTGCAGGGCGAGGAGGCGAAGCCAGGCATCGAGGTCCGCCGCGAGATTCGCAGTGAGCATCCAACTCTCGTTGAGCGCATAGGACTTCGAGGGAAGATTGCGCAGGCCGAGAGCCTTGTTCGTTCTGACTTCATCCTCGACGACAGCGTGATGCCGGGCGAGAACGTCGATCCATTGCGCCTGGTGCGAGCCGGGGATCCGGGTCATCTTGCTGATGTTGGTGGCGGTGATGGAGTACTTCCAGCCGGTCTTCTTCTCGAACCCGGTCAGGTCCTTCAGGTGCCGCCCGGAGAGTTTGACACGGCGGACGATCAGACGCAGGCCGGGGATCCATCCCGCGCGGGTGTTCAGGCCGCTCAGCTCGGCGACGAAGTAGCCCTCTTGCACCTCGCCGTTCTGCTTGAGCGAGGTCTCCCATGCCTCCTCAGGCAACTTGGCGATTGCCTGCTCGTCCGCCTCCGTGAGGGTCCAGCCGGTGGTGAAGCGCATGGTGCGGCGCCGGGTGTTCAGCGCGGCGAGATGCCTGAGGAGTTCGTGGGTGGCTCCGGCACCGTCGACGCGGACCAGGATCTTCGCGGTGGACTGGCCGGGAATCTGGACAAGCGCGTCGGACAGCACCCGGATGTGATCGCTTGCAGTGTTGGAGCCGGCATTGCCGGGCCGTAACAGCATGGTCAGGCACTCGCCTGCGTTCGCGCACCACGCGGCGAGGGGGTGATGGCCGAACGATTTCTTGAAGGTGCCGGCGGCACCTTCCTTCTTGGAGGCGGCCGTGATGATCGTGGCGTCCATGTCGATCACGATCCAGTGGTGCAGGTACTTGCCCGCGACCGCCAGCCAGGGAAAGCCTCCGGGCCGCAACTGAAGCAGGGTCCACACGTGGCGACGTACACGTGCCCGCATGCGCGCGACGCCGTTCCTGACCGCGGTATCCATCGCGGCCAGGGTGCGTCGGGTCATGGAGTCGGAGACCGCAGGACCGAAGAGACGCTGGTGGTGGGCCTGCAAGGCCTCACCTTCGGCCAGGTTCGTCGCGCCGAGCACCATCGCGACGGCGAGCTGGACCAGGACCGGGGCCCGGTCCCGCCACCCCGGACCGATCCCGCCGGGCAGTACCTCGCCGACTGCGGCGGTCAGCCCCACCCGATCCGCGAGTCGACGCAGCAACACCGCCCCGGCATGCCCGACCAGGCCCTTCCCGTCCGCCACCACGGCCAGCCGCTCGTCCCACCCTGCAGTCTCTGCCACCAGAAAGGTGCCCCGCCCTGCGCTCACGATTCGACCTAGACAATCGAATCCTTGCAGGCCAAGGCACCTTTCGTGTTCCCGGATCCACAACCGCGATCAATTCAGCTGAACAGCCAGGGCCAGTACTACAGGAGTGGTTTGAGGGCTCGTTGTCTGCGTCTTGCGTAGTGGATCCGTTTTGCGGTGGTCTGGTGGGTGCGGCGCCAGAGGGATTGGGCAGCGATGACGAGTGGGTCGTGCTGGACGTGCCAGAGGGTTTGGTGCAGCAGGCGGCGGATCTCCTCGGCGGTGTACTCGATCAGCCGCGGGGCAGGACGGGGAGGGTCAGAGGGGGCCACGTTATGGCGGGTTGGTCGGACAAGTCCGTGGCGGCAGGCTCGTCGGCCCGCTTGAGCCGGGCGGTGCGGGTGGCGGTGATCGAGAGGAAAGCGAACGCGGCCAGGGATAGGGCGATATGGCGGTGCCAGGGCTCCCAGTGGGACCTCGTAGTGGTCCAGGCCGCAGTCGGACTTGGCGGTCTCGAAGCAGTCCTCCACCCCCACCGCATCCCGGCCACGTTCACGATCGCGGACAAGGCGGTGCCCTCACGGGCATGCACGGCGAAGAATGCCGTGTCGGACGGTTCCGTGATCGAGCGGCGTACAAGCAGCAGGTGCTGCCATCCCCGGCGGGTCGGCCCCGCGTCCGAAGGCCACGCCACCTCGGCCAGGGCCCAGTCGGGTGCTGTCACGTTGTTGGGGGTGTGATCGTTTGAGGGCATGGCGATGCTGGCGGGGGCCGTGCTCAGGCCGTGGCGGGCATGCCTGTGCTGATGTCCAGCACGTTGCCGTCGGCATCCACGGCCCGCCACAGGTACTTCCGCTCGCCGTTGATCTTGATGAACACCTCGTCGAGGTGCCACTTGCCACCCGGCTTCGGACGCCGCCGACGCAGGGCATTGGCGTAGCCCTGGCCGAACTTCAGGCACCAGCGCCGGACCGTCTCGTAGGACACGACGACGCCACGCTCCAGCATCAGCTCCTCTGCCTCGCGGAAGCTGAGCGGGAAACGGAAATACAGCCACACACAGTGCGCAATGATCTCCGCCGGGTAGCGGTGGTTTCTGTACGACGACGGTGTGGACGACACGGCCGGCACCCTCCCTGAAACAGCCAACCCGAAGATCATCCCACCCCGCCACCAACAACGTGACAGTGCCCGGTGAGGAGCATCGGCATGGGTGTGAGCCCGGCCCCTGGCTCCCCGACCTCGCAGGCGGACCTGCCTGCGTCTGTGTAGGTCGGCGGCGTCAGCGCTCTCGGCCCCCTATCGCAATGATAGGTAGCTGGTATCATTGAGTCATGCTGTACAAGACTCCCGCACTCGACGCCGCGGACCTTAAGGTTCTGCACGAGGTGGACGGCCTGCGCGTGCGACTGCGTGACGCGGTGCAGCACGCACCGATGAAGTGGACACAAGATCTGCGCAAGGCGCTGACCGCGAGCGCGATCGCGGCTTCGAACACAATCGAGGGCTACCAGGTCGACGCGAAGGACGTCGCCGACCTGATGGACGGCGAACGAGAAGTCGACGCCAGCGAGGAAAACAAAGCCGAGACCCTCGCCTACCAGCAGGCGATGACATACATCCAGTCCCTCCACGACGTCGCAGACTTCCGGTACAGCAAAGAACTGCTGAACGCGCTGCACTGGATGCTCCAAGGCCACCACCACCCATTGCGCACCGCCGGGCAGTGGCGCAAGACCTCGATCCGGATCACCGCACCCGGCGACGAGCTCGCCACCGACTACGACGGCCCCGGCCAGGAGCTCGTGCCCGGCCTGATGGCCGAGCTGGTGAACTGGCTCAACGACGGCGACACCGAAGCGCACGTCCTGATCCGGGCGGCTATGGCGCACCTGAATCTCGTGAAGATCCACCCCTGGTCCGACGGGAACGGCCGCATGTCCCGGTCCCTGCAGACCCTGCTGATCGCCCGCGGCGGCGTTCTGGCGCCCGAGTTCTCCTCGATCGAGGAGTGGCTCGGGATGCCAGGCAACACCTGGGAGTACTACAAGGTGCTCCGGGAGGTCGGCGGGCCGGTGTACTCACCTGAACGCGACACCCTGCCCTGGGTCAAGTTCAACCTGCGCGCCTATCACGAGCAGGCACAGCGGGTGCAGCATCGGGTTGACCGCTCGAACCAGGTCTGGATCGAGCTGATGGAGCACGCCGACGCCAACGGGATCAGCGAACGGCAAGTGACCGCCCTCCACGAGGTCGCGATGGTGGGTCGGGTCCGCCGCTCACGCTACGAGCGGCAGGAAGCGATCAACACCCAGCAGGCGACCCGGGACCTGCAAGCCCTCACGAATGCCGGCGTGCTCACCGCGATCGGGCAGACGAAGGGACGCCACTACGTGGCCGGCCCCCGCTTCCCGCAGAACGTCATGGCAACCGCCCGCCGACCGCACCGCATCATCAACCCCTACGCCACCGCATAACACCAAGGCAACTGGACTCGGGCTGATCGAACTGCGGCGATGGCGTCCGCAAGACGGCCCTGACCACCCTGCTCTCCTTCGACATCGGCCAGCAGCGGCCCGCCCGGATCAGCAACGCCCAACGCGACTTCCTGAACCCGCTCCTCGCAGGTGCGTGACCAGGGCGAAACTGTTCTCTCCGGCAGCCTCGCCCAGGCTCCGTCATGAATTAGTAGGTGGGTTCCTCCCTCGAAAGAGTCATCTGATGGGTACGACGACGGGTCCCACGATCGAGACGGCCAGCGGTGTGTCGCTTGCCAGGAGCCCTTTCCATCTGTACGGCCTGGGGGGTGGCGGCAGGATGTTGACGGCAGCGTGACGTACGGGGCATCTCGCTGGTGTGGCTGGTTACCACGCCTTGCCTGACCTGCGGAGATGTGAACCGCCCCGGTGTGTTCGGAGACTCCACTTCGTGAGGAGATGGAGTCCATGTCACGTCCTTCGAGGAACTATCCGGCTGAGTTGCGTGAGCGTGCGGTG
>NZ_JBIAJH010000080.1:0-12228 GCF_042871845.1 Streptomyces sp. NPDC005533 | reverse complement strand
CCCCCAGGTCATCCGTTCGACAGAGGGGACACAGTCATACCGGGCCCGGAGGCCAGCGGCCCCATTGCAGGACCGCGAAAAAGATAACGGGGGGAGCGTCCCCTTGTCCCTTTATGTGGGCGGGACGTCCCGCCTGATAGAGGGCTTCGCGTCATCGGCAGCTCTTCCTGACGCCCAGGAATCCGGCGACCCTGCCGACAGCACCACCAAGAACTCCACCCTGAGGACACCCGATGACCCCGACGGCCACGACACCAGACCAGCCGCGCAGCGGCAGCTCGGCCCGTCTCTCCCGGCGGCCGCACCGGGCGCACGCCGTGGCCTCGGAGTGGATCAAGCTGGTCTCCATCCGCTCCACCCTGTGGACGCTGGGCTCGTTCGTGCTGGCTGTCGTCGGCATCGGGCTGCTCTTCGTGGCACAGTCTTCTGACGAGGGCTACACGATGATCTCCTTCACCATGCCCGCGCTCTTCGGCCTGATAGCCGGACAGGTCGCGGTGACGGTCCTTGGCGTGCTGGCCATCACCTCGGAGCACGGCACCGGGCTGGCGCGGACCACGTTCACTGCTGCCCCGGACCGGTACCGGGTGCTCACCCCAAGCACCTCGTCTTCAGCATCACAGCCTTCGTTACCACGACGCTGTCCATCTTCTTGGTGGGGACCGCCGCCATGCTCGTTCACCAGCGGGGCGGCAGCCGGTCCGCACGCCGCCCACGAGTGGCTGGGCGTGCTGCTCGGCTGCCTCTACCTAACCCTGCTCGGCGCGCTCGCGATCGGCGCGCTGCTGCGGCACTCGGCCGGGGCGATCGCAGTCACGCCCGCATCTTCACGCTGCCGCCGGTGACAGGAGCCGTGCCAGGCACCTGGGAGGCGGTGGCTCCCATCGGGCTGCCGGCCCTCCAGGACAACGGCCGGTGGCGCTGGACCAGCTGTTCGGCATCGACGAACGTGAGATAGCCCCGGTGCCCCGGCAGTTGGTACTCATCACGGTGGTGACCGGCGGCGCGGTGACCGCCTCTTACCCGGTTGCCCGGCGGGATGTCTGACAATGCTGTGGCCGGTCGGCCTGGCAGTGGCGGGGGCACCGCACTCTGGGGGCGCCGTCTGGCGGTTGTGCAGGCGCTGGCGGCTGAGTGAACGGGCCCCTGGCAGTCGGAAGTCTCAAGTGTGTTCCGGTCATGACACGAGTGGAGCGGTCGGGGGTGGGAATGACGTGGCGGCGTTGCATTCGTGGTAGGAGACGGTGCGGGGCTGGGGGAGTGCATCGAGGGCCTGGTCAAGGACTATGGGCGTGGCACCGGGCTGGCAGCCGAAGACGTGGACCAGACGTGCCGCGGGGTGGCCGGGGCGGTGGGGAGCGTCCAGGCCTGTCGGCCGGTAGTGGGGGCGGTGCGGTTGGGAACGCTGCTGTAGTCGCCGCCTTCGAGGGGGCGGACGTGGCAGGCGTCGAGCCAGACACCGTGTTCCGTGGGTTTTGGGCGGTCTCGGCTGTCGGGTGCCCAGAGGATGATGTCCACCCGGTACTGCCAGCCGCTCGTATAGGCGGGCCCGCAGTTCCTGGCCGTCGGGCAGTATGACCGCCACACGGGCTACATTCCCCGGCATTTTTCGGATCCCGCCCCTTCCGCACTGGCAAGTATCAAAGGCGGTCATGTCAGAGGCCGCGGCGAATCTGCTGGCTGTCATCGGCCAGAAAGGCCAGGTCATCGCCTGTTGCGGATTCGCGGCAAAGGGCCCCAGGATTCCGTGAGCACTTTCAGGCTGGGCTTCAGCTGAGGTCTTCATCAGGCTCCGACCTGCACATTCGCTGAAGGCGCGTCACCCAATCCGTGGGCGGGCTAAAAGCGCTCCGTGTCTGTGCGAGCTGTCCGGTTCGTACAAACATCGTAGGCGGGTCGTCGCGGATTCACTGCTGAAGGATCTCGCAGGGCTCGGAGGGCGGGGTGTTGCCAGCGGTTTTGGCTCGGTGTTGCAAGGCTGGTGGTGCGTTGGTTGCGGTTTTGCGCTGGCAGCGGGATTTGCCCTTGAGTATGTGACGGTGGGCGATGCCCTCGGCCTGCGGGAGGGGGTGCTCCGCTGGCTAGGACCTGCCCGTTTGCCGCCAGGCGGCTGTCAGCCTGTGGCTGTGGTGAGGCGGGCAGCGAGGCCGTCGAGCAGGGCGGTGAGGCCGAAGCGGAAGAGAGATTCGGGGGAGAGGCCGGCGCGGGCATCGGCCAAGGCGGGGAAGGCTCCGCCGCCAGCCCGGGCCGCGAGGCGATCTTCCTGGGCCTGCATCCGCTGCTCCCCGCTCACACCGCTGGAGCGGGCCGCCGCGGATTCCGGCTCCAGGCCCATGGCATGGCCGCGGACGTACGCGAAAAGGGTCACGGCCGCGTGCATCCGGGTACCGGCGTCCAGGCCGAGGCCGTCCAGGGCCGCCAGTGCCCAGTCGATGTGCCGTATACCGTTAGGTACCAGCAGCGGCTGGTTGAGGTTCATGGCGCCAGCCAGCCATGGGTGAGCCTGATAGAGGCGCCACTGGAGGGTTGCCGACAGCTCGAGCCGCTCCCTCCAGTGGGGCGGCGGCCACTGCGGCAGGGACTGTTCCCCGAAGGCGGCGTCGGACATCAGCACGACAAGGTGTTCCTTGCCGTTGACGTGCCGGTACAGCGACATCGCCGAGGTGCCCAGCTCCACACCGAGCCGGCGCATGGTCAGGGCCGCGAGCCCCTCGGCGTCCGCGATCTCGACCGCCGCGCGGACCATACGGGCGCGCTGCACCGTATCGTCTGCGGTGGGGCGGGGGCCAGGTCCGCTCGTCGCGGGCGGGGCCGTGACCACGGTGCCGACCCCCGGTAGCGCCCGTACCAGGCCCTCTTGCCCGAGCGTGGCCAGGGCCTTGCTCGCCGTGGCCATGGCAACTCCCCACCGCTGGGTGATGGCCCGCGTCGACGGCACCCGGTCTCCCGGGCGCAGCTCCCCGCATTGGATCCGTTCCCGCAGTTCGGCCGCGATGCGCGCATACGGTGCCTGTTTCCGCTCCATCTCACCCCACCCTCTGGTGCACTAGTACGGATGAACCCTTTATTGCACGAGTTCAGTCACCCCAACTCACTCTTTCTTCGCGGGATTTCCCTCCGTGCGTTGTACACATCTCTCCGAGAGTGGGTGGGGAGTAGACAAGGCTCAGAACCAGAAGAAGAACATAGCGTGTTGATCTCCGGCGGCAGCGTAGCGGACCCGACCCTGGCCCACTTCCTGCACCGCCACGGCTTCACCCCCACGCTCCTCGAGAGGGCCCCAGAGCTGCGAGACGGCGGCTACGCGGTCGTCTTCGGCGGGGAGACCCTCGACGTCGCGGACTGCATAGGCCTGCTGGGGAGAGCCTGGCGCGGGACACTGCCACGGTGGACGTGGAGGGCCGCCAGTACTCCTCCTTGCCGGCGGCGTTCGCCAGAGACCGTGAGGACACGGTGGCCCTGCCTGACGAGCTCGTCGGCGAGCTTGCGTTGCGACTTCGTCGTCCAGCGCCGCCGGCTCGGATCCCCAAGCACAATCCAGCTCGACCAGCGCCAACATTGCAGGTCGCAGCTCCGGATCAACCTCTGACGCCCGCTTGGCCCGCCCCTGGCCCGGCGGACCCAGCCCAACGGTTCGCCCTGGCCTCTAGGGCGTCCACACCTTGCGCACGTCCCCACGGTCCCGGCCGCTGACGCACTGGGACGACAACAACAGTGCGAGCTAAAAGCTGGAGCCTGGCCGTTTGCCTGATCGGCGCGGTTTCGGGCCGTTGCGGCACTGCCGGGTCAGCTCGGCCCCTGCTGGACATGCGAAGACGGCCCGCTCTGCGTGGGGTGGCCAGTTACTTCAACGAAGGCTCCGGGCGGTCTCAGGAGAAGCTCAGGGTTCGGCGGGGACGGAACCAGCCGGGGCTCGTTTTCCTCTTAACCCTTACGCGGGCGAAAGTCGTCCCGGCCTGGTAAGGGGCAGCAAGATGATCGAGGCAGTCGGCCTGACCAAGCGCTACGGCGCCAAGACCGCCGTCGACCAGTTGTCCTTCCAGGTCAAGCCGGGTCACGTCACGGGATTCCTGGGACCCAACGGCTCCGGGAAGTCCACCACCATGCGCATGATCGTGGGCCTGGACCGGCCCACCTCCGGTCATGTCACGATCAACGGCCGGCCCTTCCGGGACCTCCCGAACGCCCAGCGGCACGTCGGGGCCCTGCTCGACGCCAAGGCCGTGCACGGCGGCCGCAGGGCCCGTACGCACCTGCTGTCCATCGCCCAGCTCTCCGGGATCCCGGAGAAGCGGGTGGACGAGGTGTTGGCCGTGGTCGGGCTCCAGGACGCCGCCCGGCAGCGCACCAAGGGCTTCTCGCTCGGCATGGGGCAGCGGCTCGGCATCGCCACCGCCCTGCTCGGCGACCCGCAGGTGCTGCTGTTCGACGAGCCGGTCAACGGGCTCGACCCGGAGGGCATCCTCTGGGTCCGCAACCTCATGCGCCGGCTGGCCTCCGAGGGCCGTACCGTCTTCGTCTCCTCGCACCTGATGAGCGAGATGGCGCTGACCGCCGACCACCTGATCGTGATCGGGCGGGGCCGGCTGCTGGCCGACATGGGCACCCGGGAGTTCATCGCGCACAACTCGGCCGGATTCGCTCGGGTGCGCGCGGCCGACACTGATCCGGATGGCCGGGACGCGCTGGGTAGGGCCCTCACCAAGGCGGGCGGCCGGGTGCTCCAGGAACCCGACGGAGCACTGCGCGTGACCGGCCTGGAGCTGCCCCGCATCGCGGACCTCGCGCACGGGGCGGGCGTACGGCTGTGGGAGCTGTCACCGCACCACGCCTCGCTGGAGGAGGCGTACATGCGGATGACCCAGTCCGCCGTCGAGTACACCTCCACCGAGGACCCGCGGGCCGAGCTCTGGGAACCCGAACCGCTGACCCTCCCGGCGTGGGAGGAGGAACCGGCACCCCCGGAGGTCCCGCAGACGGGCTTCTTCGCACCGCCGCCGCCCGCGGCGGGCGGGCAGCCCTTCCTCATGCCCGGCCATCCCGGCGAGCTCACGAGCACCGCCAAGAATTCCCCCGAGGACACACGATGACCCCGACGACCACGACGCCGGAGCGGCCCCGGAGCTACAGCTCCTCCCTGCCCACGCCGCGGCCGCACCTGGGGCACGCCGTGGCCTCGGAGTGGACCAAGCTGGTCTCCATCCGCTCCACCCTGTGGACGCTGGGCTCGCTCGTGCTCATCGTCGTGGGCGTCGGGCTGCTCTTCGTCTCGCAGACCTCGGACGAGGACTACGCCGGGATCACCTTCACCACACCCGCCCTCTTCGGCCTGCTGGTCGGGGAGATCGCGGTGATGGTCCTCGGCGTGCTGACCATCACCTCGGAGCACGGCACCGGGCTCGCGCGGACCACGTTCACCGCCGCCCCGGACCGGTACCGGGTGCTCACCGCGAAGTACCTCGTCTTCAGCGCCACGGCCCTGGTCACCACCGCGCTGTCCGTCTTCGTGGTCGGGATCGCCGCGTCCCTCGTCCACGACGGCGCCGCGGCGGGCTCGCACGCCTACGTCGAGTGGCTCGGCGCGCTGCTCGGCTGCCTCTACGTGACCCTGCTCGGCGTGCTCGCGCTCGCGATCGGCGCGCTGGTGCGGCACTCCGCCGGGGCGATCGCCGTCATGCTCGGCCTCGTCACCCTGCCGCCGGTGATAGGGGCGATGCTCAGCAGCTGGGAGGCGGTGGCGCCGGTCGGGCGGGCCATCATGTGGCACAGTGTGCCCGAAGCGCTGAGCCAGCTCTTCGGCAAGGGGGGCGGCTACATAAGCCAGGCACCCAGCAACCTCTCACAGCTGATATTCATCGTACTGATCACGGTCGGCGCGGCGGTCGCATCGTATGCGAAGGTCGGCCACGGTGACATCTGCTGATTCCCAACGAACTTGTCAAGATGGGCTGGTGCCTTGGTGTGAGCGCATCGGCCACGTGGGGCGGGGCTGGATGTCGACGAGGTGATCTTGAAGGTCCGGCCGTCGCGGGAGGGGATGACGGCTTGAGGGTCGCGGTCGGCTCTTTTGCGTTCGTAGAACGACTTGGAAACGGGGCTCCATCGGGCAGCGACCTGCGCGGACGTGCAGAAGACCCGCAGCAGGTGGCATTTGGTGATTCTTCGGTAGCAGGAAGGTGGCGGCCGAATCGGCGAGACCGTCGACTGTGACGTCCCTATCGCTGCCGCCATCGACCTCGTCGACCAGTGCGTTGCGTTCCTCGGCCTCTCTTCCCGAGTCTTGACGCTCACCCGCTCGACGGCCGTGTCCGTGGTCGTCCTCGGGACGCCCGGCCTGGGCTCGTCCCACAGGCCGTCCGGACCGTCTTCCAGGAAACGCCTGCGCCAGGTGCAGACTGTTTTGGGGAGCGATCCGAAGCCGCCGTGACACCTCCATGATGGAATGGCCGTCCGCACACTCCAGCACAATTCGTGACCGCCGGGCCAAGGGGTGCGACGGCGTACCCAGCCCACCAGAACGGCCCGCTGAGCATCAGACAACGACAACGGCGGAACCTTCGGACTTTGACGACTCATATCCAGCAAACACGGAATCTCGGACACAGGTCAGTAGCCACGACTCACAGCCGATGTGCTCACGTGCCGCCCGCGTGATCAGTCTTGTTGCCGGTGAAACCGGGGAGGAACTGAGTGAACAGAGATCCCACGGAGGCGAGCATCTTCTCGATGTGCCTCTTCTCGAAGGGCGATCCCTTGTACGCGGGCTGGAGATCGATCTGGAGGAAGCGGCAGGACACGAGGAAGTCGCGTGACATGAACGTCTTCCCGTGGTTGCAGACGATCATCTCCGGGACGATCACCGGTCTGGCCGCGGGGTGTTCCAGACGTTCGTCGATGCTCAGCAGCCGTCGGTGCGGCAGCACTGAGCGGGACATGCTCAGGGCATCGACCCAGCCTGGCCGCATCAGCTCGGGGGTGACCGTGCGAGCCAGCAGCACGCTGGCATCCACCGCCTTCGTCGTCGGCCGCAGCACCGCCGCGGTCACCGTCCTGGTCGCGACGTCGATCATGCCCGTCAATTCGACCTTGCCCGCCACCCCGTCGTCCAGGCGGACCAGCACGTCCAGCGGGGTGGAATCGATCTGCATGACCTCGCCCGGAGCGAACGCGGGGAGTTCACCGAACGGCGCCGTCGCTCCGTGCGCCCGTGACCTGCGGGTCGTCGCCGAGCCCGTGGTGTGGGTCCCGGCGGTGAGCTTCGCGAGCAGCCGGTAGAGCATGCGGCGTGAGGGCAACGTCACCTCACCGTCCTGGCCGACTTTGAGGATCTGCTCGGTCCGCCAGAGCAGGAATGTGCCGGTGCGGGTGGAGGTATCGGTGGGCCTCGCTGATCGCCTGGCGCATCGCAGCCACGATCGTGTCGTCCACCGTGCCGTACTTCGGTGTCTTGCGGACCGGCCGGTGATCTGCCAGCCCCAGGACACCCGATGTCTCATAACGGCGCCGGTAGTTCCCGACCGTGCTCACGCTCACCCGGTGCCCGGCCGCGGTCAGCTCGGCGGCCGGCACGTTCGCGTGCGGTCAGCGAACGCGACAGAGCGTACTGCGATTTCGGCTCCGTGCCGACGGCGGCGTCCGGCGGCAGTCCGCGCAGGACCTCCAGGATGTGACCCTCCCACCACAAGGCCTTCTCCAGTGCCGCCTGCGCCAGCGCCTCCAGTAGCGACACCGGCGGCAGCGGCATCCGCCCCGAGCTGTCCACCACCTCGAAGTCGCCGTCGGCGAAGAGCAGGGCCGGTGGAATGGACCGCGGCGTGCCGCCCATGTTCGACAACGTCACCGACCGGCCCGAAACCGCCAGGACCAGCCGGACCTGTCCGTCGAACCGGACACGTTACCCGACCATCAGACCATCTGGACGTGTCAGCCGCCCCATCACAAACCCCTCGTCGTCGCATGCAGCACCCCGAGCAGCCGTGCGGATACCTCCGTGGCCAGGGCGCCGGACCACAGCAGATGGAACAGCACCGGCAGCACCCCCAGCGGATCCCCCACCCGTATGGCGCCAGCCCGCAGCGGCCCCGGTTCGCCGAAGACGTCCATCAGCACGGCGGCGCTCTCCGGGCGCAGGCACCGTCGCCGGCGGTAACGGGAGAGCCACCGCATGTTCGCCATCAGCACCGGATCCGGGACACCGACCCGGGCGAACTCCCAGCCAGCCGCCCGGCAGGCCCGCCCGGTGGCCGCGAACGCCTCGGCGGCCGCGTCATCGACACGGTCGGCCGCCCGTACATCGACGACCCGGCCTCGCCCATCGGCCAGGCGCCGAAGTAGTCCGGGGCATGACGACGGTGCCGTTGACCGTCGCCAGTGCAGCCAGAACGGCTGCGACGCCACCCCCGCCACCTGCGGATCGGCATCCAGCAGAATCAGCCGGTCCCGCTCCAGCCACGACTCGTACCCGATGTGCTCATCTGTCGTCGTGCAGAAATACCAGCCCGCGAAGCTCTCCCCGCCCTTCGGAACGGCCGCACCGGTGCCACCCGCTCGAACCGGACGCCCCAGCACGCGGCCAATGATCGCCTGGACACCGTCCTCCAGAAATCCCAGGTTAAACGCCCCAAGATCCGGATCTGCGTACGCATCCGCAAGCTCCTCCACCGCCACCCCAGACAACCAGCACCCCGCGCCACTCAAACTTTGATGGCACGAACTTACTGATGATCAACCTCCGATGGCAAAGATCAATCATCGCTGTCACAGGACAGCCCCATGGCACGACCCCCGATCACGCATCCATACCACACAACCCTGACAGGGTTAAATGCGACCTGACGGCAAGGATAATTCTGATAGGGTTCGCGGCGGAGGTGGAAATGGCCACGCAGGAAGAGCTGTTCGACGCGGTGGATGCACTGCTGGAGGGCGAGCCGCAGCTGCCGGCCCCGGCGGAGCGCGCGAGGCTGCGTGAGGCGGCCGGTGTCACCCAGGCCCGGCTCGCGGCCGCATTGAAGTCGACTCTCCAGACGGTGAAGAACTGGGAAAACGGCCGCTCAGAGCCGAGGCCGCCGCGTCTGCAGGCTTATCTGAGGCTGCTCGACGGCTGGGCGGAGCGGTACCCGGCACCAGCCGCCGTACCCGAACCTGCGGCGGTTTCGGAGACGTTCACCGGCCTCATGGAGCAGCCCGCCGCTGCGGTGCCGGTCCCCGACGTGGAGCCGGCCGCGGTGGCCGCCGCCCGCCCGGCGCCATCGTCCCGCCGTCCGACGCGGAAGACCGCCGTACCAGCCGCCTCCGATCCGCGGTTCCCACACGGGCCGCTCGCCGTGCTGGACGGCGACGGGACCGCGTACGGCATCGACGGGATCGTGCTGGACTGCCCCGCGACCACTTTCGTGCAGCTGGTCGAGTGGACCCTCAAGGAATCCGGACTCGGTGCTCCGCGGCTGAACCGCTCCGGGAAGGACTCCGATCCGCTGGTCGTCCTGACCGCGGCGGCCGCCGTGAAGCTCGGTCTGCCCGAACGGCTGGAGGGCCCGGAAGCGCGCCGCTCCCTGCGGCTCCCCGACGATCACCCCGTCGTCAAGCAGGTCACAAAGGGCAAGTGGAAGCTGACACAGCGCGGACTCGGTCCCTGGGCGCGCGTCTACCGTCCGGCGCAGGCCGGGCAGCGCCAATGCGTGCATGTAGCGATCCTCTCTTGGGACGCGCTCGATGCCCGCTCCTGGCCGGGCGTCGCGGACATGGAACCCGCCGAGATCGCCCGCGTGCTCGGTACATACGCGGCTCGGGTCCTCACGCCGCGCGGCTCCACCGCGACCTCAGGGCTGGAGCTGATGACCGCGCTGCGGCCACCCACCCGGGCCGTGAAGAACAAGAGCACCGGTGAGTGGGAGTCCGGCTACAACCCGGGCTCACTCGGTACCGAGCCGATGGACCCCGCCCCACCAGAAGCCCCGCAGGAACATCCCGTCGCGCAGGGATGGACCGGCGGCTTCCTCGACGAGGAGGCATACCAATGGGTCCGCGAGGTGGACCTGCTCGCCGATGAGGAGTGCCTGCTGCCCTACGCGATCGGCCTGGACCTGAACACCGCGTTCCTCGCAGCCTCCGCGCGCCTGGTCGTCGGGCTGTCCGCACCGGACCACTTCCACGCTCCCCGGTTCAACAAGAAGATCCCCGGCTCCTGGCTGGTCGACCTCTCCCACATCGAGCTGGACCCCCGCCTGCCCTCGCCGTTCACACCCTCGGGCCAGCGGCCCGAGGGGCCGGCCTGGTACCAGACCCACACCGTCGCCTATGCCCAGGAACTCGGCCACGAGGTCTCCCCCATCGCGGCGTTCCTGCGCAGGGAGACGGGTGCATATCTGGACCCTTGGCACGACCGCCTCAAGACCGCCTATGCCGACACGCTCGCCGACCTCGCCGTGACCGCCGACCTGGACGGCGGACAGTTCCTCACCGCGATGAAGACGCACAAAAACGTGGACCCCGGGATGGCGGCCGTCCTCGCCGCGATCAAGGCCACCGTCAAGGGCGGGATCGGCAAGCTCCGCGAACGCCCCCAGGGACGGCACTACCAGGACGGCGAGCGGTGGCCCGCGCTGGAACGACCGACCTGGCGCCCCGACATCCGCGCCGCCGTCATCTCCAAGGCCCGCGTGAACATGCACCGCAAGATGGCCAACACGGCGAAAGCCACCGGCCAGTACCCGCTCGGTGTTCTTTCCGACTGCGTCGTCTACGCGTCGTCCGGGCCGTCCCCGCTCGACTTCCTGCCCTACACCACCTCCGGCAAGCCCCTCCCCGGAGCATTCCGCCTCGGGTCGACGCCGGGCCTGGCGAAGGTCGAGGGCGTCCAGGAAATGGCGTGGGCGGTGGACCTCATGGAGAAGGGCCTCAACCCGGCCCGCCACATCAAGGGCGGCGACGCCATCCTCGACGACGGCGAATAGAACCGGGCCGTGCCCTTCGGCACCGTTGCCGGAGACCACAGTCGACAGGCCACTCAAGCTGCATAACCTGGACCCATTTGTTGAGGAGCTGAACCGTTGTGGGAGAGATCGAGGACGCCATCGTCCGCGCCGATCAGGAAGCCTTCACCAAGGAACCGCCCAAGACCTTGAAGGGCCAGATCAACTTCCTGCTGAAGCAGCTCAAGACGACCCGCGCGGTCGCCGCAGAGCTCGGAGTCAGCCAGCGCTCGGTGGAGCGCTACCGCAAAGGCGACCGCAAGACCCCGCCCCAGCCCGTCGCGCACCGCATCGACACAGCCGTACGCGCCCGCTGGCAGCCCGTGGTACGCGGCCGACGCCGCAAGGAAGCCGCCACCAGCACCGGCATCACCGTCGAGACTCGCGCCAGGTTCGGCTACACCGCACCCGTCGGCACCACGGACGACGGCCGCGTCCGCCGCCTCACCGTCCACCTCCCACCCGCCTACGCCCAGCGCCTCTTCGACGCCCGCGCCCAAGGCGCCGCCGACCGCGACCTGCGCGCGATCGTCGCCGAAGGACTGCAGGAGATCTACTTCAAGGACGGCGGCACCCGGGCCGACCAGCTCCGGGTCGAGTTCACCGACATCGACTACTTCGACGTCTCCTTCTGAACCCCGCCGCGGGCCACACTCGGACGCGAGCTGTCCGGGTGGGAGCCGCCCCGCGTGTGAGCGCGTCATCGGCAGGTACTACCCGGAAGAGCGGTGCAATGGCTATGCGGGGAGCCGCCTTCGGACGGGTTGCTCCCAGCCCCGTGGCACTGTCGACCGCGGGCAGGTTCCCCGGCTACCGTCACACGTCGCCGGTCTCCGCCCCGGTCGGCTGCATCCAGCCTTGCTCCGGCCTCTGGCTATCGGTGCTGATGCTGATAGGGGAAGCCATCGCACTAGCCGAGGACCCCGTGACCTGGGCCGTTGACCTGAATGTCGATGGTGCCGCACTTCTGGTTGCCCTGATGGCGGGCACAGTCAGCGTCTGTATCCCCGGCCGCAGTGGTCACCACCCGGCCCGCGGCCACCGGGCCCGTTCAAGGCTCAGTTTCTCGCACTGCTGGATCGGCAGCAAGGGAGTGGTAGGCGTCTCTCGGCTGCCACCAGGCTCTGGTGGACGGGGGTCGCCTGCGCTCCCGCATGTCTGGCACGGGGGGATATGGCGGCTCGCACTGGACATGCTCGGCGGGACCCGATCCTGGGGTATCGAGGTGCCGGTGACCATTGCGGACGCCGGTTAC
>NZ_JBIAJH010000079.1:0-12658 GCF_042871845.1 Streptomyces sp. NPDC005533 | reverse complement strand
GGCGCCCGCTTCCACAACGGCCACCTCACCGACCACCCCGAGACCACCGCAGCCTGAACAACCCCACCGATCCACAACTCTTGACTATTGCTCGGACGGTGGCCGTCCCCGACCATCACGCCGCGGAAGAGATAGCGCCCGTCTCCCGGACGGATCGGTGTTTGGCTGATCATCGGGCCATGGAACACCCGGTTTGACCTGCGGAAAAGCGCGATCCGAAGCCCTTCCCGCCGGGCGGGAGGCCATCACCAAGTCTTTACCGTGGGGCCCGCCAGGCGGGCCACCACAGCAGCCCGAGACAGTAAGCGGGCGCCGTGTGCACAGTGCGCGGCATGACGAACGAGCTGATCTACACAGACCCATGCCCGCTGTGCTCTCGAACAATGCGGCCCGAGTTCCGCAGCGTCGGCCGCTCCGCGCAGCAGGACCATCCGGCCCGCACCGACTTCCTCCGGTACCACTGCGACGGCTGCGAGGCCGCCTTCCCCCAGAAGTTCTACGCCGCGATGCGCGACCTGTACGAGAGCTGACGGCGGCCGTGCGAATGCTGCGCACCGACCACACGAGCACCGCTCGCCACGGCCCAGCCTCTCCCAGCTCACCGCACGCAGCAGCGAGCCCCAGCCCGTGTCACACCACAGGCCGACCGCCGAGGTTGTTAGCGGAAGTCGTAGTCCTCATCCATGCCGCTGGAGAGCCAAATCTCCTCGGCTCCAGCGAACGAGGGGTCCTCAGACTCAACACCGTTGCGTTTACGTCCGTGACCGGGTCGCGAGCCTCTACGCCAACCGAGTGGCGAACACCGCTTTCGTGATACTCCCCGAGTCCGTGCTCGAAGAACGTGACGGTGGTGTGGACGGTGTAGTTCTGGCTGGTCGTGGGGCGCTGTCCGGCGTTCGGTCCGTATTTGCTGGTGGGGTTCTTGCGGGTGCGGGCTTTGACGCGGTGCCGGTGGCGGGCGGGGTGCAGGGCGTCGAGGACGGCCCGGCCGATGGTGCCGACGAGGTCGGCGGGTCCTGGCGGTGGCAGGATGCCGGTCGCGGTGGTGACGGTGTCGGCGGCAGAGCTGAGCAGGACGGTGAAGCTGATGCGGTCCATGTCCAGGCCGGGCCGGGTGCAGGCGGTGTCGGCGGCAGCGCGGATCAAGGCCTGGTAGGCGGTGAGCAGGGCGTAGACCTCCTGGTCGAGGCCGGGCAGGCTGCGCGATCGCAGAACGCGCCCGTCGAGCATCGTGGCCTTGATCGAGAAGTACGTCGTCTCCGTCTGCCACCTTTCGTGATACAGGGTGATCAGTTCGGCGGCGGGGTAGCGCGTGGCGTCCAGGAGACTGGTCAGCAGGCGCCACTGCTCGCGACGCACAGTGCCGTCCGCCAGGGCGACGGTGACCTGGGCCTCGATGACGCGGACGGTCAGCAGGGCGGGCAGGGCACCGTAGCCGATCCGGGCCAGGTAAGAGCCGTCGGCAAGATGCCGGAAAGGGGTGGGGATGCGGCGGGCGGAGGAACGCACCAGGAACTGGGCGCCGGTGGCGTGGACGTCCCGGGCGAAGGTGTTCGCGTCGAATCCGGCATCGCCCAACAGGAGCATCGTGTGGTCCAGTGCACTTAACAGACGCTGGGCGTAGGTCAGTTCGCCGTCGCTCTCGGGGCCGAAGGCGGCGGCCAGGACGGCACGGGTGCCGCACTCGACCAGGACGACGAGCCGCAGCAGCGGGTAGCCGAACTCCAGATGGTCACCGGCCCGCTTCGCGGAACGCCAGGTGATCTGCGCCTCGTCCGGGATGCGCAGCAGGGTCCCGTCGACGGCCACGGTCCGCAAGCCCCGCCAGAATGCGCCGGCCTGTCCACGGTGGGCGACGGGCCCGGCCAGGATCTCGAACAGGCGCCTCAGCGGAGCAATGCCTATCCGCCGCCGGGCCCGCGACAGCGAGGAGACGGCCGGGTGCAGCAGCGGCAGCCCGGCCAGGCCGACGGTCAGCTTGCCCCACACCGCCCGGTAGGAGCAGTTCTCGAACAGGGCCAGCGCGAGGACGAAGTAGACCACCACCCTCGACGGCAGCAGCCGCAGCCGTTTCTCGCGGGTTCCGGTCTCCTCCAGCACCGCGTCCACCAGCTCGAAGTCCACGATCTGGGTCAACTCGCCCAGATGCCCGGGTGCATGCACGCCCCCGGCTGCCTCGATCGTCCGAGTGATGACAGACTTCTCCCGCAACGGGACTCCTGAGCTTGATCGACTTTCTTCGCCGATCGTTGATCCTCAAGGGTCCCGTTGTCTCATTCAACCCGTTGACCTGCGACGTCTCCCTCAAACGCAACAGTGTTGGCATGGCGATGTTGGCGGGGCCGTGTTCAGGCCGTGGCGGGTACGCCTGTGCTGCCGGTGATGTGGTTCCAGATGGTGAAGCGGATCATCATTTCGAGGCGGTGGCGGCCGGCGGTCATAGGTGTCGGCGGGGTCGGAAGTGGGGTGAGATCCCGGTGAACGCGGACAGGAACCGCTGGGCCGAGCCGGTGCTGCGGAAGCCTTTCATCGCGCGTTCGCGCTGTCTGGTCGGCTGGTGTGAGTTCTCCGCCCGGTTGTTCAAGCCCTTGTGGGAGCGGTGCTCGACCGAGGGCATGACCTCACGGTGCGCGGCACCGTAGGAGCGGAGCTTGTCGGTGACGATGACCCGGGGCACCTGCCCGGTGGTGGCAGGGCCGATTCAAAGTCGTGGCAAGCCGACTCGTCTCGTTGAGCCGGACACGCGGCCAAGTCGCCGTCTGTGCAGGTCAACGTTGCTTCGCTGCATGACGTTGCCTGACTGGGCATCAACTCGGCGTCGAGGGTGCGTCTGGGCTCAACGCCTTGACCTGCGACGATGCGGCCAGCCGGTGACTTTGAATTAGCCCTGCCCGGTGGTGGTGAGGAGCCGGCGGAAGAACCTCCTGGCCGCGGCCTTGTCACGCCGGCTCTGCACCAGGATGTCCAGCACGTTGCCGTCGGCATCCACGGCCCGCCCCAGGTACTTCCGCTCGCCGTTGATCTTGATGAACACCTCGTCGAGGTGCCACTTGTCACCCGGCTTCGGACGCCGCCGACGCAGGGCATTGGCGTAGCCCTGGCCGAACTTCAGGCACCAGCGCCGGACCGTCTCGTAGGACACGACGACGCCACGCTCCAGCATCAGCTCCTCTGCCTCCCGGAAGCTGAGCGGGAAACGGAAATACAGCCACACACAGTGCGCAATGATCTCCGCCGGGTAACGGTGGTTTCTGTACGACGGCGGTGTGGACGACACGGCCGGCTCCCCTCCCTGAAACAGCCAACCCGAAGATCATCCCACCCCGCCACCTACAACGTGACAGTGCCAGAGCGGCCCTTCGGGCCGGTGTCCTACGCTTCGCTCAGACGGGTTCGTTTCGCTCCGCACCCGAACAGGGTCACCTCCCAGGCTTCGCCTGGGAGGTGACCCTGTTTTACGGGGGTCCAGGCCTTCAGCTGTTGAGCGGGTCCGCTTTGCTCCGGCGTCCGCCGCCAGGGTTCCTTCCGGCTTCGCCTCCGCCCGACCTGAGTGCCGGTCAGCGAACGATTCCGCCTATGGGGGGGAAGGCCCAGGTAGTACTGGGCTGGACGGTGCATGTGTTGAGCTGCAGCCAGGTATTGTTAGTCGCTACGTTACCGGGCAGGTCGAGGCAGAGACCAGTCAGGTTGTGCTTCACAAGTCCATCGGCGCCGAGAGTCCAATCCTGCGAAGTGCTCCTGTAACCCCAGCAGGTCCCGATTGACACTTTGGTGCCCGGGGCCGTGCCACTTTCTGGCGTCAGGCACCGAGTTTCATCGCGCATGTTCCTGATTCTTCCATTTTCAAATGCCCATCTCTGCTCTAGGTTGCTTGCACCGGCACAGTCCATGATCCGCACTTTCCAATTGTTACCTACCCAATCACCATAGCCATCCACGCACTTCCCGCTGCCGATATGCTTAATTCTGCCCCAGTTCGGGAGGGTCCAATTTTGATATTCGCCATCATTACAAGGTGCGGCCACCAGCTGCGTCGAATTCACGTAAGGGTCTGCGGTGACCGTGCCGGGAGCGGGCTGCGGATATGAAATACATTTATCGATCACTGGATTATATAGTGCCCCGTTCGCCTGGGGTAGCCACTGCATGCTTGCTGCTTGGCAGTTATCCAGCCAGAGGAGGCCGTCTGCTCGCGCATTGACGCAACGCCCGCCACCTTCCCCCTCTTCTGTGAAGCCTCTGCGCAGCGTGCCGTCCTGATAAAAAGTGAATTCCTGTGCGTGAGTGGTCAAGTTGCACCCATAAAGTTGCACCTTGGTGCCCACGGTGTTTGTGTGGGCATCCATGCAGAAATCCAATCCCAACCCGATCTGGCCGGACAGCTCAATTGCCCCCACCGCCGCGTAGGCCGACGGGGCAGCCACGAACGGGGCCGCGGCCGACAACGCACACAGCATAGTTGCGCTCATTAACCTTCTAAACTTGCTCATCTCCACCTCCATGATCGGTGAACGTACGCCCATATTTGGCACGAGAATACCGCGCTCTCACACAAGAGGAGTGCTATTGTCGGAATAAAGTTTCTTCACCATATCCTTCTCGGCCGTGGTGGGGCGGAGAGGTGTGTAAGCAGGACAACTGATGCTATTTCGAGTAATGATTTCCGTCGTACCGGAAGCGTCAAAGATGCCGGCGTCCGCCCATGGCAACATAAGCTCACACTTATACGGAGCCTTGCTGTGGTCTAGCCCAAGAGCGTGGCCGATCTCATGCGAAATCATCATCTGCTGCTGCGCCGCCGTATAACCTTTACCGGCGTCAAATACTTGTTTATTGAGGAGGATCACCATCGGTAAGCCTCGGCCGCACGATTTCCCTGCCCAGACCTCAGGGCAATTCGTGACGGTTCTGAACAGTTTATTAACGGCCGCACTGGTATAATCGACCAGCGTTTCCCTCTTCATCTCCGATTGCGTTACCATCTTAAATCGTATTGCAGGGCCGTATAGCGTTTTTTTCCCGGCCGGGGTGTCCGTGTCCCTCTGACGGCCTTCCGCGAAAAGGGTGTTATTTCCGACTAAACTGTCACTCCAGCCGTTGAATGCAGCCACAATGGCAGTCTTCGTATCGGCACTGGCAGTCATCGGCACATTGTAGGTGATTCTCTTTCCTGCGAAATCCGGATCGAGAGGAGCCCGCCACATGTAGCTGCTTTTAAGAGCGGGGTCTGCTGCGGCAGGGCCAGCAGCTGCGGTGTACAGTCCACCCGTCAAAGCCAGCGCGGTGGCTGCCAGGGAAAGAAACTGTCTCGCCTTGGGTGTCATTTAATCTCCAGTAATATCGATTCGACCGTGGACGCCGGCTACCAGCAGTGAGGGCACCGTCCTGGAAAGCCGCTTCACCTAGAGAGCTTCCTGCAACCGCAACATGACGGCCAGGGCTAATTCATTGTCGTGTTGATCACGCTGCGTCGCAGGTACTACAGCCGTGAGTGTCTGTTGGGTGTGTGACGCGTTGGGCTGTTCGTGGGTACGGAGCGTGCGGTACAGGTGTGGTCGGGCTGGTTCGAGGAGTTCTTCGCCTCGGTGGCCTGGGTGTTCGGGCGGGTTGACCGGCGGCGGACGGCGGTGGCGTATCTGAAGGCGCTGATCGCGCCGGTAGAGCGGAAGAACGGCTGGCAGATCGCGGAATATGCCGGGCATGCGACGCTGGACCGGGTGCAGTGGTTCCTGTCCCGCTCGACGTGGCTTGCCGACCAGCTCCGGGACTGTGTGCGCTCGTTCGTCGTTGTTCATCTGGGGCGGCCGGACGGGGTGCTGGTCCTGGACGAGACGGCGTTTTTGAAGAAGGGCACCAAGTCGGCCGGGGTGGCCCGGCAGTGCGCCAGGATCACCGGGCAGATCGAGAACTGCCAGGTCATGGTGTTCTGCGCGTATGCCACCGGCACCGGCCGCGCGTTGATCGACCGGGAGGCCTACGTTTTGGCCGTCTGGACCCAGGACGCCGGGCGGTGCCGGGGCGCGAAGATCCCCCGGCCCCGGGCCAGGGAGGTGGTGACCAAGCCGGAGCTGGGCCGGCGCATGATCGAACGCTGCCGCCGGGCCGGGGTGCCGTTCGGCTGGGTGGCCGGCGACAGCCTCTACGGCCAGGACCGCAAACTCCGCGCCGCACTCGAGCGCCGACGCATCCCGTATGTGATGGCGGTCCCGGTGGACGAGACCATGGCGACACACGGCACCGGCCCGCTACGGGTCGACGCGCTGACCGCGGGCATCCCGCTGGTCTTCGAGCGCCGCTCCTGCGGCGCCGGGGCCAAGGGTGAGCGCCGCTACGACTGGGCCCTGGCCGAGGTCACCTGGCCCGGCGGCGCCGACGGCGGTCCCCGCCGCGGGTTCGTCCACCTGCTGCTGGTCCGCCGCTCCATCAGCGACCCGTCCCGGATCGCCTACTTCGCCGTCCACGCCCGCACCGGCACCCCCATCAGCGAGATCGTCCGTTCGTGGCCGGGGCGGGAAGCGTATCGGCCTGGCTCACCGGGCCGAATCCGACAGCAAGAGCCGCAGCCAACACCGAGACGCCAGCGAATTTCATTGTTTTAGCCACTGGCACTACAGCCGTGAGTGTCTGTTGGGTGTGTGACGCGTTGGTCTGAGGGGCCTCGCGTTTGCCGGACGGTGTTTTGACCGTCTATTTCACGCGGCTATGCGCATCTGCGTGTATTCGGCGTGTGCTTCTCGCGGAGGGCGATAGCCTATGGCCGAGTGTAGGCATCTGTGATTGTACCAGAGCTCGATATATTGGGTGATGTCCTGTCGTGCCGCCTCTCGGGTCAGGTACGCGACTCGGGAGACTCATTCGTTCTTCAGGGCGCCGAAGAAGGATTCGGCCATCGCGTTATCGAAGCAGATCCCGGTGCGGCCGGCGGACCTGCGTAGATTGAACAGTTTCAGGGTGTCGCCGAACTCGGCTGACATGTAGTTACTCCCGCGGTCCGAGCGGAATATCGCGTTCTTGGCAAGTTTACGGTTCCGGGCCGCACGGTGGATGGCTTGCGATATGAGGGGGGTTTGGTAGTGGTCGTCCATCGCGTAGCCGATTACTTCCTTCGTGCAGCAGTCGATGACGGTGGCGAGGTAGAGCCAGCCCTCGGCGGTTTTGACGTAGGTGATGACTCTCTTGCTGAATCGCCTGTGGGGTAGCAGCCGGGTCCGGGATGATCGTTGGTGCGGTCGTCTTGTCTGTCCCGGCCGCAGGGGGGTACTGCTGTGTCCATGCGGCCGATGGGGCTGCCGCCCGTCCCTGAGGAGACCATGAGGGTGGCGCGTGCCGCCTTCCCGGACGGCAGTCTGCCCATGCGGGTCCGTGACCACCTCGCCGAGGTCTTCGACGACTCACTGTTCACCGATGCCTTCCCCGGCCGTGGTGCCCCAGCCCAGTCTCCTGGGCTGTTGGCTCTGGTGACGGTCTTGCAGTTCGCCGAGAACCTCACCGACCGGCAGGCCGCGGACGCACTGCGAGACCGCCTGTCGTGGAAGTACGCGCTGGGTACGGAGCTGACCGCTATCGGCTTCGACTTCACCGCGCTGTCGAAGTTCCGGGCCCGCCTTGTCGGGCACGGCCTGGAACGCGTGGTCTTCGACCGCCTGGTCGAGCACTGCCGTGTCACCGGTCTGATCGGAGCCGGCGGGAAGCAGCGCAGCGACTCCACCCATGTCATCTCCGCGGTGCGTGACCTGAACCGGCTGGAACTGGCCGGCGAGAGCGTGCGCGCCGCGCTGGAGGCCCTCGCCCTCACGGCCCCGTCCTGGCTGACGGGTGCGGTGCCGGTGACGGAGTGGGAGGTGCGGTATGCGGCCCGGATCGATTCCTGGAAACTGCCGTCCTCCCAGGGCAAACGGGACCGGCTGGCCGAGGTCTACGGACAGGACGCCCACCTGCTGCTGCACGCGCTCCACGCGCCCGGTACCCCGGGGTGGCTACGCGAGATCGAGCCGGTACGGCTGTTGCGGCAGATCTTCCTGCAGACCTACTACGTTCATACCGACACACCCGGACGGGAGGTGGTCAGGAAGCGGGAGGCCGGGGTGGACGGCGTCCCGCCCGGCCATCTGCGGCTCGCCTCCCCCTACGACGCCGACGCACGCTGGTCGGCCAAGGCAGACGAGTTGTTCTGGTGCGGATACAAGGTCCACCTCACCGAAACATGTCATGCTCCCGCCAAAGCCGAAGCCGAAGCCGAGCGCGGGTTGCGGCTGGTCACCGACGTGCACACCACCCTGGCGACCGTCCCGGACGTCAAGGCCACCACACCGATCCAGCAGTCCCTGGCGGCGCGTGAGCTGAGCCCGGGCGAGCATTACCTGGACTCCGGCTACCCCTCCGCAGACCTGGTCGCGCAGGCGGCCGACCGGGGGATCACGATGGTCACCCCGCTGCTCGCCGACCATTCGCCCCAGGCCAGGGCCGCTGAGGGCTTCGACAAGAGCGCGTTCCGCATCGACTGGGCCGCCCGGCAGGTCCGCTGCCCCGAAGGGGCCACCAGCAGAGGCTGGTACCCCGTCACCCAGCACGGCCGCGACGCCATCGTGATCGACTTCGCCCGCGCCGACTGCCGTCCCTGCCCCTCCAACACCAAGTGCACCGCCTCCGGCCGGGGCACCCGAATGCTCACCCTGCGCCCCCGCGAGCTGCACGAACGAACCGCCGCAGCCCGCGCCGAACAGGCCACCGAGTCCTGGCGGAGCAAGTACGCCCTGCGGGCCGGCATCGAAGGCACCATCAACCAGGCCCTCGACATCACCGGGATCCGCCGAGCCCGCTACCGCGGCCTGCCCAAGACCACCCTCCAGCACGCCTTCTCCGCCACTGCGATCAACGTCGTCCGACTCGACGCCCACTGGACCCAGACCACCCCCGACCCCAGAACCAGCCGACTCACCCGACTCGCTCACCAACTCGCGCCCTGACCAACCGCGTCGGATTCAGCAACAGAGTCGGTGATGTCGCCGACGAGTTTCTCGCCGGGGGCGTCGGCGGTGAAGTTGCGGCCGACGAGGTCCGGCACCGGGCCGGCCGCGGCCCGGGTGAGTGACCACCGCTTCGGCCTCGGCTGACAGGGAACCAGGCCCAGGTCACGCATCAGCGAGCGGATCAACTCCAGGCCGGCCCTCACGCCCCAGCGGCCGAGCTGGGCGTGGATCCGGCGGTGGCCGTACGTGCTGTCGGAAATCTTGAATGCCTTCTTCACCAGCAGTTTGAGTTCTTCGCGCCGCCGAGCCATCGCCGAATCCGGACGTCCCAGCCATTCATAGTAGCCGGATGTAAAAACGCCGAGCAGATCACACATGAACGTGACGGGATACGCGTACTCCGCTGTGCCGAGTCGCATCGCCTCGATGAACTCGTACCTGCTCGCTACCGAGGATCCCTCGCGAAGTACGCTGCGGATTTTTTCAGGAACACATTCTCCATCTCCAGCTCGCGGATGCGGCGGTCCTGTTCCTTCAGCCGTGCTCGTTCGTCTGTGGAGAACGTGCCACCCTGTCGGCCATGCTCGCGCTCGTACCGGCGCACCCATGTCCGGAGCGTCTCGGGACTCACACCGATTTCCCTGGCGACCTCGGAAATGGACTTACTGGACTTCAGCGCCAGCTGGACCGCTTCCTCACGGAACTCTGGCGTGTACTTCGGACGTTTCACTGCTACTTCCTCGTTTCCTTACAAGACAACCCTATTGGGTCGCTGTCCGGAAACCTCGGGGCCCCTCATTGGGTGTTCGGGCGGGTTGACCGGCGGCGGATGGCGATGGCGTATGTGAAGGCGCTGATCGCGCCCATCGAGCGGAAGAACGGCTGGCAGATCGCGGAGCATGTCGGGCACGCGACGCCGGGCCGGGTGCAGTGGTTCTTGTCCCGCTCGACCTGGCTTGCCGACCAGCTCCGGGACTGTGTGCGCTCGTTCGTGGGGTCGCATCTGGGACCAGGGCTGATTCATAGTCCTGGCTGTGGGGAGAAGCGGCAGGTCACGCCGTGTGACGGACCTTCAGTATGGGCACGCCGGACACAACGAAGCTCCGATGATCAAGGGGACCTACCAAGTCACCCGACCGCCGGAGCTCCGATGTGCCGCCAGTCTGCCACTGTTTGTCTGACCAAGTCGCCCTCGCGTGAGCATCGTGAACTTTCCGGCATGGCGGCGCGGTTGGCGTGTCTGCCGGATCCGCGGGACAGGCCGGGGGCGCAGGCACGGTCTCGTCTCGGTGTTACTGACGGCGGCGTGCGCGGTCCTGGCGGGCGCCCGCTCCTACGTGGCGATCGGGCAGTGGGTCCGCCACGCACCCCAGGACACCCTCTACCACCTGGGATTTCATCCACATGGCCCCCTCGGGGTGCGCCGTCCGGCCTCGCCCTCGACCGTGCGTCGGGTGCTGATTCAGGTGTGTCCCGGCGGGCTCGCCGACCTCCTCGGGCACAACCCCGCCGGCACGGAATCGGTCGCGGTGGACGGCAAGAATGCACGAGGCTCAGGCACCGACAACGGCCCGGCCGCCCACCTGTTGTCCGCGGTCACGGCCGCCGGCCGCACCGTGAGCCAGATTCGCGTGCCGGACAAGACGAACGAGATCACCGCGTTCACCGCCCTGTTGGATCCGTTCGATCTGACCGGCACCCGGGTCACCGCTGACGCCCTCCACACCCAGCACGAACACGCGAAATGGCTGGTCGAGGCCAAGAACGCCCACTACCTGATGATCGTCAAGGGCAACCAGCCCAACCTCCACACGGCCATCAAGGCCCTGCCATGGAAGGAGGTGACCGCCCGCCGCTACGACCGTGCGCGGGGGCACGGCCGCCGCGAGACCCGCTCGGTTCGAACCCTCACCGTCACCGACCTCGGCCTGGACTTCCCCCACGTCGTCCAGGCAGTGAAGATCCTGCGGCACCGCACCGATGCGAAGACCGGGCGTGTCACCCGACAGACCGTCCACGCCATCACCGACATGACCGCACGCGAGGCATCACCACAGCTCATCGGCCGTATCGCCAGAGCTCATTGGGGCATCGAGGCCGTCCACCACGTCCGGGACACCACGTTCGCCGAGGACGCCTCCAAGATCCGCACCGGACACGGACCCGCGAACATGGCCACTTTACGGAACCTCGCGATCAGCACCCTCCGCGATGCCGGCCACCACCACATCGCCGCCGGACTCCGAGAGGTCTCCTACACACCCTTCACCCGCCCGCTCGACCTCCTCGGACTATCCCTGACCTGCGACGCAGCGTGATCAACACGACAATGAATTAGCCCTGCATCTGGGGCGGCCGGACGGGGTGCTGGTGCTGGACGAGACGGCGTTGTTGAAGAAGGGCGTGAAGTCGGCGGGGGTGGCCCGGCAGTACGCCGGGATCACCGGGCAGGTCGAGAACTGCCAGGTCATGGTGTTCTGCGCCTACGCCAGCCGACACCGGCCGTGCGTTGATGGACCGGGAGGCCTACGTTTTGGCCGTCTGGACCCAGGACGCCGGGCGGTGCCGGGAGGCGAGGATCCCCCGGTCCCGGGGGCGGGAGGTGGTGACCAAGCCGGAGCTGGGCCGGCGCATGATCGAGCGCTGCCGCCGGGCCGGGGTGCCGTTCGGCTGGGTGGCCGCCGACAGCCTCTACGGACAGGACCGCAAGCTCCGCGCGGCATTGGAGCGCCGACGTATCCCGTATGTGATGGCGGTGCCGGCGGACGAGACCGTGGTGACCCCCGGCTCCGGCCACCTGCGGGTGGATGCCCTGGCCGCGGGCACCCCGCTGGTCTTCGAGCGCCGCTCCTGCGGTGCCGGGGCCAAGGGTGAGCGCCGTTACGACTGGGCCCTGGCCGAGGTCACCTGGCCCGGCGGCGCTGACGGAGGCCCCCGTGGCGGCTTCGTCCACCTCCTGCTCGTGCGCCGCTCGGTCAGCGACCCGTCCAAAATCGCCTACTTCGCCGTCCACGCCCGCACCGGCACCCCCATCAGCGAGATCATCCGGGTGATGGGCCTGCGCTGGTCCATTGAGGACTGCTTCGAGACCGCCAAGTCCGACTGCGGCCTCGATCACTACGAGGTCCGCACCTGGGACGCCTGGATGCGCCACATCACCCTGTCGATGGCCGCCCTCGCCTTCCTGACCGTCACCGCCAGCCGCACCGGCACCACCGAGCCCGAGCAGCCGCCTCTGGCCCCGACCCCGCACGACGAACCGCCCACAGCACCTCAAAAAGGGGCAGCCGTCGGTTCGCTGGCCAACTGAGCATTTTCAGAGTGGCCCCTGATCGGGTGACACCGTGCCGTATTCGTCCAGCTCAGGCCGGTCTGAGGGGTCCAGCTGAAGGTCACTCTGAAAGGGCTCACTGATTCGCTACACCCCCGAAGAGATCCGCCGGCTTCTCAACCGCCTCGCCTGGCCCCCACCACACACCCCGGCCGCCCTCGTCATCACCCAGTCCCTCTGGCGCCGCACCCACCAGACCCGCGCCCGCCGAAGCCATCACGCCACCCGCGACCGAAGAGACCACACTCGCGACTCACGGCTGTAGTACCGGGCCGAGATGACCACCCGCTTCGCCGTCTGGGACCACATCACCGGCGTCACCACCCTGTGCCCGCGGCGGGCTGAACCAAGCCGCCCC
>NZ_JBIAJH010000078.1:0-12817 GCF_042871845.1 Streptomyces sp. NPDC005533 | reverse complement strand
GCAGAATCCAGCTCCGACCCCACCTGATCGACGGCTGCCTCACCGCCACCGGCCTGCCCCTCAACCCACCGACCCCACACTGAAAACCTCAGTAATCGCAGTGCGCCGTCCTTAAGGGCGGTGGTGAAGCGATTCTCAGGGCTGCTGTGACCCGCAGGTCATAGCGGACGATTCTGCTGCTCGATGTACTGACGGACTATCGACAGTGGCGCTCCGCCGGCCGACCCGGCGAAGTATGATCCGGACCCGAGTCGCTGTGCCCGCAGTAGTGCTTGACCAGGTCGGCGTACTCCGGCGCATCCGGCGGGATCTGACGCTTTTCAAGCTGTTGACCGGCTTGGACAGGGCGACCTTCGGTGGGAGGTTCACCGAGAGGTGGACGTGGTTGTTCTCGCCGTTGAACTCGACCCTATTGACTTCGAAGTGTGTGCAGACGCTGCGCATGCTCTCTTCGCAGCGTGTCAGGTGCTGGCCGGTGGAGACTCTGTGCCGGTACGTCGTCACGAAAACCAGGTGGGCGTGGAGGGCCCGATAGCGCAGTGTCTGCCTGTGCAAGTGTTCTGATGTTCTGATACTTACCCATAACCAACTCGAGTACGGTCATGGGTGTGCAGCTTCGGTACAGCTTTCGCCTCTACCCGAATGGTCCTCAGCGATCGGCGTTGGCACGGGCGTTCGGGTGTGTGCGGGTGGTCTACAACGATGCCCTGCGGGCTCGTGAGACCGCCCGCGCTGCGGGGTTGCCGTTTGTGACGTCGGCGGAGTTGTCGAAGCAGGTCACGGCGGCGAAGCAGACGGAGGAGCGGGCTTGGCTTTCCGAGGTGTCGGCGGTGGTGCTGCAACAGTCCCTCCGGGACCTGGACGCCGCATACCGGAACTTCTTCGACAGCTTGAAGGGGAAGCGTCCGCGTATGGGCGTGCCCCGGTTCAAGTCGCGGAAGGACAGCCGGCATACCGTCCGCTTCACTGCCAACGCCCGGTGGAAGATCACTGCGGGTGGTGACCTGTCGTTGCCGAAGATCGGCGATGTCCGGGTGAAGTGGTCCCGTGCCCTGCCGTCCGTCCCGTCCACGGTGACGGTGGTCAAGGACGCCGCCGGCCGGTACTTCGCCTCGTTCGTCGTCGAGACCGGCCAGGGCGAGACGCTGCCCGCCGCGGTGCCTGTGGTCGGCATCGACCTGGGGCTCACCCACTTCGCGATCCTCTCCGACGGCACGAAGATCGGCAGTCCGCGTTTCCTGCGCCGGGCGGAGAAGAAGTTGAAGCGGGCTCAGCGGGACCTGTCTCGCAAGGCCAAGGGCAGCAGCAACCGGGCGAAGGCCCGGATCCGGGTTGCCCGTGCCTACGCACGGACCGCCGATGCGCGGCGCGAGTTCCACCACCAGCTCTCCACGAAGATCATCCGCGAGAACCAAGCGGTTGCAGTGGAAGACCTGGCGGTCAAGGGACTCGCCCGCACCCGCCTCGCGAAGTCCGTACACGACGCCGGATGGTCCAGCTTCCTCACAATGCTGGAGTACAAGGCAGCCCGGTACGGGCGCACCTTCACCCGCATCGGCCGCTTCGAACCCACCTCTCAGGTCTGCTCGCAGTGCGGCGTCAAAGACGGACCGAAGCCGTTGAACGTCCGTGAGTGGACGTGCGCGGCATGCGGGACCGTCCTCGACAGGGACATCAACGCGGCGATCAACGTCGCCAAGGCCGCCGGACTGGCGGTCACGGCCTGCGGAGCGCGGGTAAGACCGGGACTCGTCCCGGCACAGCGCGAAGAAACAGGAACCCACCGAGACGGTCAACCGACCGTGGTAGGAATCCCCGCCCTTTAGGGCGAGGAGCGGAAATCAAGTGTACGCCGCCTTCCACCCGTTCGAGATGCCCTCCGCGCACTACCTGCCCTCGCCGCGGCCCGGCCCGCCGGTTCCGCCAGACATGACCGACCACCAGGCCCGGTGGGACCTGGACGTCCAGAAGGTCAACGCCCTCTACCTCCAGCCCCTCAACGCCCACCGCCCGGCGCTCGGCCTTGACCCGGTGGACAACGTCCGCGACTACGTCTTCACCGAACGGCCGTGGCTGGCGGCGGACCCGGTCCTGGCCCCGTGGCAGCACCTGACCGACCTCGACCTCGTGCAGACCGGCGCGTGAATCCTGCCCGGCGAGCGCCCCCTGCCCGCCGACCTGGAGGCGTTCCTGGACGACGGCACCCCACCGGTGTACGTCGGGTTCGGCAGCATGCCCATGAGCACGGCCACCGACATCGCCCGCACCACCGTCGAGGCGGCCCGCGCGCAGGGCCGCCTCGTGCTCGTCTCCCGCGGCTGGGCCGGCCTGGCCCTGGTGGACGACTCGGACGACTGCTTCGCCGTCGGCGACGTCAACCACGAGGCCCTGTTCCGCCGGGTCGCGGCCGTCGTCCACCACGGCGGCGCGGGCACCACGACCACCGCCGCCCGGCCGGCGCCTCCAGGACCGGCTGATCCGCGATGGAGACGAGCTGATGCCGGGCAACTCGTACGAGGTCCGCACGCTGGCGGGCAGCCATCTGAATCGGCTTTTCGACCCGGCGCCGGCGGCCCGCGCCCTGGGCGAACTCGCCGCGCTCCCGTCGCCCGGGGGGCCTGTCACGCGCCTGTGACAGTCGGCGGACAGCGTCGTGAAGTGCGGGAGTCAGTCTTTTAACCAGACGGACAAAATGGACATTTCGCCACTGTCCTTCGATTCCTTCCCCCATCCCCTCTTATTGGAGTAATTCTCATGGCTCGCACTTCTCGGAAGCAGCGTTTCTCGATGTTCGCCGTCTCGGCCGCGATCGTCGGAGGAGGCGTACTGCTGCCCACCAGTGCATTCGCTGCACCGGCCGCGCCGCAGGTCGGCGAGTCGATCACGCTGGTCGCCGACCACGCGAAGAGCGGTCATGAGAGCAAGGGCAAGAAAGACAACCGAGGCCACAAGGGCAAGAAGCACGGCAAGAAGAACCAGGGCAAGAAGCACGGCAAGATCAAGGACGTCGAGAACATGCCGGGCTGCAAGTTCTACCAGGGCACCGTCTACTGCGAGCACAAGCCCGAAAAGCCCACCCCGACCCCGGAAACCCCCAAGACCCCGGAAACCCCCCAGACCCCGGAAACTCCGGGTACGGAGACGCCGGGTACTCCCGGCACGGAAACTCCGGGCACGGAGACCCCCGGCACCGAAACTCCGGGCACCGAGACGCCGGGTACGGAGACCCCGGGTACGGAGACCCCTGGCACGGAAACTCCGGGCACCGAGACCCCTGGCACGGAGACCCCGGCGACGGAGACCGATGAGGTGCCCATGGAAGCAAGTCTGGCCGCTTCCGCCTGAAACCTGAGACCCGCGACGCAGCTCCCGTTAGCCCCATAACCCCATAGCTCCTCGCGCTCATACCAGTGCACGCAGTGCACGCCATGCAGCTGATCAGCCCCTGTCAGGCCCGCCGGGCCCCAGGGGCTTCGGCCTGAATGGCCACGTGCGATGGTTCCGCGGTCGGCCTCCCGGGCAGGTGAGGGTCATGACTGCTTCCGCTTCCTCACCCTCCGCCGATGATCCGGCGCGCTACGTGGGTCTCGACGCCGCCGAGGCCGAGCGCCGGGCGCGGGCGCGCGGCTGGACGGCTGTGCGCACGGTCCCGCCCGGCACGATCCTGACCATGGAGTACCGCGAAGGCCGACTGAACCTCGAGGTCGAGGACGGCAGCGTACGAAGGGCCTGGCGCGGCTGACCTCATCCGTGCGGCCCCGGCCACACCACGCCGGCCACACCACGCCGGCCAGGTCAGTCCGGCCGGGCCGCGACTCGTCCACGCGAACCCCGGATCCGGCGTCCGTCAGCCGTGCTGGTGCTGCTCCGGCAGCCGGCTCTCCGGGTGCGCCCACAGCAGTACGTTGTCGGGCCGCTCGTCGCGGAAGAAGTCGAGCACGTCCTGGTCGGAGTGGCGCAGGCTGAAGTGGGTGAGGACGAAGAGGGTGTCGGGGTGGGCCTCGACGACGGGCTTCAGCCGGCTCCACACGGTGTGTCCGACCCGCTCGGCCCGGGCCAGCTCGGCGTCGTCGAGGAACGTGCACTCGGTGATGATCACCGGGTACTCGAACAGCCACGGGTTGTCCTCGAAAACGCTCACGTGGGTGTCCCCGAGGAAGGCGAACAACGGCCGGAACACCTCTCGTTCGACCTCGGCGCCCTCCTTGCGGCGCCGCGCGAGGACACGGCCGAACTCCGCACCCCGGCCCTGCTCCGCGAGGCCGCGCCGCAGTTCCTCGTACTCGGGCAGCAGCTCCTTGCGCGGTTCCGAGAACGCGTACCCCACGCACGGCACCTTGTGGACGCACTCCACCACCCGCACCCGGTGGCCGCGGCGTCCGAAGGTGAACTCGTCGCCCCCGCGCACCCCGTGCAGCCGGCAGCCCGCGGCGAGCGAGGGATCGTAGGCGGGGCCGTGGTTCAGTTCGGCGGAGGCCCGCAGGAACGTCTCCACGTAGGGCGCCGACGCGGCGGGCAGGTGGATGTCGACACCGCCGGCCCGCGCGGCGAGGTAGTCGAGGTCCTTGGAGTGGTCGTGGTGGGTGTGGGTGAGGAAGACGGTCTCCGGCTGACGCCCTTCCGCCAGGCCCGCGTCGAGCGCGCAGCGCAACTCCGGGACGTGGAAGAACGTCTTGTCGTTGGCGCGCGAGTACCCGGTCAGGGTGAGCTCGCTCCCCGATATGCGCCAGGTCTTCCACTGGCGGAACGGGTGTCCTCGCTCCAGCCGTTCGGGATGGGCGGGCGTCCGCGCCGGGGCCAGGGTCATCGGTGCCTCCGTCGGACCGCCATGATCGGGTGAGGGGCCGATCCTAGCGACGCCCCGCCGACGCGCCCCGCGGTTTTCCCGCCGCGCAACCCCGAGTGCCGAACAGACGGCGTCAGCCGGACACCGGGCCCGCCACCACGCTGCCATGGCGCTCCTCGGTTCGTGTTGCTCGCTCGGGGCCTTGATGATCTCAGGACAGCGCGCCGATGCCGGAGGGCTCGGAAATGGTGGTCACCGGGTGTGGGGCTTCCGCCGCCGAGGGCGCACCGTACCCGGCGGCGCCGCCGGACTGAGGACCCCCGGCCGCGGCGGCTTTGTCAGACGCGCTGGGCGTGGTGGAGGAGCGCGCGCAGACCGTGCGCGCGCAGGGCCGCCCGGGCGGCGTTCGCGCCCGGCGCGCCGTGCACGCCGCCGCCGGGATGGGCGGCTGCGGAGGCGAGGTAGAGCCCCCGGACGGGGGTCTCGGGCCGGCCGGTGCCGGGGGTCGGGCGGAAGACCGCCTGTTGGTGCAGGGCGGTGGTGCCGTTGTTGACGGCGCCGTTGTGCAGGTTCTCGTCCAGGGCCTGGAGGGTGGTGGGGGACAGGATCCGGCGGGCCCCGATCAGCGCGCGGAACCCCGGTGCGTACCGTTCCACCTGCGCTTCGACCCAGTCGGCCATGGCCTCCTGCTCCCGGGTGTCCCAGCGGCCGGTGATGCGGTCGGGGCCCGCGTCGGAGACGACGCGCTGCGGGAGGTGGGTGTAGGCCCAGGCGGATTCGGTGCCTGTGGGCGAGCGGCTGGGGTCCGCGGTGGTCATCTGGCCGAACAGGCGAACGGCTCGTCGGGGACGTGTCCCACGGCGATCTGGGCCGCGAACCGAGTCAGACCGTCGACACCGTCGGCCACGTGGACCGTACCCGCCCCGGAGGCCTGGGGCGCCGTCCAGGGCACCGGGCCGGTCAGTGCCCAGTCGACCTTGAAGGTGGCGAAGTCCCACTGGAAGCGTTCCAGGTCCCGCACGAGCCGGGCCGGCAGGTGCTCCTCGCCGACGAGCTCCCGGTACAGGGTCGGCACCGATGTCTCGGCGAGCACGGCCCGGCGCGCGCCGACGGTTTCCCCGCCCGCCGTCCTGACCCCGACGGCGGTGCCGCCCCGGACGACGACGGATGCGACGCGTTCCCCGCAGCGCAGGGACGCCGCCGCGGCTGCGCAGCCGTCGTACGAGGGCTTCGGTGAGGGCCCCGGCGCCACCGACGGGGACCGGGAAGCCGTGGCTCTGGCCGAGCATCGACATCAGCCAGCCGAAGCCCCCGCTCCCGGCGGCCTCCGGCGCCAGGTCGGCGTGCAGGGCGTTGCCGGCCAGCAGCAGCCGGCCGCAGTCCCCGGCGAACTCCTCCTCGCCGAGGCGGCGCACGGGCAGGGCCAGCTTCCGGACGAGGCGCAGCCCTCCCGCGATGCGCCGTACCGGCGGAAGCGGCGTGAGCAGCGCCTTCCCCAGGTCCGGCCGATGCGGGTCCAAGCGTCGTACAGGGCCCGCCAGGCGTCGCCGTCGGCAGCCGCGAACCCGGCCGGCCCGGCCGAGGTCTCCTCCACCCGGCGCTCCAGAACGGCGCACCGGCCGTCCCTGAGGGGGTGGGCGAGGACGCGCGGGGCGTGACTCCACCGCAGCCCCTGGGCGGCCAGGTCGAGTCCGGCGAGGACGGGGGAGGCGGCCGCCAGGGGGTAGAAGGCGCTGAAGACGTCCGAGACGTAGTCGGGGTGCACGCCGCGGTCGCTACGTACGGCGCCGCCCGGCTCGGGCTGGGCCTCCAGGACCTCGACGCTCCAGCCCGCGTCGACCAGCGGGTTCGCGGCCACCAGGCCGTTGGGTCCGGCGCCGATCACCACCGCATCAGGCACGGTGCGCTCCGGTGCGTTCTCGTTCCACGACCTGGGCCGGCCGGCCGGGCATGCCCTGGTGGCGGATCTCCAGCAGTGCCCCGCGCAGTGGCCGGCTCAGTGCGCCGGACTTTTTCCCGGGGGGTCCTGCGGGTCGACGCCGGTGACGGCCGACGCGTCCCTGGTGCCGCTGGGGCGCCGGGACCGACCCTTGGGGCCGGTGTCGTGCATGCCGTCCTGGTGCCCGCCCTTGCTCTGCTCCTCGCCGCGGTCACTCGTGCTCTTCACGGGCTTGCCGTGCGGATTGCCCTCCTCTTCCTTGGACACCGTGCGGCCAGGGCCCTTCTTGGGGGCGTATTCCTCGGCATGGAACGAGCGGTGCGCGCTCGGGTTGTCCTGCTGCCGGGTCGAGTCCACATCGGGCGACCAGCCGTGCTGCTCGGTGCCCTGGTACGGGCCGGGCCCTTCTCCATGCCGCGGCTGGGACGGTTTCGGCTGCTTGGCCATGGCTGTACTCGCCGCCTCTCCGGCGTCGCGCTCCTGGCCCCCGCTTCTCCACCAGGGGGAGAACCACTTCCAGCGTAGATACGATCTCGCCCCCGCGCTGGCGGCCGCGGCCCCGCAGGTGTCCGCTGAGCCTCCCGGGGTAGCCGGGCCGGTGACACCGGTACGCGCCCGGGCAGTCTCAAGGGTCCGGCCGATCCCGGGCAGCTCCGCCCCGCACACCCGGGAGGACGCATGGCACACGAGACACGGCGGAGTCCGCTGAACGGCCGCGTCGCCGTGGTGACCGGCGCCGCCCGCGGCCTGGGAGCCGCCCTGGCCCGGGAACTCGACCGGCGGGGCGCGACGGTGGCCCTGCTGGGACTGGAACCCGAGCGGCTGGCCCGCATCGCCGGTTCGCTGCAGCACGAAGCCGCCTGGTGGGAGGCTGACGTCACCGACGACGTGGCGATGGCAGACACGGCGGCGCGCGTGGCCGCCCGGCTCGCCCCCGCCTCCGTGGTGATCGACAACGCCGGTGTCGCCGAGGGCGGCCCCTTCGCCGACTCCGACCCGGCCACCTGGCGGCGCGTCATCGAGGTCAACCTCATCGGCAGCGCCGTGACCGCCCGCTCCTTCCTCCCCGCGCTGCTCACCACGGGCGGCTACTACCTCCAGATCACCTCGCTGGCCGCCATGGGCACCGCGCCGCTCATGAGCGCCTACTGCGCCTCCAAGGCAGGAGCCCACGCCCTGCGCGCCGAACTCGCCCCCGAGGGAGTCGGTGTCGGCATCGCCTACATCAACTGGATCGTGTGATGAACCCGCTCCGTGCTGTGAGTAGGTGCGGTTGGAAGTAGCGCGACCACGGCCACGTCAACGGTGACCCCAGCGGCACGGCCGCCGGTCCGCTCGACCAGGCCATCTCCCGGCGGTAGCGCAGCTCTCCGCCTCGCCGAGGTCACTTGTCATCGCGTCCGGGAGTGAGAGCAGATCATGCGCGCGCATGCGCATGATCAGGCCTCGGCCTGGTCGCCCAGTGAGGGCGGGCGTCGAGGCGCAGGCTCAGGCAGAGCAGCTCCATCGGCAGGTCGTGGGCTTGAGCGGGCGGGTTGCCCGCGACGGTGTTGAAGGTCCTCGTCCAGGTCTGCTGCAGGGCGACCAGATCGCTCGGGAAGCGTCGGGTCTAGGACCGCTCGGCTCGCCGCTCATCAGCCGATGGTCTGCTGGTCCTGGATGTCGCAGTCGGTGTAGACGGGCGGCCTGGTCATCAGCGTCGAGAGCCGCTGCGCCAACTCCTTGGTCTCGGGAGCGTCGCTGTTGGCCATGGCGCTCTCGTAGGAGTCGAACTCGACCACGGCGAGGTAGCGGTGGGCGTTGGCCCGGTCCTTCAGCAGGGTGCGGGCGACGGGGATGCCGGTCCGGCCCTCCGAGCGCGCCTGCTCCTCGTACGCGCGCAGCACGTCGTGTACCTCATCGATACGCTCGGTCTCGAAGTCGATGATCTGTGCGAACTTCATGCTTCCGCTGCCTCCTCGTGCCTGACACGGCCCTGCGGGCGGGGACCCGCGCCCCCCAGCAAACACCCCCGTGAGCGTCCTCTCGCGCTCACACACCGGCCAGCCCGGCGATTCCACGGGTTTGGGGGTGCTTACGGCCCGGGGCGTCAGCCGAACCGGTCTGCGTCCCTGTGATCAGGGTGCCGTCCTCGAACGTTGAGGGCTGGTCCTCGTGAACAACCACGTTCAATGTGCACGCTTTCGACGAGCTTAACCAGAGGTTGGGGCCGTGGCGCCATCTTCGTCCGCATGACGGCGACATGCCGTACTTCGTGGGACATCAGCGCCTTCAAGAGCAAAATCTCCAAGCTGATCCCCGTGGAAAGGGACAGGTCGAACCGGACCGGCTCTCGCGTGAGGCATTCGACGACATGCCGTACGCCGACGACTTCATGGTCAAGAACACCGCGTTCGGATATCGATCTGGCACCACGGCCAGGCCCGATCCGCTGGGTTCACAACCCGCCGCACAAGCAGGGCTTTCCGTACGCAGGGTCTCGGAGGCCTACAAGAAGGGTGCACCTCCATCTGCACGTCGAACGGCGCCGCTTCCGCATGTACGGGACGCGTTCGCGCACGTCATCGTCATGGACGACGACATCCGACACCTCGACACCAGCATGAAAATGGAGAAAGTCAGAAAGTCATCCACGCAATCCGAGGTCTCTTGACCGGCCCGCCCTGCCATCGAATTACCCCAGGCCGGAACGTGGACACGACTCCCAAAAGTCCTTGCGTGCTGGGACCGACGGGACGTGCGCCATGCCAGACGCCGGTGGTGACCGTACACGTCAGTCCCCGTGATCTGTCACCCGCGCCAGATAGGCTTCGCACTGAGCTCTTTCAGCGTTGCCACTCCAGGGTGAGGACTGCCTGGCGATTGACGTCATGCGGTTGGGGCTGATGCGGGATCTTCGGAAGATTCGCCAGGATTTCAGCAGGGCCATGGCGCGTTCAACGGGTGCTCGGGCCGTGGTGAAAACAATTGCGCGGCGCGCCTTCTGGTTGACGTTCATAAACAAAAAATCTGGGGTTCGAGGTATCGGTGTCATGCCAGAGGATGTCCGGTTTACCGTTCCCCTTGAAGTCACCCGTTACTGCGCTGCTGCCCACACGAGCCCATAGGTATTGTCGGTCGTGCTACACCGTGCCACGCCAGATTCGCGATGGCCGCGGTCGAGTGTCTCCTTAAGCGCATCGCCGAAATCGCTCATCGGCGCCCCTGTCCAGTATCCGTCGACCGTCGTGCCAATGGCAGGCATGGGGTGATCTGTTCGAGGGCACATCGCGATGAAGGTGACGTTCGGGTCGTCATCCGGTCCTGTGTATGGCTCAAGAAAATCGTCCTCGAGCGGGTGCATGGGTGTGTCGGTCGGAATCCCCAGCACTGCGATGACCAGACCAATGAGTCCGAAAACCTCCTTCTTGTAAATGTGCTCCGCAACCCTGGCGATGCCCTCAATGACGATGTGCTCTATCCATTCATCGCTTGACTCACCTTCGAGATCCGACCGCGGCAGCCAGGTCGTGGGACTCTGGGCATTGTCATCTCGGCCGGCGTCGACCCCCTGGGTATAGACCTCCAGTAATTCCTGTGACAGTGGAAGAAAGTCGGAGCCGCTTGGGTCTTGAAAGCCGGACAAGTATCCGAGCTCCCAAATCTCGGCCCGCTCTGGATCATCTGCATGTGCTTGCTCGCTGTCACGATTTCTCCTTTCCATGCCACATACGGCCCGTGTGGAACTGAAGCGAAAGTCCACTTCGACCGTGCGGGCCCGGACATACCATTGAGGAAAATCCTGTCTCTCCTCGATCACACCCGGCCACCGCGCCCATGCTGTTCGCTGGGCTGTTGCAGCGCAGGGAGCGACCACTGGCGGCCAGCCGATTTCGATGGCTGGACCTTGCGGCCGCCCCCAAAACAACTGAATGAAAACAGCCGGCTGAGTCGATAAAGCCCCAGATCAGAGAGTGTCGACCCCGCGCCCGAGGGGATGGTCCCGAGGCCGTGAGCAGCGCGTTCACCACCATGTTGTCGACCCCGCTCCTGCGGGGGTGGTCCACGGATCAAGCTCCTGGCTCAGCTGAAGGAGGTGTCGGGCCTGCGCCTGCGGGGATGGTTCGGTCCCCCCGGATTCTGCGGTCGGCCTCGCGCCTGCGGGTTGAGTGCGAGGGTGTCGTCGGTGATCTGTCCGGCAGGGGTTTGTGGCGCGGAGGTGAACTATCGCAACTATGATAGATGGGGTAGGTTGGGAGGATGGAGCCGAAGACGTACACGACGATCGACCTCCGCAAGCAGATGGGCGAGATCCTCGACCGCACCCGGATCGCGGGGGAACCTGCCGCGATCACCCGCAAGGGCAAGACCCTGGCCTACCTGGTGCCGGCCGAGTGGTTCGAGCAGTACGTGGCCCAGCGCCCGTCGGTCCCCGGCGCCGACCAGAGTGCCGCCTGAAAGGGCCGGACCGTAGGTAGACCAGGAGTCCCTCGTCATGACAGCGCAGCCCGTCCACTTCGACGGCCCCGGCGGCGAGAAGCCCCGCCAGGTGCCGCCGATGCCCGAACGCACCCCGCAGGCCCTGCGCCTGGCCATCCAGGAACACGCCCCGCATCTGCTGCCGGACTTCGAGGCTCACTGGCGCCGCGCGATCGGCGACGCGTTCAGCCTCACTCCGGTACCGGCCTTCATGCGCCTGTGGTGGACCCAGTACGCCATTGCCCGCGACCCGGGCCTGGAAGCCCACCTGCGCGACCTCGAAGCCGCCGCTGCGAAGTCCGCGGACCGTGAGGAGTCCGCCCGGCTCCTGGCCGAGTACAGCCGGCTGCGCCGCCAGGCGGCTGTCGTGGAGCCCGGTCGGTGACCGAGGAGCTCCCACTCCCGCCCTGGAAGATGGACTGGACGGCAGAGGCGCTCCAGGAACTCGAGAGCATGCCCGAGGACGGCAGGCAGCTGGTCCTGTCAGCCCGCGCAGAGCTGATCACCGCCCCGGACCCCTACTACCGGGGTATCGACGCCGATGTGTTCCTGCCGCACTGGATCACCGTTCGCCCCCTGGCCTCGACCAGTCCCGGCGGCCCGCACATCGCCGACCTCGCCGGGGGCCGGGGCTGGCTCATCTTCACCTTCACCCGCCGCCATACCGACCCCCAGATCACCGTCACCGACGCGTTCTGGGCCTGACCGTCCGGTCGTAGCGGACACGGCGCTGTTCCAAGTGCCGAGAGCGAGCTGGCCGGGCGTAGAGGGTGAGGCCGTAGCCGGTACAACGTAGGCCCTGGTCAGGGACTGGCTGAGGGCTTGCGATGCCCGTGCCTGAGAAGATGGTCTGGGCGACCGCTTGACGGGGCCGGCCCGGTAAGCATCGACCCCGCGCCTGCGGGGAAGGTCCGGAATGGCGGACACGGAATCCCTCGACCATGAGGTCGACCCTGCTCCCGCGGGAACGGTCCTCCAGTGCCAGGTCAAGTGGGCTTCGGTGTGGGAGCCGTTGAAGTCCCGGACGTTGCGGCGGGATTTTATGATCCAGCCGACTTTCCAGTGTCGGGGCAGGACGACGAATCCATGCGCGCCGCGGGGCCGGGACGCCGTCCTCAGCAGGCCTGCCCGATCCGAGCCTTCTGCAACACCCTTTAAGACCGTGTCCTATGTGGTGAGGCGTCGTTGACGTCGGTATGGGGCGGGGCACGTGGAGTTGGATTGTTCCAGACGGGCTGTGGGAGATCGCGGAGCCGCTGATCCCGCCGTCGAAGGTTCGGCCGCAGGGCGGCGGGACGCAGGACACGCCTGATGAGACGCTGTTCGCGGCCATCATCTACGTGCTGGTCAGCGGGTGCGCCTGGCGGTCGCTGCCGCCCTGTTTCGGGGTATCGAAGTCGACAGCCCACCGCCGTTTCCTGATCTGGTCGAGGGCCGGGGTGTGGGGCCGGCTGCACGAGGAGATCCTGCACCGACTCGACGACGCCGGCCTCCTCGACCTGTCCCGCGCGGTCCTCGACTCGGCTCACGTGAGGGCCAAAAAGGTGCCTCTATGGCTTTGGTCAAGCCGTAGCCGGTGTGGGCGGCTGGTAGAAGGTGCCGTCTCGGAGCATGGCGAAGAGGACGTCGATGCG
>NZ_JBIAJH010000077.1:0-13001 GCF_042871845.1 Streptomyces sp. NPDC005533 | reverse complement strand
TAAGACCCCCACCCTGCGGATACCTCATACACCCGGCATACCGCGACGATCACCGATCGTCAGCCCCCTACGACAACCCGGCTTCAAAGTCAGTAGTTCGCTTCCGACCAGCCTCCGATACTGAAGGTGCGAATGCCGTTCCGGCGCTCGTGCTCACTGCGGGCGGCCTCGAGTAGACGCCGCCAGGATGTGACCAGAGGGCGTCGGCGCAGCAGAGCTCGTCGTTCCTTTCCCGTCATGCCTCCCCAGATGCCGTACCGGATCCTGTCGTCCAGGGCGTAGGCAAGACACTCCGTTCGTACGGGGCAACCAGCGCACATGACCTTGGCTGCCAGGTTGCGAGCCGCGCCGTCCACAAACAGCCCATCAGGGTCGGCGGCTGCCCTGCACACTGCCCGTGTGCCCCACTGCTCAGCGTCCACAGAACACGCCCTCGCCGGTGCGGCGTGTTTGATCACGGGCTCCATCAGCGACGTCCTCCATTCACCTGGGACCGGCCAGGCATGGCCTGGCCATGGCTGGCTTCTGTCCTCATTGGACGTAGCCGCACGGGAATCATCACGCCGTTTAGCCAGTGCGAAAGGGGGATCCACCCCGCATGAGATTCAGCGGACCGGGCGGCCCCGCCTCGAACCCAGCTTCTCGTCAGACGCGACGCAATCGGTCATACAATGAGCTCAGCTCGTCGAATTCGAGGAGAAGCACTACGCCAACCAAGGAAGGGCCGAACGAACCTGACACCACGTCAACCCTAACTTCCCAGCTGAACAGCACCTCCCGCACACCGGGAACCTCGCCGCGGCCAGAGGCCGTTGTGAGGCAGGCCTGCTGGGTGGCACCTGCGGGGGTGGACGACCCGGCCCGCGGTCCGCCTCTGACAAGGCGAGGCAGAACCCCAACCCCGTCGGCCGGCTTGCCGTTCACCTGACGCCCTGGCCTGGCCACGGTGCCGGATTCCAGGAGACCAGGACAACGATGTGCGTAATTCGGCCAGACCTGCCGGACTGGTTTGGTGCAATCTGAGGCTCTCCGCAGCCATTTTTTCTTGCGCTCCGCGCCCCAGACAACGACGAATAAGACACCGCGGCTCTCACGCGATTCGACCATGCCGCGCCACTGTCCCGGAGTAATCGCTTTTTGGGACGCTGCTGTGGCCACATACCCAGCGAAATCAGGCCATCGGTTTCTGGATCGGATTTTCGCCATTGGGCATGGCGGCCACCCTTCCGCAAGCAGTGGTGGTGATTCCGGAACCGCAAGGAGAGACACGACTGACCGGTACGCTGAACTCGTCGTTCAGCGCACCGATGCACAGGTTCCATCAAGCGGAACCAGGCTTGACCACCAGCAAAGCCAGAGTCCCTTGAACCTGCATGCCGATTTCCTGGCGCCCGCCTGCTTGTCGTGTGCCAGCGTGCTGCATAGAATGCCAGCCCAGGAGAGGTTTGTGTACAGAAGTCGATTAGAGACGATCGGGGCATACTTACCCGCGGCGTTCTTGCCTACTCCAGGCTTCTTCACTCCCGTTAAAAATTCTACCGAGTTCGACCCCTTGCAAATTATCGAAATGGCTGAGTGCAACATCGCGGATGAGTTGACTGAAGTCCCGGAAGAGTGCCTCGACCGTTCTTACCGCACCCCGGACGAGATCGGCATAGCGATGTCCTCCTCGATCAGCCGCACAACGGCCCGCCGGCGACACCAGTTCGAGTCTTCATTCGCCCGTCGGACCGCCCAAGAGCTCGGGACGGTAAGGGCCATTCCCTTCGACGTCTCCCACACCTGCTCGGGCTTGATGACCGGCGTCTGTCTGCTGGTCCGGATGATCCGTGCCGGTGAGGTGCGCAGGAAAGTGGTGCTCAGCAAGGAACCCCCGATCGTGTTCACTGCCACACGGGAGATGGAAGACAGCCGCGACCCCCGGTTCTCCACCCTCTCTGTCGGCGACTCGGCTGTCGCCGTGGTAGCCGATCGCGCCACAGACGACGCGGCCATCATCAACGATATCGAGCTGGTGGCCCGTTCGGAGTACTCCCACTCCCACCTGTATGGCATGCCCAGTGACGAGACCGGTGATCTGGCCATTTACACCAACATCAAAGAGATGCAGGCCGAGAACTGTCTCTCGCCTCTGCCTGCCTTCCATCGCGACAGCCGGTTCGCCGACGACGTAGACGGCTTCGTCGTCCAGCACCAGGTTGGCAGCCGTTTCATCGACCTCATGATCCAGCTCGACGAGAGCGTCTTCACCGCGCCGACGCCCCCGTCACTCTCGGTCGTGGACAAATCCGCCAACACACCCACCTCGCACTGCCTGGCGCTGCACCAGGTGCCCGCGGAACGCCGTACACCCAAGGGTTCCAAAGTGCTCCTGATGCCAGCCGCTTCGGGTGTGGTGACAAGTTTCCTGTCCGCAACCGCGTCCTGCCTGGAGGTGTGACATGGCCACCGTCATCACCTCCACCGCGCTCAGCACCGCTGACGGAACCGGCAGTGCGATCGCGTGCGCGGCAGCGGCCGGCAGCTCCTGTCTGCAACAAGCCGGCCTCACGCCCGCTGATGTGGACGTCCTAATCAATGTCGGTGTCTATCGCGACGCCACTATCCCCGAGCCGGCCCTCGCCGCCCTCATCCAGAAGCACATCGGCATCAACCTTGGCTACCTTCGCGCTGCGGACAAGCACACAGCATTCTCGTTGGATCTCATGAACGGAGCCGACGGGGGGCTCAAAGCCGTTCAGGTGAGCCGTTCACTGCTGGCAGCCGGCGCTCGCCGAGTGCTGGTGGTCTCGGCGGCCACCCACCCGCCAACGGACCCGGCCCAGGCAGGCAAGGCCGCGTTCCCGTATGCGAGCACCGGCTCGGCACTCTTGTTGGAGCACAGCGACGATGCCTGCGGCTTCGGCCGGGTCCTGCACCGGAAACTGTCGGGCAGCCGCGGCATCAACGGATACCTGCCGCTGTACGAGGTCGGCTCCGGAGGCCGGAATGCATTCTCCGTCGAACGCGACTTGGACCTGGAGGAGCGCTTGCTCGCTCTCGGCGTCGATTCGATACGCGGCTGCCTCACGGCTGAATACGGCACGGAAGCGGCGTACGCGCCGACGGCGCTGGACCGCACGTTACTGATCACATGCCAGCCGTCACCCGTCTTCGCGTCCCGCCTCGCCCAACGTCTTGGTATCGCATCCGACGCCGCCGTAACCGTCCAAGGCCTCGAGGGTGACCCTCCCACCTCGGCACTCACCTACGGATTCTGGCAGGCACAAGATGCAGGCAGATTCGCCGGACATGACCAAATACTCTTCCTCGCCGTGGGGGCAGGTTTGAGCTCAGCTGCCTCGCTCTACCGCCTGTCCGGCGAATCCGAATCGGCCGCTTGCTGATGTTTGGCAATAACAACAGGCCGTGCCCGAAAGCCTCGTTGGCCGATTTGCTGGCCTGGCAGGCCCTTCGTACGCCCGGCAAGACAGCCGTGATCCATCCGATCGACAAGCCGGCGCCATCTGGCCGACCCGCCTACGCATCGGTTGACTACGCCGAGTTCGCCAGCACTGTCACCGTCTGCGCCGCCGGCCTCAAGGGGCAGGGCTTCCGCCGGGGCACACGCACAGCCTTGCTGTTGACTCCCGGCGCTGACCTGCTCACTTTGGCCTTCTCCCTGATACACATCGGCGCGGTGCCCGTGATCGTTGATCCCGGGATGGGGGTGGGCCCCATGCTGGACTGCATCCGACGGGTAGGGGTCCAGGCGTTCATCGGCGTACCGTCCGCGCACGTTTTGCGACGTTTGCACCCACGCGTGTTCGCAGACGTGCGGAGTGTGATCAAGGTGGGTCGCCGGAGCGGCACTGGGCTCACGAGGTTGACTGAGCTTGGCACGGGTTTACCGGTGCCGCCTGCCGTGCCATCCCGATCAGACGACCTGGCCCTGATCGGGTACACAACCGGTAGTACCGGCCCCGCGAAGCCGGTGGAGGTCACGGTTGCCATGCTGTGGGGAATGGCGTCCGGCATCGAGGCTGGCCACTTCACCGCCGACATGACCACGACGCTGGTCACCATGCCCCTGATGGGGCTATTCGACCTCGTGGCGGGGCGCACGGTGGTGGTGCCGAAGATGGACATGAGCCGAGTCGCAGCCGCGGAGCCCGCGCTGCTGACCGACGCGATACAGCGCTTCGGTGTGAATGCCATGTTCGCCTCTCCCGCGCTGCTGGGCCCGTTCTCTGCTCATCTGGACGCGGGCGGGGAACGGGTTCCGTCTCTGCGTCTGATCGTGTCGGGTGGTGCTCCGGCAGGCCTTGACCTGATGAGGTCGCTGCGTGGCGTACTGCCGGAGGAGGCACGTGTGTTCAGCACCTACGGGGCGACCGAAGCACTGCGGGTGGCGCTTGTCGAGAGCAGAGAGGCACTGGCCGCGGGTTCGGCTGCGGGCCTGGGAGTGTGTGTCGGTCGGCCGACGCCTGGTATGTCGGTCCGCATCAGCGATCGCCGGTTGCCCACTGGACGCCCCAGCTGTCCGTGCCGCCCAATGAGATAGGCGAAATCGTGGTCAGCGGGCGGGCCGTCAGCCCGCGCTACTTCCAGTCACCCCGAGCCGATGCCGAACACAAGATCGAGGATGGTGAGTGCCGATGGCACCGCACCGGTGACGTCGGTTGGACCGACCGTGAGGGACGGATCTGGTTGTGCGGATCCAAAAGCGACCGCGTCCGGACAACTCGCGGCGACCTTATACGGTGTACTGCGAAAACGTCTTCAACGTGCATCCTCGCGTGAGGCGTACAGCCCTGGTCGGGTTCGGCCCGGACTGCGAGCAGCGGCCGGTGCTGTGCGTGGAGCTCGCCCCCGGCACCAGCAAGGAGTCCTGGCCCAGCGTCGAGAGCGAGCTGCGTCTGTTGGGTGCGCGCAACCCGGTGACCAAGACGATCGAGGATTTCTTGCCTCATCCCGCGTTCCCCGTCGACATCCGCCACAACGCCAAGATCCGCCGCGAGCTGTTGGCCGGCTGGGCCGAGAGTCGGCTGACCGGCAGCCGCCGCCCGAGCGCCGCTGACCAGGCGTTGCGAGCCATCCCCTTGGCCGGATGGACATATCTGACGGCCTGGCCGATGTTGCCCTGGTCCCACCCTGCGCTGACCTCACTGTGGTGGGTCGACGCCTTCTTGAGCATCGTCTTCCACGCGCTCCAGATCCCACGAGCGTTGCGCGCGGAGCAGGAGCTGGCCACCGGCCGGAGGCCAGCGGCGACAGCCGCGCTCACGATGCTGTTCGGAGTGACGTGGTGGCGCCGACGCGCTGGCAGGTCAAAAAGGCTCTGAGTGGGGGTATTGGTGACGGACGCGTCCGGGTTCCTGGGCAGCCATCCAGTCGGTGCCCGGAACCCCTCAACGCACCAGCCGACGCCCCCACCGCCCACTGTCGGGGACGGCGATCGGGAACCTTGCCAACGACCCGGAGCTACAGTGCCTCTGCCGGGCCGTACACGGAGAGGGAGGACGCCGACGAATGATCCGCTTGCTCGGGCCTGACCTCAATGTGCTCCCCCCAGTCCGCCACCCTGAACGCGTCGGAGAAAATGGAGCATGAGCAATATCCCACAGCAGTCCACCCGCGCGGCGACGTCCGACGATCTCCGCTCTCCATCGGAGCCCCACTCAGCACGCCGGCAGGGGAGCACCCACACCACCGGAGGGCGTCACTCGGGCGCTGTCCCATCTCAGACGCGCCCGATCACGGCTGCCATTTTCAGTAGCGAGACCCCCGCCGTCACGCACACTTCATACCCCCTCTCGCCGCGGTCCCCTCTCGAGACGCTGTCGTGGCAGGCACCCCCCGTCGCTAAGGGCCAAGACGACGACAATATTCAGTGGTAACGGAGGAGGGGGCGGGTTTCAACGGCCCTCGCCCTGACCACCTGTCGGCTCGGGTCATCGCAGGGTAGGAGCTCGGGGCAGCGGGTAGGGCTTGCAACGGTCCGCTGACGATGGCAGCGAGTGACTGGCTGCCCGGTGTCCCCCACGACTCGGCCGTCCATTGAGAGTTGTGTTCAAGGGAGGCCACCGCAAGATCCCTGCCCTGTCAGCACTGCTGACCGGAGGCGCGGCAAGGTGCCCCTGCGGAAGCCTTGGCTCACTTGGGCTCACTTGCCGGCCCAATACGGGAAAGGGCCGCGCGTTATCGGCGCAGCCCTTCCGTGTGCGTGCCGATTCCCGTCGCGGCGTCGGACAGGTTTCCTTCGTTCGGGGCAGGCCCTACCTGCTGCCCCGGGAAGGTTCGTCCGTTGCGGAGTTGGCGAACCGATCGGGAAGGTCAGACCAGGTTGATGTTCTCCGCCTGAGGCCCCTTCTGGCCCGGGGTTACATCAAACGTGACGGTCTGGCCTTCCTGGAGTTCGCGAAAGCCTGCAGAGTTGATCGCTGAGTAGTGGGCGAAAACGTCCGGGCCGCCTCCATCCTGAGCGATGAAGCCGAAACCCTTCTCCGCGTTGAACCACTTCACAGTTCCCTTAGCCATCTCTCATGCCTTCCAGCCAATAAACGCCTCCCGCTCCATGCGAAAGGCGGAGGTGATCGCCCTGGTTCTTCCGGGACAGCACAGCAGAGTGCCCACGCCTGACGCGTGGACAAAAGGGGACTTCCGAACCACGACAGCTGGCCCAGACGCTACACTCCCGCACACTCTGTCACCATAGGAACCAACCCGTACGGCACATCGAGGCAGGCCAAGGGCCCGCCGTCGGCCTGCGGACGCACTGCCGCAGGCCAAGCGCGTGTTGCGGCAGGCCTCACGGATTGCTCCTGCCCGCCACATGCCTGAACCTGAAGACCCACCGCACCCGGCCAGCAGCGGATGGCCAAAAAACAGCGATCGCGAGGGGGTGGATGCACGGCAGTCTGTTTGTCGTTCGAATCTTCTGACGAAGATGAATCCGACGGCAAGGACAGGCCGGATCCCGAGCCCAGCGAAGACCACGAGTCCTAGCAGGTAGCCGGACACATAGCTGACGATCGCGTCTGACCCTGATGTGGGGGCGGCCCCGGCCGTACTGCGTCCCGTAAGGGGACCGGGGCCTGTCCCACGCGCTCCATTCCGGCGCGGGCCGAGACGGAGTCTAGCCCGTCCGGGTGAGCGATGGGCCGAAATCCCGGGCTCCGGCAACGGGGCGTTCCTGGGAGTTGCGGTGCCTGGCGTGAACATCAGGCTCGTCAGGCTGGATTGGCGTGCCGACGAGTCGGCCTGGAGGAGCTGGATTGCTGCCATCGCTTCAGCAGGCACCGGGTGGACGCACCGCTGACCGGGAAACGCTTCCTGCGGGGGCCGACTCGCCTTCCCTATAAGCCTGCAGGGGACCGCGAGGTGCAGGGAGTAACGGCGATCACTTGCCGTCCGGCGCCCCTCAGCGTTGACGTGCAGGTTTCGTCAGGCGTACCCCCGGGAGTTATCGCTGGCAGACATGAGCTCCAGACCCTCCGTCAGCCAGCCCGACACCCTGGTCAAGCGGCTGACGGAGCATCGTTGCGGACCTCGAACAGGTCCACCGCGCCCGTGATTTCCAGCAGCCTGCGAAGTTGGTCTGGCAGCGGACCAGCCAGCACCAGTCGACGGGAGTTCCACAGCCGGAGCAGCACGTTCAAGAACGCCGAGTCGGCGAACGCGACCCGAGCGACGTCCACCACCAGGACCTCAGCCGGGCCCGCATCCCGGTCACAGACCGCAACCAGTACCCCTGCCGTGTCGCGGTCGAACTCTCCTGAGCACTCGACGACGGCGAGGCCATCGGCTCGGGCACGGACCGACACCCGCGGCGACTTCATGCTGCCTCCCGGCTCCTCCCGTTGGCTGTCTCTCGTGACCGTACGCCCTTCGCCTCCTTGGAGACGCCACTGCGTCCGCTAGCGGCAGAGCCCCGCGCGACGGGCTCGGGACGTCGCGGCCGACACCGAGCGGGCGGCACCAGCGAACTCTTGGGCGTCGATCAGCTGTGGTGTCACGTGGACCAAGTTGTGTTCGTTGGCCATTTGGCACTCCCATTCGGGGGGTGACGCTGCGGCGGACTGTTGCGTGACCCGGAGCAGGACTTGCTAGTGCGGGAGCTTCCCGTAGCAAGTCGACAGTGCACTTACCGGACTAACCCTTGAAACGGCTGGCGCCGCGCTTGGCGGCGGAAAGCATCGCACCCTCGCGGCGTTCGGGGTTGTGGCCCTGCCGCCACGTTCATGAGCTGCCCGACCCGCGAGGTTAATTCGCACATATATCGCAATCTGGGCTGGACCTGCGGCACAAGCTTTCGGCCACGGCCAAGGGTGCCGCGTCCGCTAAGCGGCTCCTTGAGTCACGCTGCGAACATCAGCCCATCATCTCCGGACATCCTGACCACCACGGGAAGCGCTGCACGAATGTCGCCTTGGAAGACTCACCGGCTTCCCGCGGCAGGATGCCGCAAGGGCCAGCGGCCTCCCGCACATGTGTGGCTTCCACCGGCTCGACGGCTTCCCTAAGGCTCGTCCCGTAAAAGATCTTCGAGCGGGTGCGCGCGGGGCCGGCCAGTGTTCGGTCCGCTTCTCTATCCGCTGAGGGTGAGGTTGTGCAGGCGAGCGATGCCGCTCATCGCGTGGTGGACACCGTCGCCCTTCAATCGGCAGTCGCGCAGGATTTTCCAGGCTTTCATCCGGGCGAAGGCGTGCTCGACGCGGGCACGGACCTGGCGGTGGGAGGCGTTGTGCTCTTCCTTCCAGGCGGGCAGTTCGTGCTGCCCGCGTTCGCGACGGTGCGGGATGACCAGGCCGGTGCCCCGGTAGCCGCCATCGGCGATCACAGTGGTGCGGCCGATGGCGGCTTTGGCGCCGGACAGCTCCCATGACTTGCAGTCATTGCGGTTGCCTGGCAGGGGCCGGCCGACCACCACGACGAGGCGGGTGTCGGCATCGATGACGACCTGGTGATTCGTGGAGTATCGATAGTTCTTCGACTGCTCGGCCACCGTGTGGTCACGTGTGGGGACCAGGGTTCCGTCCACGATCAACACAGTGTTCTTGCGGAACCGCTTGCGCGGCCGGAGCGCAAGCAAGGGGCCGAGGTGTCTTATGACGCGGTCGGCCGCGGACTTCGATACCCCGAACAACGGGGCAAGCTGGCGCAGCGTCAAGTTCGTCCGCCAGTAAGTCGTGACCAGCAGCACTCGGTCCTCCAGCGGCAGTCCCCACGGCCGACCCCGCCGCACCTCATCGGCTCCCTCACTGCGCAGCGCGGTCACCAGCTTGTCGAAACAGCGCGGGCTCAGGCCAGTGAACGGGGCTATCCGGGACGGGGCCGACGCCGTGATCACTCCAGTCACAGCAAGATCATGACGCCAAGCCGGGGCCCTGAAGCACCGCCCCGTCAGGGACCGCCTGGCCAGGTCCTCACCCATAGCTGCACCATGCTCAAGGCACCGCCGGGGCCAGCACAACGATCTGATGAGGAGTAGGACGTGGGAAGTGGTGGAAGCGTCTCCGGGGTCCGCTGGGGAGAACTACGCGACGCGACGGGCGCCGCGGCTGGCGGTATCCCCCCTCTGCTGTCCCGGATTGCATACGGGGATGAGGACACGGCCCGCATCGCCATCGATGACCTGGGCGACGCCATCTGCGCGCTGGGATTCGTTGTCGGCGAGGCGACAGCTCCCACGATCCCGTTCCTTCTCGAACTGGCCGGCTCCCCGCACGTGGCTTGCAAGGCCGAGTTGTTAGACCTGCTGGGAAGTATCTGCCGGACCGACCAGTGGCACTCCGCCGCTGCGGCGACGCAGGGCCGCAAGCACGACGCGAGCTACCAGCAGCAGACCGGCTGGGAGGCAGCCTCAAGGGCAGCCGTGTACGCAGGTCGGTCAGTCATCGAGGGCGTTGCCTCCTCCATACGGCCAGAGGAGGCAACGCCTGCTCGGAGGCTGTTGCAGGTGATGGACTACACCCCGCCGTTCCCGGAGCTATGAGCGGTCATTGCGGGACAGCCCTTAAACACAAGGCCCGCCGTTCCGGATTTCGCTGGTGTGCATCTATCCGGCGTAGGACGGCCAGCAATGTTCCGCATGCGGGTCCAGGGATGGCCAACACCGCGCCGATCAGAATTCTTGGCCCACCCGGATGACAATGCGTCCCGCAGCATCCGCCGCAAGGGCGAGACCGTGGGGATCACGGGGCGTGCGTCACGCGCCTCTGCCACCCTCACCCTGCAAGGTGTGTCTGAACGAAGGAGTCCACCCAGCAGCAAGTCGGGTGGTTTTCTCCATGCCGGGTTCCTTAGAACCGGGTCAAGTTGACTGAGCCAAGGAGTGAACGTGGCGCTTAGGGCAAGGCGGAGGCCCCTCAGTGTGATCGGGTTGTGGGCGGCTGCGGTGTGCTTCGTCCTGGGCACGGCTTTCCTCGGCTTCGCTGCCGGCGAGCGGTTCTTCGACAACGTGGTCGTCTCGAAGATGTATGGACTGTTCCTCACCGGGATGGCAATTGTGCCGCTTGTGGTCTGGCGTGGCCATGCCGCCCGCCGCCGCAGGCCCGGGTTCCTCGAGATGACGTGGCTTCCATGGATTTACATCGCCGCTCATGGTGTCCTCTGCAGCCAGGACCGCAGCTCTGCCCACATCGCGGTGCTGGTGCTGGGCTGGGCGGGCCTAATCTGCGCCGGGATCTCCAGCATGTACTTTTTGGGCATGGAACTGTGGGCCAAGCCCAGAGACGAAGCGCCTACTGCAGCCGGTGAAGGCTCCCACGCCAGTGCTTGACATTCCCTCCGCCCGCGAAAACGAAGATGCCGCCAGCTGCTCAGTTCCGGGCGAGGATTCGGGTGAATTCCTGTTTCTTGCGCTGCGTCAGGACAGGTACGGTCTCCCCCACGTCTCCGCAGGCTGACACAGCCAGCCTGCCACCGTGCTGATGCTGACGCTGAGCGCCGCATTGATGGCCCCGCCGAGGACGCCCCCCCACGCTGTGCACTCCCACGTACGAATGTAGAGGGGCTTGAGTCCGTCCATAACGTCCGACCGCATCCTTGACGGCCGGCGTTACCGTGGTTGCACCGACGGCAGTAGGCAGGACCACTTTAAGTCCCGGTAGCGGCTCAGGCCCTCGTCCGGCGATTCGATACGACCTGCTGGAGGGTAAATGACCACGCGTGGCAACGGAGAACAGCTGGCGACGAAGTCCCTGGCCCGCTGAGCAGCCCGTATGAGGCCGTCTGCGGCGTCCTCCGACACGTGCGTGTATTCGGAACTGCCGACCGCTGGTTGTTCGTCCGAATGCGGATCAGTCAGGGGCCCCAAGAGCCTCGATGTTGCCCACGCCTGTCGATAGCTCGCGGCCGCCGGCCACAGGGCGGATGTAAGCACGCCGGGTCCAGCGCGGGCCACTGCGGGTGACGGTTTCCTCGAGCACCACAGCCATCAGATTGCCTTCAGTGCCGGACGCGACATCGCGGACCCGCCAGCCCAGTAGTGGGTGTTCCTCATGTCCGAAGCCGAGGGCAGTGATCTTCATGACAGGCACTCGCCGGTTGCGTTTTCCTGGCCTACGGCTTCGCCGCCCAGGAAGCGTGTTAGGCCTCGGTCTGCCCGTGCCATGAGCTCGGCTGGAGAGTTGACGTAGCCGTACCCGGCCAAGGTCGACCGGGTGGACTTCGCACTGCTGGCGGGTGCGCTCATCAGGTACCTCCGGGATGCCCGGCCGAATTGCCAATGCCCCTAATGCTAGGGACCCACGCAGAGGCTCTCAACGTTCTTGTAGGAAGTTGCGGACTTCACCTGTGGCTGCAGCGGGCAGCCCCAGCCGCTGCGTGACCGCAGTGTGAGTGCGTATTCTGCGCCCGATGCGGGCTCGCTCTATCTCCTTCATCAGGGACGCGATGCCAGATACATGGCTATTTGCGCCATTCGCCTGATTTCATCCAGGGTGCTCCGTTCTTCAGCCCGGGGAGGAATGGCCCTTGAACCGGAAGCCCGCACCGTCGGCGTTCTCTCCGGCGCACAATCTGACCTGCACTTTCGCGATAGGGAGGGTCAGCTACGATGCGCGCAACTTGGGGACGAGCGGTTCGGAGTGGCCGGTCAGGCCCGGTACACGTACCGGCTGCAGGTCGCCACCCGTGCGGGCCGGACTGCACGCGGAGTGGTCACGCTGCCGGGGGTGTGAAACGAGTCGGTGGCGATATCCCGGAAGGTCCTGGCCGGGACACCTCGGAGAAGGTTACGTGCGGTCCGGCCCCCGTTATGTTTTTCGCGGTGCTGCAATGGGGCCGCTGGCCTCCGGGCCTGGTATGACCGTGTTGTCGAACGGATGACCTGGGGGGTGGTGTCGCCGGGTCCGTGGGGTGCCGTCACAGACGCTGATGTGAGACCCGGCCACCGTCCGGCCCGGCGCACTGCCGGGCAGTTCGCGGGCGGCAGGTCTGCATAACGTGGATGCGCGAGCACGGTGCCACCACCATGGCCGGCACGGTCAACACCTGTGGAAGGCTGCGATGTTAGACACCGAAGGCATAGGCGTCTGCCTCGGGATGGACGTCGGCAAGACCGCCCACCACGGTCACGGGCTCACGCCGGCCGGGAGGAAGGTCTTCGACAAACCGATGCCCAACAGCGAGCCGAAGCTGCGGGCCTGAGGTGACCCCCGGAGTGTGGACACAGGGGTTCATGCTGCGAGTTGGAGCTTACCTGTCGTGTGGTGCTGCTGTTCGAACTCCATCGGGGAGAGGTAGCCCAGCGCGCTGTGGCGCCGGCGGGCGTTGTAGTAGGTGAGCCACTGGAAGATCTCCAGCCTCGCCTGCAGCATCGTCGAGAACAGCCTCTGGTGTATCGTCTCCCTCTTCAGCCCCTGCCAGAGTCTCTCGGCGAGAGCGTTGTCGTAGCTCGAGCCGACTTTGCCCATGCTCCTGAGGATGCCGTACTGGTCGCAGACCTGTGCGAACGCGGACGAGGTGTACTGCGAGCCCCTGTCCGCGTGGAAGATCACCCCGGTGACGTCACCGTC
>NZ_JBIAJH010000076.1:0-14034 GCF_042871845.1 Streptomyces sp. NPDC005533 | reverse complement strand
CAGAATCCAGCTCCGACCCCACCTGATCGACGGCTGCCTCACCGCCACCGGCCTGCCCCTCAACCCACCGACCCCACACTGAAAACCTCAGTAACCCACCCCCCAACCCACACCCCCACCACACACCACCCCCAGCCACATCCACCCAGGCGAGAACAGACATACCGGACCGTGAACACATCCTCCAGCCACTACTAGCCCACCTCGTATGTGACCCACGCCCTATGGGACGCCTCACCCCCACACCCCACCAACCTCACCGCGCGTCACCAACCACACACCTTCCAAAACCCCCACCACACCACCACCCCACCTCAAAAACGAAGGACCACCACCGCAACAAACCGGCACACGCAAACAAGAACCACCCAACACAACCAGCCCAGGCCGGGGACGGGGCCAGGCCGGGGACGGGGTTGAAACGAGGCCGGGAGCAGGGCGGGACTGGGACTGGGACAGGGAGGGCGGGGCGGGACTGGGGCGGGCCGGGCAGGCAGGGCCGGGCAGGCAGGGACTGGGACAGGGCGAGGCGGGATTGGGAGGGGGGCGGGATTGGGACGGGGCAGGTGGGGTGGGACTGGGGCGATGGGGGCGAGACTGGGCAGGGCGGGCCCGGCAGGGCAGGGCGGGCAGGACGGGCCGGGTAGGGCGGGATGGGAAAGCCCCCAGATCACCACGCCCCCACAAGAAGCGCAGGGACCCCCACCACGCCGACCTCCAACAACGCCGAACCCTCAACGGCGGACACCGAGAGCCACACCCCAGACAAGGCGACCACACGTCCGCCAACACACCCCCAGCTACGCACAGCCCAACCCCCCACACCCCCAAGGCAGCACCACACGCCCACCAACGAACCCCCAGCGAACGAAACCCGGGCCCGCACCCCATGGGAACTGACCGCGAACGCACCGCGGCCCCTCAACACCACGCCACCCACCCACCCACCACGCCTGGCCTCGACTCCGCACCCCCGAGAGGGGAGCAACCGCGAGCACACCGCGGCACCTTCAACAACGGCAGGGCCGAGCCTCCGCACCCCCAGGGGGCCGCAACCGCGGCGTGCACGTCGCCGCATCGGCCACGGAAAGACAGAAGGCTCACGACCATCCCCCCCCTACGGACCGAGCCGAGTACCGGCCAACCGTCACCAACAGGCCTCCGCCGAAAGACCAACAGGCCCCCCACGACACCTTCAACAACCGGCGCCGCAATTCCGGCCCCCCGAGCACGTCGACCACCGGCCCGCCCCGACACCCTCAACCACGGGAGCGGGGGCACAGGCCCCCAAGGGAGTGACACACCAGCGGCGCCGAATCGGCGACGGGAGACGAAAGACACGGCCACGACCCACCTCCACGCACACCGGCCGTACGCCAACAGGCCAGCGCGCACCGACCGCGGACCCGCCACGACACCGTCAACAACGCAAGGCTCAGGCTCCGCACCCCGAGGAGGGGTGAGCGCCGGCCCGACCCAACGCCTTCAACACCCAGGGCTGGGGCCCCGGTCCCCGAGGAAGTGACCGCACCGGCGGCATACTTCGCCGTATCGGCGACGGGAGACCGAAAGACACGGCCACCACCCGCCTCCTGCTGAGGATTTCAGGCTGGAGTCGGTGGGTTGATGGGGGCCGGCAGCCTGGTCCCCGGCGTGACCGTGGGCGAGGACCTCGCCCCGCACCGGGCGAGCGCGGCCCGGCCGGCCACCGCCGCCGCACCGACCCCGGCGGGCAACGGGATCCCGGTCTCCGGTGGAGTCCCGGCGCGCCCCGCCACGACGGGCGGCGCCGCGGCCGCTCCCGCCTTCGGGACGTCCTGCGCCGGGCGGGGACCCCCGACCACGTCCTCGGGCTGAACCGCTCCGCTGCGCGACGGGGCGGCCTCGGCCGGGCGGAGCCGGGGGCGCGCGAAAGCCGGCATTGTGGCAGACACGGGCGCGGGGGGTCATGCCACGCGTTCCCGGGGCATGACCCCCGGATGCCGCGGGGGGACTAATGAGGGCAACGCACCGGGCGGAACCGCCGCCCACCCCACCCCGAAGGAGGACAGCCATGGCTGCCCTGATCCCCCTGCGCAAGTCGCTCCTCATCGCCGCCTCCGCCGTCGCCGCGCTCCTCAGCGCCGGATCGGCCCAGGCCGCGACGAGCTCCGCCCACCTGGCCAACGATCCCTCCGGGGCGAAGGTGCAACGCAGCAGCACGCTCGGAGGGTCGGACCACTCCAGTGCGTATTACTACTACTACGTACAGGCGCGGTAGCAGATGCGGTCTTCCCGTGTGCCGCCCGGCCCCTCGGGGGCCGGGCGGTACGGCAACCGGCGCGCGTTCGAGCGGGACCACCTCGGTTTCCTCCTCGACCAGCAGCAGTACGGCGACCTGGTCCGCTTCGACGACGACCTGTACATCGTGAACTCGCCCGCCCTGGCGGAGGAGGTCCTCAAGCACACCAACACCACCTACGGCATCTCCAGCGACCTGCTGGGCGAGCCGACCGACGGAAGCCGCGCCTCCGAAGACCTGGCCCTGTGGATGCGGGCCCGCAGCCTGGCGGGACGCGGCCTGAACCGGACCAGCATGCGCGCCGCCCGGGACAGCCTCGCGTCGACCGTCGTCCGCCACGCGGACACCTGGCACGCACGCGGCAGGATCGAAGCGATCCCCGCACTGGAAGACCTCACCGCCCACCTGATCGCCGAGTTCTGCCTCGGACCCGAGACCGGCGACGTCCCCGACCTCCTGGCCCGCCTGCAGGACGCGCTGCTGCCCCCCGCACTGCCCCTGCCGGCCCGCTGGCACGCACTGCGCCGACGCCGCCTCCAACGCGCCGGCCGCGACCTGGCCGACGAAGTCTCCTCCCTGATACGCCGGCGGCGTACGACGAGGCGGGACGACTCGCCCTCCGTGGTCGCGGACCTCCTGAACACCGCGTGCGACGAAGGCGCCCTCACCCACGAGGGCGCGACCAGCGTCATCGTCGCCAACCTCTTCGCCGCCCACGAGACCACCGCCGCCGCGCTCGCCTGGCTGCTCCTCCTCCTCGACCGGCACCCGCAAGTCCGTCGGCGGGTACGGGACGAGGCCGACAGGGAACTCGCCGGCGCGCTCCCCACCGCGGCCGACGTGCCCCGGCTGGCCGTTACCGAAGCCGTCGTGAAGGAGACCCTGCGCCTCTACCCCCCGCTCTGGTTCCTCCAGCGGACCATCGAGGAACCCACCGAACTCGCCGGCTACCCCCTGCGCCCCGGCCAGAAGGTCGCCGTCAGCCCCTTCGTCCTCCACCGCGACCCCCGCCACTACCACCAGCCCACCACGTTCGACCCCGACCGCTGGACCGACCGCGCCGCCAACCCACTGCCCAAGTACGCGTTCATGCCGTTCGGCGGAGGGCCGCGCAACTGCCTCGGAACCCACTTCGCCACCACCGCCATGACCATCGTCACCGCAACCCTCACCCCCCACTACGAGGTCACCCGATCACCCGGCACGACACCCGTCTTCCACACCCGCACCATCCTCCAGCCCCACGACCTCACCCTCGACGTCTCGGTCCGTCCCCACCCACCCGGCGACCGGCCCGGCGACCACCGGCCCGCTGCGGACCCACAGCCCGAAGACCACCGGGCAGCCCGGTGTCCCTTCACCGCCAACACCCCCACCGCACCATGACGGACCACCGTCCACCTCACCGGCACACCGCAGGAATCATGAACCATCACCACCCGACCACGACCCGACAACCTCAGCAACAGACCGGCCGAAGTACCAGCCAGCCATCCCACCGAGCTTGCGCGTGGTGACCCCCTGGTCCGCCGAGGCGCCTTCAACAACGCAAGGCTGCGGCTCCGGGCCCCCGAGGGAGTGACGCACCAGCGGCGCACTTCGCACTATCGGCGCGGCGGGAGACCGAAAGCCGCGGCCATGACAGATTCCTTGCGGAGCAATCCGAGTACCCACGGCTTGTACAGCAACTCACCTATGTGTGTGCGCTGTTGGATGGGTGGTGGTCCGACTGCGTGTTGGGGTGTGTGCGTTGGCCGCGCGTATAGCACAACACCTCCGCGGCAGACGGTGGGACCGGTCCCTGCCGATCCCTGATAGGTGATCCGCCGTCACGGGTACACGTGGATGCGTACCATCGCGTCACACATGTCCCTCACGACAGAGACCGAGGAACCCATGACCACCACCAACATCACACGCGTCCAAGACGATTACGCCCAGCAGATCGCCGGCGACCTGACAGCGAACCAGACAGCACAAGAACAGACACGCACCGAACTACAACACCTGCAACACCAACTCGCCCAACTCGAAGCAAGCGAACAAGTCCTGCTCAAAATGCAGGAAGCCCTCGGCATCCCCACCCAACCCACAACCAAGACCAGCACAAAGCCCACCGCACAGAACGCCACACAAACCGGCACCAAGACCAATGCCAAGCCCGGCGCGAACACCGGCACCAAGCCGCGTACACAGACCAACACCAAACCCACCACGAAAACCGGCGCAAAGACCGCCACGAAGCCCGCCACGAACGCCGGCGCGAAGACCGGCGCCACCCCCACCACGACGCCCTCTGCGAACGCCAGCGCGAAGAGCGATGCCACACCCACCACGAAGCCCGCCACGAACGCCAGCGTGAAGAACAGTGCCACCCCCGCCACGAAGCCTCGCGCGAAGGCCGGTGCGAAGCCGGAGACACAGGCCGATGCCACACCCGCTGCGAAGCCCGCTGTGAAGACCAGCACGAACGCCGGCGGGAAGCGAGCCCCGGTACCCACCGCACGCACCGCGACCCAGACAACGAACAACACCACAGAGCCCAAGAAGACCACGCAACCCAACAAGGCCACCGAGCCCAACAAGGCCACCGAGCCCAAGAAAGCTGCCGAACCCACCAAGGCTGCCGAGCCGGAGAAGGGTGCGACAGCCGAGAACACCGTAAAGGCCGTGGAGACAGCGGAGACCGTGAAAGCCGAGAAGAAAACCGCGGCCGCCACCATCCCACGCACCCGCACAACCAGCGGGAACAACGAGCCCAAGAAGGAAACAGGCCCCTCCTGGCTCGACCTCGTCACCACAGCCCTCGCCGGACAAACCGAACCCAAATCCGCCGCCGAAGTCACCCACACCCTCACCACCACCCACCCCGACCGCACCGTACAAACAACCGTCATCCGCAACACCCTCGAACAAGGCGTCGCCCGCGGCATCATCGAACGCACCAAACAAGGACGCTCCGTCTACTACACCCCCACCAACCCCAACCACCCCCAACACCCCCAACACCCCTAACCACCAGACCAGACAGGCCAGACAGGCCAGACACGCCAGACAGGCCAGACAGGCCAGACAGGAACGACCAGGCCTGTCTGGCCTGGCCGCCACCCAGCCCCACCCCGCGCCAACGGCCGTACACGCCCCGGACAGGCACAACCTGAAATCACAGACGACCCCGTCCGCCATTGAGGCAGAAGCGGGCACAACAACCCGAAATCAGAGCGCGGGCTGGTACCAGCGGTGGTGTACCGCGGGTTCTACGCACAGCACGGCCGCGCCCGCTACCGTGCCGACCAGCAGCGCGGGCCAGCCGCCGCCCAGGAACGCGCCGGCGCAGGCCGCGGCCAGGGCGAGGGGGCGTAGCAGGGTCAGGGGGCCGAGGCCGATGACCATCGCGAGGGTGCTGGCGCGGAACGGCAGGAGGAAGTAGGCAGCGAGGGAGAGCAGTACCGCGACGGCGTAGGCGGTGAGGGGGAGCAGGTAGCCGAGGCCGCCCGCGCTCAGGGTGTCGTACGTCCGGGCCCGGTCGGGCGCCGACCACAGCACGGCGCCCGCCGTCGCTGCGGGGGCGACCAGCACGACGGCGCCGACCGCCAGCCCGCGCAGGGCGGCGCGGGCGGTGGCCCGGTGTTTGCGGATGCGGGCGTCGCGGCCGGCGTAGGCGCGGAAACCGCTGAACGTCGCGTCGAGCAGACCCAGCAAGAGAAGGGCGATCGGTACGGCGGACATCATCGGACGGCCCCGGCGAGGTGTTCGGGGCCGACCAGCCGGCGTTCCGAGCGCCCCAGGGCCCGGCGCAGTGGCGCTTCCAGATGCTGGCGCACCCCGATGATCGGGCGCAGGGTGGTGCAGAACGGGTTAGCCGCGCCGCGCGGCTCGTACAGCAGCGGCCGGATACCGGGCGCGGCAGCCGCGGATAGGAGGGTCTCGTCGCTGTGCGCGCGCTCTGCGGAGACGACCCCGTCGTGGCGGCCGAGCGGGTGGCGCATCCGGGCACGGTGGAAGACCCACGCGCCGATGGGTGCGAGGCGGGTCGCGGCGATGTCGAAGTGGCAGAAGGCCTGGGCCGGCGAGGCCGCCTGGGTCTGGAAGAACTCGGCCAGGGCGGGCCCGCGGAAGTGGTGCAGCACACCGGTGGAGACGTAGACGGTCGCCGCCTGCGGCAGGTCGAAGGCGTTGCCGTGGACGAAACGGCAGTCCAGCCCCTCCGCACGGGCGAGCTGTTCCGCTTCGCCGACCAGTGCGGCATCCAGGTCGACACCGACCAGCTCGACGTCCGCGCCCAGCCCGTTGGTGGCCGCCAGCCAGCGGATGAGGTATCCGAGGCCACAGCCGACGTCGACGAGCCGGTAGGGGCCGCTCTGGCCGCCGGCTGCCCGGATCGCCGTGAACAGCGGGCCGAGCAGGTGCATCAGGCGTTCACCGATCCGGAGCTCCTCGCTCAGCCGCTGGAGCTCGGTGTGCACGCTGATGAGGAGACGGTCCACGGCACGGGGGTCCAGAACGCCGTCCTGGTCAGCGGGCAGCCCGGCGACGATCTTGGCGGCGTGTTCGTCACCATGGGCGCGCAGCCGACGGATCACCTCGTCACGCAGGACGGGGAGCCGGTGGCCGGTGTGCGGATCCACCGCGGTGATCAGATCGGATATCTCGAGTCGGTGCACGAGGCGGAACCCTACGGCCTCCCCCGCACCGTCCCACCAGCCCCCCACCCCACTTCTCCCACGCGGTCACCCCCTTGCACGTACGCACGCACGTTCTGGATGGCCGCGGCCCCAAGGGTGGGGTGGAGCGTACGGGGGCTCAGGGCCGCGGCTTGCCGTCCTCGCTCAGCAGGAGGCGTTTCTGTGGCTTGCCCATGGCGTTGCGGGGGATGGCGGTGACGAAGCGGACCTCCCGCGGGCGCTTGTGGACCGAGAGGTGGGCCGCGACGAAGTCGGTGAGCTCGGTGCCGGTGACCTGCTGGGCGACGACGAAGGCGACGATGCGCTGGCCGAGGTCCGGGTCCGGGACGCCGACCACGGCCGCCTCACTGACGCGGGGATGGTCCAGGAGGGCGTTCTCGATCTCACCCGCGCCGATCCGGTACCCGCCCGACTTGATCATGTCGGTGGAGGCCCGGCCCACGATGCGGTGGACGCCGTCGCGGTCGTCGACCGCGGCGATGTCACCGGTACGGAACCAGCCGTCCTCGGTGTAGGCGGCGGCGGTGGCGTCGGGCCGTCCCAGGTAGCCGGAGAAGAGAGTGGGCCCCGTGAGCTGGAGTTCACCGATCTCGGCGCCGTCCTCCGCGGCGATACGGGTGGAGATGCCGGGCAGGGGGGTGCCGACCGTACCGGGACTCAGGCGGCCGGCCGCCCGGCCGCTGACGGTGATCAGGGTCTCGGTCATCCCGTACCGCTCGACGATGCGGTGGCCGCTCAGCCGCTCCAGGTCGCGGAAGACCGGTGCGGGCAGGGCCGCGCTGCCCGACACCAGCAGCCGGGCCCCCGAGAGGGCGGCGGCGGCCTGCGGATCGGCGGCGATGCGGGACCAGACCGTGGGTACGCCGAAGTACAGACTGCCGCCGGCCGCGGCGTAGGCCTCGGGGGTGGGGCGGCCGGTGTGTACGAGACGGCTGCCGGTACGCAGGGCGCCCAGGACCCCGAGGACCAGGCCGTGGACGTGGAACAGGGGCAGTCCGTGGACGAGGGTGTCGGCGGCGCTCCACTGCCAGGCCTCGGCCAGGGCATCGAGATCGGCGGTGATCGCGGCGCTGCTGAGGACCACGCCCTTGGGGGCGCCGGTCGTACCGGAGGTGTAGAGGATCAGCGCGGGATCGTCCGACCCCCGACCGGCGGAGGTCGGAGCGGAGGCGCGGGTGGGGGTGGCGGTGGAGCGGCGGGCGAAGTCGACCTCGATGAGGCGGGCCCCGGAATCACGCAGGATGTGCCCGCGCTCGGCCGGGCCCGCGTCGGGCGGCAGCGGTACGCACGGGACCCCGGCGAGCAGTCCGCCGACCACGGCAGCGACCGTTTCCAGGGAGGCCGTCGCGGTCACGGCGAACGCGGGCGGGTGGGTGCCGGAGAGGTCGGCGGCGACCGCGCGGGCCGCGCCGAGGATCTCCTCGTAGGAAGCGGTACGGCCGGCGACGGTGACGGCGTCCGCGCGGTCCCCGTAGGCACCGGTGAGAGCGGTCAGCATGGCGGCGACTCCGATCGGCGAGGGGTGCAGCTGGTCCGGCCACCCTACGTGGGACGGCGGGGGCGACCGTACCCATGATCGGCGGAACGTGACCGTTCAAGGGACCGGCCGTCGCCGACCCGGGATCGGCGTGCGGCACCACGCGAGTTCGGCAGTCCAAGGCCCCCTCACCGACAGCCGGGCTGAGTGAGTGAGTGAGTGACGGTCAGACAGGCAGGGCACTCAGCGCGTGGCGCGGCCGTGCAGGACCAGGGCGCGGGCCAGAGCGGCCAAGGCCGCCGTGCACAGCACCGTACGGACGATGTTCGTCGCGACCCACGTCGACTCGAACTTCTCCACGATCGCGAAGTCCGTCATCTGCGCGACGTCACCCCCACTCGCGAGCTCGTTGTTGAGGGGGATGTTCACCGCGAACGTGATCACCAGCACCACGAGATAGGCCGCGGCGGCCGACCCCACCCACAAGGCGGCGCTACGCCGGCCGGCACGGAACTCCAGCACCGCCGACCCGACGGCCACCAGCAACGCCAACACGAACGCCATGCCGAAGAGCGCATTGCCGTCGATGGCCGCGTTGAAAGCCCGCATCGCGGTGACGTAGGTCCGATCGTCGCCGGCCGCCAGCCCCGGCATGACCGAGACGTCGAACGCGAAGAACAGCCCTGCCATCAACCCCACCAACACCGTGGCAAGAGTGAGCAGGACGACGGCGAGCCGGCCGCTCCTCCGGCCTCCGCCGCCGCCTCCGCCCTGCGCCGGAGGGGTCGGTGGCTCCGAGGCAGGGGGCGGGGGCGGCGTGACCGGGGGCGGGCTTGTACTCATGGGAGGGCGTCCTCTTTTCCATCGGCCGTCGGCGGGTACGTGAGTGCGCTACGCCCTGAACACGAACGCGCCCGATCGTGACACCAACCGCTCGATCTCCTAGCCGATTCCAGCCGACCCTTGAGCGAATCTTTAGTCACCGCAGCACATCCACCCCATGCGAACCGAGCCCGCAACCCCCCGCCTGACACCCCCTAAGCTGGTGACATGTCCGCCGCGAACACCCCGGCAGCCCCTCCGCTGCGCCTCGAACCCGTCACCGCCGAGAACTTCGACGCCGTCTGCGCGATACAGGTACGCCCCGACCAGACGCATCTGGTCTCCCCCGTGGTCAAGTCGCTCGCCGAGGCCTACGTCCACACCGCCGCCTGGCCGCGCGCCATCGTCGACGGCGATGAGGTCGTCGGCTTCATCATGGCCTTCCTCGACATCGCCTGGGACCCGGCCACCGACCCCGCCGACCACCGCAGTGGCATCTGGCGCCTGAACATCCAGGCCGGTCACCAGGGCAAGGGCTACGGCCGCTTCGCCATCCACGCGGCCTGCGAGGAAATCCGTGCCCGCGGTACCGACGAGGTTTACGTCAGCTGGCACACGGGCCAGGGCAGCCCCGAGCCCTTCTACCTCGGGCTCGGCTTCCGCCCCACCGGCGAGTACGCCGGCGACCAACGCGTCGCGGTGCTCCGCCTGAACGCCCCGGCCGGCACTCCTTAGGCACGGCGCGCGGGACCAGACGCCGTAGCGCCCGCCCGGTGCGGTGGGGCGTTGTCAGTGGCAGGGGGGCCAGCCTGCGTCGCATGATCGAGGGGAATGCGCCGCGCCGTCGCCGGGCGAGCTCGCCGAGGAGGTCGCGGCCGTACTGAATGGCCGCCGCGACCCCGGCGTGGCTTCGTTCGAGCGCGTGTTCAACGCCCTTGTCAGCCACAGCCACCGGGACCGCGAGAGCCCGGCCGCCGCGCTCGGGCCGAGCGCCGGGAGAGTGCCGGGGCGGGCTGGCCGGAGCTGTGCCGACACGTGGCGCTCGACTACGTCACGGGGCTCGCGTCGTCGAGACGGGCGCACGGCTGCGATCCGGTGACCAGGTTCCCTTGCTGCTGTCCGCGCCGAGCCGGCCGAGCGGCGCGGTGGAACGGCATCACCTGGTCGCGCGCCTTGCCACGCACGCACGCCTCGGCATCCGCCCCGTCCGGCCGACCTCGGACAGGCACTGCTGAGCTGCGGCGGCGGGCCGGCCGATCCCGACGTGGCGTCCGCCGCGGAAGAACGGGAACGGGAGGAGGCGGCCCGGGTGGCAGCCGGAACGCAAACCCGGCGCACCCCAGCCGCACATCGGCTGTGCGCACGCGTCACTTCCGAACGGGCGGGACGCGCACGCGGTCGCGGTCGCGGTCGCGGCCATGCGCTGGCATCCGGAGATCGCGGCGGCCCGGCTGCTGACCGGTGTCGCGTCGGCCGCGGACCAGAACGGCCGCGGAGCCCCCGCGTTCCTCACGGCGCTGGCCGCGGCCGACGGCCCGGCGGGACCCGCTGTGCACCTGGCCCGCGCCTACGGGCTCGCCTCCGTCCCCGAGGAGGATCGCGACGCCGCCGTGGCCGAGCTCGTACAGCTGGGCACCCTGAAGGTGCCCCTGCTGACCGAGTCACTGCGGGCCGCTGCCGCCCTGCCCGGGACGGCTCCCGCCCTCTGGCCGGTCCTGGCCCGGCGCACTCCCGGCCTGCTGGCCTCCACCCGCCCCCAGGCCCACGCCGCACTCCTCGCCGTCGCCGCGGACGCGGCTCGGGATGGGCGCGGGCGGTGTACTCCCCGAGATCACCGCACTCGCCCAACGAGCGGGATCGCCCCAACTCCCTGCGACATGCCCGCAGGTTGCGCGACCAGCTCGCCGCACACGCGACACGCCCCCACGCCGCGAAAGTAGAGTGCGGGCCGAGCCGCGGCCGTGGGTGCCCGAGCCGAACGGAAGTGGTTCTCCATGGCGAAACGTCACGTGGTCGTGGTCGGCGCCGGAATCGGCGGCCTGACCGCCGCACTCGCCCTGCACCGTCGCGGCTGGCAGGTCACCGTCTGCGAACGCTCCTCCCAGCCCCCGACCACCGGCGCCGGTATCGGCCTCGCCCCCAACGCCCTGCGTGCACTGGACGCCCTCGGCATCGACGCCGCCCACGCCGCCGGCACCGCCGTGCCCGAAACGATGGGTCTGCGCCGCTTCGACGGCCGGTGGCTCACCCGGGCCCGCACAGCGGACATGGCGGCCCGGTACGGCATGCCGCCGATCGCCGTCCCCCGCCCGGCCTTCACCGCCGCCCTCGCCGCCGCGCTGCCGCCGCAGGCCCTTCGCTACGGCACCGCGGTGACGGCCGTCGACGACGCCACCGGCCGCCCCACCGTCCGTACCGCGAACGGCCCGGACCTCAGCGCCGATCTGGTCATCGCCGCCGACGGCATCAACAGCCCCCTGCGCCGTGCCCACTTCCCCACCCACCCGGGCCTGCGCTACACCGGCGAGAGCGCCTGGCGGGCCCTCGTCGACGCCCCGGACCTGCGCATCGAGGCCATGAGCGAGACCTGGGGGCACGGCCGGCGGTTCGGCGTCACGCCGCTCACCGACGGCCGCCTCTACCTCTACGCCACCGCCCTCGTGCCGGCCGGAACCCGGCCCGCCGGTCCCGACCCCGCACCGAACTCCGCCGCCACTTCGGCTCCTGGCACGATCCGATCCCCGCCCTCCTCGACCGCATCGAGCGCCTCGCTCCCGCCGACGTCCTCCGCAACGACCTCTACGATCTGGCCGCCCCGCTCCCCCGACTGCACCACGGCCGGATCGTGTGGCTGGGCGACGCCGCCCACGCCATGACTCCCAACCTCGGCCAGGGCGGCTGCCAGGCCATCGAAGACGCAGCCGTCCTCGCCCACCTGCTCCCCACCGGTCACACCGGTCACACCGACACCACAGCCAGCCCGGCCAGCCCGGACCATGCGGATCATGCGGATCATGCAGACCGTACGGATCCCATCCCGGCCGCCCTCGCCGCCTACACCAGCGCCCGCCGCGACCGCACCAACGCCGTTCGCCTGCGCGCCCGCCGCGTCGGCCGCCTGGGTGCCCTCCGCAATCCCCTCGCCGTGGGCGTCCGCGACCTCGCCATCCGCGCCACCCCCACCCGCATCGCCCTGCGCGGCATGGACGACCTCTTCAACGGCTTCCGCCTCCCCTGATGAGTGCGACCCGCGCCGGAGCGGACGTCTCGCCCCTGGCCCACTCCCCTGGGAGCTTCCTGTCGATCATGTGACTACCGCCTGCCCCGATCGTTGCTCCGGCTGGGACGGGGTGATCTGACAGGTGCCGAGTGGGAACGGATGCGGCCGTTCCTGCCGGTCAGCAATAGGCGTTGTGGCCGGTGGCGGAACCATCGGCAGCTGATCGACGGGATTTTGCACCGGGTTCGGACAGGCGTGCACTGGCGTGGCCTTCCCGAACGGTTCGGGCCGTGGAAGACGGTCTACAAACGTCACCGGTTGTGGTCGGCGGACGGAACCTGGGAACGCCTGCTCCAGCAGGTCCAGGCTGAAGCGGATGCGACCGGCGAGATCGCCTGGGACATCTCCGTCGACTCCACCTTCGTCCGCGCCCACCGGCACGCGGCCGGTGCACGAAACGATCCGCCGCCCGCCCTCGCTCCAAAGACGAGACACCGTGGCAGGGCCGCGTCGCCTGCCTGGAGGAGGTGGTGCGGGAGGTGAGGGCCTGGGCCGCTCGCGGGGCGGGTTTACCACCAAGGTTCACCTGAGCGCAGACGGCCGCTGCCGGCCGCTGCCGGCCGCTGTCCCTGATCGTCACGCCGGGGCAGCGGGCGGACTGCACGCAGTTCATAGCCGTGCTGGAGAGGATCCGCGTCCCGCGGATCAGGCCGGGCAAGCCCCGCAAGAAGCCCGACAACCTGGCCCCCGACAAGGCCTACAGCAACGGACCGTGCCGCGACTACCTGCGCAGGCGGGGCATCCGGCACACGATCCCGGAGCAGCAGCGCTCACCCCAGCGGCCCAGAAGCACTGGCCGCGCTGCTCGAGGGCGGCCCGGCTGGGCACGTGGTGCCCGGGAAGGTTCGTTCATGGGCCGCCGGGTTACAAGTCCGGAGCGCTCAGGGGCGCGGCGGTGATGTGTTCCATGGGGGCACAGCGGACCTGGTAGCGGCCGTTGGGGATGTGTTCGGCCGCGGCGAGCCGCACGGTGAGCGGCCCGGCCCATTCGTAGCCCTTGCGCTCGCCGTGGTGCTGCAACCTGTCGGTCAGCTCCTGCCCCACGGCGGTGAGGTGCGGGCCCATCTCGGCGTACACGGGGGGAGGCAGCTCGAGGGTGTACACGTTCGGCACCACGGTGCGGTGGGAGCTGCATACGACGGCCTGCTCGTCGCACGTTCGGAGCACGGCTCGGACCACCTCCGCCTCCCCCGCCTCACTGCCGAACAGCTTCTCCGCCAGCGCCTGCTCGGCCTGCTCGATCGCCCGCTCCCAGCCCTTCAGTGTGTCCATGAACCGCACCTGCCCGGGTTCCGCGCCGTCACGCGCTCGGCACCGCGCCATGCAGCCGTAGAGCCTGCCGTTAACGACCTGATGAGCAGCCAGTCACCTGATCGGCCGGGCCTGCCGACAGCTCCTAGTGACCTGAGTCAGAGATTCGGTGGCAGTAGGCGGCGACTCTGTCGAGGATCTCGTCGGCTGTCTTTGTCCAGACGAAGGGCCTGGGTTG
>NZ_JBIAJH010000075.1:0-14102 GCF_042871845.1 Streptomyces sp. NPDC005533 | reverse complement strand
AGTCGATCACCTGGGAAGGTACGCCCTCCGCACTCCGCAGAACATCCCACCCCAGGCCGATCCACAAGTCCTGAGCATTGCTCGATCGCCCGCAGCGGGGGAGGGATCGCGCGGGCCGCATCCGCGATGATGAACGCGTTCCGCGTGTCCGTTTTCGCCTCGCTGGGATAGAGGTCGGCGATTCGCCGCATCGTCAGTCTCGGCAGGGAGGCGACAGGGCAGCCCATATCGCGGGCGACCGCCAGCGGCACCGCTCCGATCGAGGCCGGCTGATCGACCACGATCAGCATGGTCCCGTGCTAGGCCTGCAACTTCGCGAACAGCTCGCGGAGTTTCGGCTCGGCGTTGGGCAGCCGTTTGTAGAAGACCTTCTTCCCGGCCGGCGTGAGCCCGTGACCGTGGTGGGCGGTCTTGCCGACGTCCATCCCGAGGCAGACGTCGATGGTGCTGGTGTAGATCACGTGCAGGCCCCCATCACGCTTTCGTCCGGACTCGCCTCCGCACCGAGCTGCCACACCCACGTTACGGAGAGCTCTTCCGGCCGGGTGAAGCCGGTGCTCAAGCCCCTCATCAGCGGTCCGTCGATGCCTCCGGGTCCGGTGACGCCACCCTCGGATCATCAACCGCAAACGAGGGGGGAAGTCATGCCGGAGCGGAAAGCCGGTAGCCCCATTGTGCGGAGGCGCAAAGACGATAGCCGGGGAGCGTAGCGGTGGTTGAGGCGACGGTAGCCGGTGAGCCAGGACACGGTCCGTTCGTTCACCCACCGGCGGCACCGAGCCGTTCTGATGACTCGATGCCTTTGTGGGCGATGCGGACGCCGATTCGTTTCGCGCGGAGCCATTTGCGCAGTTCAGGGACGTCGTAGGCCCTGTCGGGGTGCAAGCGTTGGGGTTTGAAGTGACGGCCACGGCCACGGTGGCGGGAGTGTCTCGTTTGGTGACCGAGCACTATGGCTTCAGTGCCTGGCTGTCGTGGTGTTCGCGGCCCAGATTCCGACAAGGAGGGGCAGTGCGGCCGAGTCCGACGGGACATGCCTCTTGGAACCCTGTTTGCTCCGGTCCACGGGGCTCGGACCTGTGAGCCCGCCACCTCTTTTTTGGCGCGCACATGGGCTGATTCGAGTACTGAGCGGGAGAGGTCGAGGAGGCCGGCGTCGTCGAGTCGGTGAAGGACCTCCTCGTGGAGCCGGCCTCGGACTCCGCCGCGGCGTTCAGGAATCTGCGGTGGGCGGTCAACTTCGATATCCCGAAAACGGCGGCAGCGCCCGCCAGGCACAACCGCTGACCAGCACGTAGATGATCGCGACGAACAGCATCTCATCAGGTGTGTCCTGCGTCCCGACGCCTTGCGGCCGCAGCCTCGACGGCGGGTTCAACGGCTTTGCGATCTCTCACGGCCCGTCCGGGACGATCCAACTCCACGGACCCCGCCCCATGACCAGCCCAGCGCCCATCACCACATAGGGCACGGCCTTAAGGACCTTGAGGTCCCGACGTTCGCTGCCGGCTCAGCCCGGTGAACAGGCGAGGCCGACAGGAAGCGCTAGTTTCAGTGACAGGGCTGCGTGTCGGCGAGGTGTGGATCGCGAGCTGAGCAGGTTCGGCGACTGGGCCTCAAAGAAAGCCCTACTTGTCGGCCAATGGTTACTTTGCGCCGCGTTGCACGCCCCCACCTTTGACCGCGGTCAAGAATTGCCAACAGCAACCGAACGAGACCAGCAGCAGGCCTGTCTGTCGAGCCGTCGTCAGACCGCAGTACCTCTAGACATATCGCCCCGTGCGTTCGCGCAGCAGCGGGTCTCGGCAGTACCGTGATCTTCGACGATAGAGGCGTACACGGTCCGGGATGTGCGGCCCATCCCCGTGTATGTACAGGGAGCAGGCAACGTCTGAGTGAGGCCTCGGTGTACTCGCGCTGGTGCTGGTAGAGGTACCTCACGTTGATCCCGAAGCCCAGCGGCACCTGAGCGGCTGTGTCGGTCTTCCTCGGGTGCGGCCGGTGATCAGAGCCACTGCAGGATGGAAACTTGCACCGCGGCCACCTGGGTGACGATCAGCGGCGTCACCCACGCCACGACTGCATGCGAGCGTTGAGTACGGCACGATGGTCAACCAACAGGGCCCCCAGGCTGCAGGGTTGAGCTCCGACAACTTGCTCAACAGCCGGGGGCTCTGCCCGTTTCACCGCCGTGGCGAGCTTCTTCGCGAGGGGGGCGTACTGGCGCATCCCTGCAGGACTTTGTGCGCCTCGATGATGGGATCCGTGGGCTTCATGGACCACGGACCGGTCTTCCCGGCCACGTCTCGCCGCCAGCCTCGAGGCGGGCCGCCGCTGCCCGAGTAGTCGCTGCTCGCGGAGACACGCAGATCCACGTCCACCGTTCTGGATCGATACAGTGGGTTTTGTTGGTACCGACCCCTTTCGGCATACAGGATGCGGATCATCGGTCTCTACACCGATCCGCCCGATGGGGCGACGGTCGTCTGCGCCGATGAACTCCGGCCGGTGATCCCGCGTACGTCCCCTCCGGCGCCGGGCTGGTCCCTTGACGGCCGTCGCATCAAGAGCGAGACCGATTGCAGTCGCGGGCCGGAGAAGACCTGGGTCAACGGCGGCTTGCACGTGAGGTACTTACAGCAGATTCCCATGACCGCCACCTCCCGCAACAGCGTCCCGCTGCCAGCCAGCCCGACGGTCTGGAGGCGTGCAAATACGACTCGCTGGCCGTGCCGGAGCGTTCGGCTTTGTCCTGGCGAATCTGCGAGCTCCCAGCAGGCTCGTCCGCGTAGTGGTTTTCCGAGGCCTCCTTGCTGCGCCTCGCGCGGAGCTAGTAGAGCCAGCGCAGCGTGGCAGGCGAGGCGCCGACGGGTTCATCCCCGCATGTGCGGGGAGCAAAACTGCTTCCCAGTAGTGGGCAGCGAGCTACTCCGGTTCATCCCCGCGTGTGCGGGGAGCAGAGTACCTGGCTCACGACGCTACGCCGTGACGGGTTCATCCCCGGGTACGGGGAGCAGTTCCATCGAGGTGACCTCACCGCGGCGCATCAGGGTTCATCCCCGCGTGTGCGGGGAGCAGGGATGCCAGCTCCCAGCCTGGCTGCCCGCGACGGGTTCATCCCCGCATGCGCGGGGAGCAGACTGGCTTACATTGCACTCTACGATGGCCGCAAGTCGCCCTGCAGCTCTTCCCGGGATTCGGAAGATTCGGTACTGAGGCCACTCTTGGGTTCACCCCGCGTACAGCCCACCCCTGAGCCCCCACACCCCCCCATCCCTGACAACGACAACCACTGCCTTAGGGCACAATCCGCCGCCAAACGTGAACGGACGACGCAGAAGTGGCTCCCGTTGTGGGGCCGTGTCGCCGGCCTGCAGCCGTGGTGCAGACCCCGCTGCCCGGGTCACCGGTTCGGTTTCTAGGAGCCGTCGGCGCGCCCTGCTGCGCTCCCCGGCACTACTGCTCGCGCATGGGAGACGCTACCTGTCGTACGACAGGAAGGCATTAGCTTGCTGATGCAGGCGCCTGCACGGACGAGCATGGGCGCCCCGGGCCGACTACACGGATGTGATGGCAGCCGCGGGAGCACGGCTCGGTATCGTCGAGCAACAGCGTGCCGCGCAGGTGTTCAGGATCGCCGAAGCCTGCGGCCTGGAGCGGCTCTTGGTTGCCTGGATCGCTCCCGATGCGGGCGATGCTGACGCACAGGGTCGGGCTCAGGCACGAGACGGTGACGAGACTGGAAGTGCTCGTTATGCGGCGGAGTAGCGATGGTATGTATGCGACGTTGCCTCTGGCTTGACCGGGGAGGGCTGGGCTTGAGGTGGCGGGGTGCCGCCACCTTGTATAGCGCGAGCCAGTGCGCTGCGGCTGTCATTCTATTTTTCCGAGCGCCTGGGGCAGTCGACTGTGCCGTGGAGGAGCCAAGGCCGGTGGCGTGGTGGAAAGGGGTGTGCTGATGTCTGGGCGCGAGCTGATTCTGGTGCGCGTTCAGGGTGATCGGACCCAGCTAATGCTTTTTGAGGCCTGCTACAGCGAGGGCTGATTGGGATTGTGATCAATAGGGTCTCCAGCGAGGGAAGAGGGTGAAAGGCTTGCGCAGTTTCGACCTGGTCTCCCGTCCGTGGCTGCCGGTCCAGTTGTGCGACGGTACTGCCGTTGAGTTGTCACTGGAGGAGGTGTTCGCCCGCGCTGGTGATGTGCGGAGGCTGGCGGGAGATGTGCCTTCGCAGGATTTCGCTCTGCTGAGGCTCCTACTGGCCATCTTGCACGATGCCGTTGATGGACCGCGAGACCTCGACGCCTGGCAGGAGCTACACGAGTGTCCGGAGCCATTCGCAAGTGTGTCTGCTTATCTCGATCGTCACCGGCATGGATTCGATCTTGTTCATCCCAGTCGGCCGTTCTTCCAAGTACCTGAGCTGAGGACGCAGAAGGAGGAGGTGGCACGGCTGAACCGCATCGTTGCAGACGTCCCCAATGGGGATCCCTTCTTTACGGTGCGTCAGCCTGGGGTCGAGCGGCTCTCGTTCGGGGAGGCGGCGCGCTGGGTCGTGCATGCACACGCCTTCGATACGTCTGGTATCAAATCGGGAGCTGTGGGGGACTCGCGGGTCAAAGGCGGCAAGGGCTACCCGCAGGGGGTCGGGTGGGCCGGCAACCTAGGGGGCGTCTTCGTGGAGGGGGACAGTCTCAGGCAAACTCTCCTGCTCAATCTGGTGCCGTCTTCCGCGCTCAGCCTTGACAAGGAGGACAGGCCGGCGTGGCGCAGGGAACCGTGCGGACCAGATGTGCAGCATGGCCTGGAATCGCGGCCCACTGGCCCTCGGGATCTCTATACGTGGCAGTCACGGCGAATCCGTCTGCACCATGACGACCAGGGAGTTCACGGCGTGGTTCTGGCCTACGGGGATCCTTTGGCATCGCAGGACAAGTACCGTTACGAGCCGATGAGCTGCTGGCGTCGCAGCAAGCCGCAGGAGATGAAGCTAGGCCGCTCGCCGGTCTATATGCCGCGCGAGCACCATCCGTCGCGGGCCGCATGGCGCAGCCTGCCCTCGCTGCTGACGTCTCAGGCCCAGGAGCGGACCGCCCAGCACGGTGAGCCTACCTCGTGCCTGCGGGCGGGCGTTTTGAATTGGATCGCGGAACTTACGCATCAGCGTCTCCTGCCGGAGGAGATGCTCATCAGGCCCCGCCTGATCGGGGCGAGGTATGGCACTCAGCAGTCGGTCATCGACGAACTTGTCGATGACGGCCTCACAATGCCGGTCGTTTTGCTTCATCAGCAGGATCGGCAGTATGCGGCCCAGGCTCTGGGAGCGGTCGAGGACGGCAGTGCCGGGGTCGGGGCGCTGGGTGATCTGGCAGCCGGGCTCGCCAGAGCGGCAGGGAGTGATCCCGGCGTAGCGCGTGAGACAGCCCGGGACAGAGGTTTTGATCTGCTGGACGTCACCTATCGTCAGTGGCTGGCAGTCCTGCGTGAGATGAAGGACCCAGGGGAGGCTCGAAGGAACTGGCAACTGGCAGCGCATCGCATCCTGCGAGAGGCGGCCGAAAGCCACGTGGCTGCCGCGGGCGAGACAGGCTGGCTGGACCACGCCGCATCCGAGCGCACCTTCCTGGCTCGGCTGAATAGAGTCTTTTGCCTGCGCTACGGGACCGAGGCAGACTCTGTCACAGAGCCGGAGGAACCTGACGTCAGCAAGGGGGGCAGCGCGGTGATCGATACCGTGCCGACGGTTCCGGCAGCGCCCATCTGGTCGCAGAAGTCGCGGGGACCGGCCAAAGAGTTCAGCTTGTTGCATCAGGCCGTCGCCCAGCACATCCGCACTCTCCAAAACGACTACCTAGCGGACCGTTCCCACGCCGTGCGAGCTCTGGCGCGCCTGCGCCGAAGTCACGGATGTCCGGCGGACATGCCGGACCTGCGGGGACTGGGAGGCGTCGAGCAGTTCTTCGAACATCGGCTCACCCAGCAGCACGCGTCGGCGAGGGCGGCAGCTGAAATGCCGCGCGCTGAGCGCGCCGCGCATGTCGCCGTCGCACTTTGGGCCGTGCACCAGCAGCCCAGCCAAACGAAACACATGCATATCGCTGGCGGGCCATCCGTGGGAACGGCGGTGCGCCGACTCATGTCGGGTACCGATTCGGACGCGCCGATCCGTAAGCGACTCGTGCGAGCAGGAACGGCCAGCACACTAGAGGTTATGGCCCAGAGGCTGCGCGACCTGGTAGTCCAGCTGCGCGCGGCGGAGATTCCGCTCGACTACGGGTTGCTTGCCGAGCAGCTCGATCTATGGCAGAAGCCGGGAGGGCCGCTCCAGGTCCGCCGGGCCTGGGGGCGCGCCTTCCACGCGCACCGCCTACCAGCCGCTACCACGGAGAAGGAGGCAGACGTCCCTGCCCGTGCAGTCCGAGACCGTCGAAGAAATGAAGGAAACGAGTGAGCCGCACGATTGTTGACGTGCACATTCTGCAGACCGTCCCGCCGAGCAATCTCAACCGGGACGATACGGGGGCACCCAAGAGCGCTGTCTATGGCGGGGTGCGCCGCTCGAGGGTGTCCAGTCAGGCGTGGAAGCGGGCAACCAGGAAGGCCTTCGGGAATCTGCTGGACCCGGCTGAGCTGGGGGTGCGGACGAAGAAGGTGGTCGAGGCGCTGACCGGGCGGATCGTGGCGTTAGCGCCCTCGCTGGAGGCGGAACAGGTGTGGCCGATGGCGGCCGAGGTGATTCGGACGGCCACCGGCGCCAAGATCGAGACGCCCTCGCGGAAAGCGGGTGGCAAGGACGGCAAAGACGACGAAGACGCCCCTCAAGCCCCGCAGTCCTCTTACCTGCTCTTCCTCAGCGCCCACCAGCTCGACGGGCTGGCACGCCTGGCCGTCGAGGGCATCGGTACGGGGTTCGAGCCCAAGGTGTTCGTGAAGGCCAAGGACATCAAAGCCCGGGCCAAGCAGATCGCTGCCACCCGGCACTCGGTCGACATCGCGCTCTTCGGCCGTATGGTGGCCGACGCCGCCGACATCAACGTCGACGCGGCTGCCCAGGTCGCCCACGCCCTCAGCGTGCATGCCGTGGACATGGAGTCGGACTTTTTCACGGCCGTAGACGATCAGAACACCAGCGCAGAACCGGGCGCCGGGATGATTGGCGCCATCGACTTCACCTCAGCCACCCTCTACCGCTACGCCACCGTGGACGTCAACCTGCTGGCGAACAACCTCGACGCCAAGCTTATTGACAGCGGGCAAGCGGACTGGCCGGTACGGCAGGCAGTGGAAGCCTTCATCGAGGGCTTCGCGATGTCGATGCCCACCGGCAAGGCCAACACCTTCGGCAATCACACACTCCCGGACGCCATCATCGTCAAACTACGCACCTCCCGGCCCGTTAGCTTCGTAGGGGCCTTCGAGAAACCGGTAGTCCGGGAGGCCTCCACTGACGGTCACGTACGCCCCGCCTGCAAAGCGCTGGCAGAACACATCCCCGCAGTCGAGAACGCCTTCGGAGCCATCGCCGACCGTACCTGGGTCCTGCGCGTCGGCGAGCACACGGCCGATCTGGCCGCGCTTGGCGCCCAGGTTGGCCTCCGGCTGCTGGTCACCGAAGTAGGCGAGGCCGTAGCGGAACGTCTTGGGAAGCGTGGATGAGCGCTCTGGCCCTGCGCCTGGCGGGCCCCCTGCAGTCGTGGGGGGCTTCGGCCCGGTTCGCCCGGCGCACCACCGAAACTGCTCCAACCAAGAGCGGCGTGATCGGCCTACTTGCCGCTGCCCTAGGCCGACCCCGAGGCGCCGGCCTATCCGACCTGGCTGCGCTGCGTTATGCAGTACGCATCGATCAGCCAGGTACCCGCCTGCGTGACTTCCAGACGGCCCACCACGCAGACACTGGCAAAGCGATGCCCGTCTCGGAGCGCTTCTACCTGGCCGACGCGGTCTTCGTTGCCGCCGTCGCCGGAGACGACGATCTGGTGCGTACCCTGCACGCAGCCGTACGCGCTCCCGTCTACCTCCCCTACCTCGGCCGCCGCTCTTGCCCGCCACAGGGACCTGTCGATCTCGGCGTGCGGAGTACCGGGGATCCTATCGACGCTCTAAAAGCCGAGGGGTGGCAGGCATCCGAGTGGTACCGACAGCAGCGGCGCCAGGACTCGCTGATCGCGCTGATCATCCTGGGCGAGGGCACGGTCGGCAACAGACTCGACGGTGCCCTGAGGGATCAACCAGTCAGCTTCGACCCGCGCCACCGCCGCTACGCCTTGCGCAGCGTGGTCTGCACCTCAGTCGACGTACCGAACCCCGATTTCAGCCCACCGACACGCGAAAACCGTCCGCCTGTCCCCGTCCCTCGACATGAACCCGAAACCCTGCTGTCCCCTATGGACGGTCCCTGATGCATCTGACCCGCTTCCGGATCAACACCGCGCGGCTCGGTGTCCGCAGCCTCCTCGCTTCCCCCCAGCGCATGCACGCTGCTGTAATGTCTTCCTTCGCCGGACGACTGCCCAGAGACAAGAACGACTCCCGGACACTGTGGCGCCTCGACCGCAACGCCAAGGCTGAGGTACTGCTCTACATCGTCAGCAAGGAATGCCCCGACCTCACGCACCTCGTGGAGCAGGCCGGCTGGCCAACGACCGCCACTTGGCAGACGTACGACTACCAAGCCTTCCTTGGCGCACTCCAAGCTGGCAGCACCTGGGCATTCCGCCTGACTGCCAACCCAGTGCACTACATCCGGCGCAAAGACGGCGACCCCACTAAACGAACCGCCCATGTGACACCCGGACACCAAATGGGATGGCTGCTTGCTCGTCAAGAAACCGCAGGCTTCCGGATCCTGAACACCCCGCCAGAGCAGCGCCGCCTCCCGCAAAGCAATGAGTTCCAGCTGACGGTCCGTGACGAGCGTAGGCACAGATTCGAAAAGACCGATGAACAGGGAGGCCAGCTACACCGCGTCCCTCTCGTAACCGTTACCTTCGACGGACGTCTGCAAGTCACTGACCCTGCGGCGCTTCGGCGGACCCTGACGCTCGGCCTGGGCAAGGCGAAGGCCTATGGTTGCGGACTTATGACGCTCGCCAAGCCGGTGTGAGCTATGGGCACGGAGGCCAGCGATCTGCTGCGGTCGTGCCCGGCGCCCTTCGGCCGGGACCTTCCGGTGGACAAGCCAGGGGAGTACGGCTGGTGCAGGAGCCAGCCCCGAACGACGAGGGCCCTGGCTCGGTCACCGCGGATCCGTTGCTGCGGCCGAAGGCCGCGCGGTGGATGAACGGGACGACACCGTCCAGGTGCTGGTGATTTCGTGGGTGCAATTCGACAACCCGAAGGAGACGCGCGAGCGGATCCGTGGGCACACTCCGGCGATCAGAGCAACCAAAGTTACGATTCGAATAACCTAGGTCTGATGGGGCTCTGCCACAACGCTCAGATGAAGCCGGCATATGGGCGCCTTCGATCAGCCATGACTGCCGACGCCAGGCTTCGCGGCGGTCGATGAGGAGTCAGAGCAGGCACCCGAGACGTAGGGAAACCCATCAATGAGACCGGACTTGGCAGCCGACCAAGATATCGACGGACAAAGCCACAGAGGCAAGACCGGCGAGACACACCTGGACGAACACGACAGCCCCTGCCGTCTGGTCGTTCGGGACGGCGATGGCTGTCTGCTTCGCTGAACCTCCCTCGCTCGTTCCTCTTGAAAACGGGGATCTCACCGTGCGCCAGCCGAGAAACCTCCGACGAAGCCATCGACTGCCCCGAGCATCGACCAGGTCATACCTCGCTCGCGTCTCCATCAGCCGGTAGCCGGACTGCCGTCCGAAAGCAACCGGCGCGGAACCCACCCCCATAAACACATCACCTGCTAGTGGATAGCCCAGCTGTCCATCAACCTCCACTGGCCGCCAGACGAGCATCGCGATCCCCGGCTGAACGCATTCTTGAACCAACCACGCACGAGGTCGTCAGCGCCGGATCATGGTCATGTGAGGAGGGTGGTACGGGGTGAGACGCCATACGCTTTCAGGTATGCCGCGGCGAAGCGGCTGGGGTGGAGAAAGCCCCACTCAGCTGCGATGTCGGTGAGTGCCACGCCTGTGGCTGAGTCGGCTGCTTGCAGGGCTGCGTGGGCGTGAGCGAGTCGGACACGGCGCAAGTATCCCATCGGTGTGGTGCCCGCGTGTCGGCGGAAGGCGTACTGGAGGGCGCGGGGGGTGACAGGGATGGAGGCAGCGATCTCAGCGAGGGTGATGGGCAAGTGAGCGTATTCCTCGATGAACAGCTTGCCGCGGCGCAAGGTCTCGCTGTCGGCGTCGCGGGTGTCGGCAAGGGCCAAGTCGTCGACAAGCGAGGTGTTGGGGATGGCAGCCAAGACGGAAGAGGCCAGGGCCTGCGAGGCGGTAGAAGCAAGCAGGGGAGATATCTCGGTGAGGCTGAGCAGGCTTTCCCGGAGATAGGCGAGGGCGTTGGCGAGCTGTCGGTCAGCAGCCGGGCTCAGGGGCCGCAGGGCTGTGAAGCGGATGGGCTTGGTGACAGTTCGGGCGCCGACGGATGCGGTCTGCTGGAGGAGAGCTGAATCGAAAACAGCGGCATGATAAAGAGAGTGGTCGACCCTAGTCTGGCGAGGTACGTCGGTCTGGTCGACCAGCAGGCACTGGCCGGGGCCTGCCTGTGCCCTCCCGTGCGTAGACGTAGAACATGCAATGTGACCGGAAATGATGCTGGTCAAGATCAGATGCCCCGGAGCCTGTCTCACATCCGCGTCGTGGATGTGATTGATGTCGACTTCGTCTAGGGAGAACGGACCGACAAGCAGGCGGGAGACAGCGAACATGAACGTGGGGCTGCTGGCGTGCACCCGCAACTTACTGTAAGCGGAGCAGAGGAAGGCTTCAGTTTCCTCACGGTTGGTACTGCGGTAGTGAAAACGTTCCATCGGCTCCCCCATCGTGTGGTGTCAGGACGGCTCGGCTCGCGGGCGTCGGGTGCCCCACGCTAGACCGATGGCCTGGAAAGTGTTACCCGTAGCAAGAGTGACGCGTCAGGATGGAAGGTGACGCGGCAAACCAGAGTTTTGGGCCGGTGAGGATTGCCGTGAGACAGCTCTCAGCAGGAGGGGTCCTACAGGAGTCCCAGGTTCATCAGCCCTTTCGCGGGTGCCCCGTCTTCAGCTGGGAGGCGGGTACGAAATCCTATGTGGGCAGAGCAGGATGAGGTGTTTCGTCGGCTGGGTAGCAAGCACCGGAGCGTCGGTGCAGAGCGCTTGTTTCTCTGTCAGCGGTGAGGTCTGCCGTACTGGTTCCGGGTTTGCACCGAACCGGCCGCCTTCAGGAGCAGGCCCCAGCCGCGGCGCCGATGACCAGGACCCTACCGAAAAACGGCGGCGGGCGAAGTCCTACCAGCACTGGCACATTACCCCCGCTATGCCCCGCCCACGCGTTATTGGCCGACCCTGCCGCCCGCTGGCAACTGCCCGCCGGCACCGTGCGCTGAAGTGCATCTACCTCGCGGGCGGTAGTTGAACTGCAAGCGTGCATCGATGGCCCGAGCTATGACACCGCCGCCCTCTTCGGAGGTCCTGGAATAGGAGAAGGTGTTCTACCGCGGGGAGCGGGTGGTTTTGGTGTGGGACGGCTTTTCCGTCCGTCCGCTGGACCGGGCGATGCGGGCGTGGGCCGTCGGGCAGGACTGGCTCACCCTTGCCCGATGACCCGCCTACGCACCCGAGCTCGACCCGGTGGAACTGCTGTGGTCCCGCAGTATCCAGGCTGCTGGTTCCGTACGCCGAGCAAGGGGAGTGAGGGCGGGGTGTGGACAACGTCGTACCAGCGTCTGACTCAAGTTCTCGGCTGGTGTCCCCAAGTCCTCGCCCACTTGATCCTGCCCGATCCCGATGGCGGCGCCGATATGGAGTACTACGTAGTACTTCTCCACCATAGATCAGTAGGGTCAAGTGGGATCGCATGCCAACTGGCTCGGTGGTGGATAAGCGGGGATCGTTCGCGTGTACGACATCACGCTGCGTCCCCGCAAGTGATCCTGGGGGCGACGCGTGCCTGGTATTCCACGATCTTACGTAGCTGGTCTCCCACTTCAAGGCATTCCCACAGATCGATCGTGGGGAAGGCTTGCCATCCCGCGGCCTCTCGCAGGTCGATCGGGGTGAGGGTTGCCACGTGATGGTGGAGAAGGAGTACGTAGTACTCCATATCGGCGCCGCCATCGGGATCGGGCAGGATCAAGTGGGCGAGGACTTGGGGACACCAGCCGAGAACTTGAGTCAGACGCTGGTACGACGTTGTCCACACCCCGCCCTCACTCCCCTTGCTCGGCGTACGGAACCACCAGCCTGGATACTGCGGGACCGCTACTAAGTCGATCGGGATCGCCTGGTCCGGCTGCGAGGGCGGCCTCAGGCGGATCAAATTTTGGACATCCGCGTGCTGATGTCCACGACTGGCCCTAACCATGGGTACTCTCTCACTCGTCACCATCAAGCCCGCTTCGTACGTCGCCAGAACTCTGCCCTCGGCTACGCACAGGCCGAGGGCAGAGTTGGTGGATCGAGTGGCGGACTCGCGTGAGGCCCGGATACTCCTTGGCGGGAGTGTGCCGGGCTTTGCGCATGTTCGAATTCGGATTGGTCCATGCGCCTACGCCGCCTGCTCCCTCTTGGGCCTCCCAGTAACTGGGCATGGGGCCCAGACCAGTGGATGCAGCTCCTGCAGGGGCACGGATGATGGCTTGGAGATTTTCGGCGATGTAGCTCGCCGAGGGCTCAGTCTGCAGTTCCACTGACACGGATGTCGGATCCGGATCTTCGGTGAGCAATCCTCGCCCAACAACATGCCCCGAAACGCCTGCCGTCGTGGTGACGACGGAACTTCCGCCACAGCCCGTGACGTCCTCGCCATCTCCACAGCAGCCGCACCTGAGCTTCTTTCCGCCCCGAGGCGCTGCGGACTCCACGTCCTCGTTCCCTCACCTAACCCTCTCGGAAAATTGACCAGCAATCAGGCTAGCGGCTCCAAAACACTGGCGCTCGGGAAATCTCAATGTGTGGACAAAGTTCACCACATCGGTGTACGAGAAGACAGCTGGAGCATAAAGAGGCAGGCGACACAACTGGCAGGCCCTGAGCAGGCACGTTCCGTGAGCGTGCCCCGGTCCCTTCCATTTGGGCAGACCTCTGCCGGAAGTTTGCCTTTCCGTTAACCAGTGCATACTCAACTGGCTGTTGGGTGTTACCAAGTCCTCTTTGCGTGGTGACGCAAAACGAAACATGGGGATCGCCAAACGAATCACCGATTAGGTGGCATATTTTGGTCAAGGGGGCGTCGGAAGACCTCAGCTGAAGCCCGGGTGGAAAACACAGACTGAGCACCGGGGCCAACAGTCGGCAGAGACCCTCACAGGCCGTTCAGCTGAGGCGGGAGCCGGCCAAGAGGTGCGCACCTGGCCCTGCGTTGACAGCGAGCATCAGGCTCTGGTCGGCGATGTTCCCAGAGTTCCTCTCGTTCCCCTTCGGTTTGAGGGGACCCCTGATCCTTGCGCCTGCTGATTACCCTGGAGCGGCGGAGGCCCTTGGTCGTCGGCAACTGACAGAGGCTGGAGGCGCCAGCCAGGATGGCGAGCGTTGATCTCCGAGAGCCTGTTCGGCGCCAGTGTAAGCGGAGGCCTGGCGAGGTACTGGGTGGGACTATGCCAGATCCTCCCGAAGACTCCGAGGCAGCGGCAATTCGAAACGGTCCCCACGCCAGCTACACGGGGCTTACCTCTCCACCTGCGCCGGGTGAATAAGACATAGGCGAAGCGGATGGCGATCGTGGCCGGTGGGTTCGCCCGGCGCCCGACAATCAATAGCTGTTGGTGACGCGGCGTCTGGGCTGGGACGAACAAGTCAAGACCGCCTACAGCTCCATGAACTCATGCTGGCTGAAGCGGATCGAAGCTACGTCACCTGGCGAAACTGCCAAGCACACGAAGAGAGCTGTGCACCGTTACTGAGGATTTCGGGTTGTCGTCGGGTAGTGACGGTTCATGATCCCTGCGGTATGCCGTTGGTATGCGTTATCCGGAGGGTGGGGGCCTGACC